>JAJYRI010000021.1 GCA_021794175.1 bacterium
GTCGAACTCCGCTCGGAGGGCTACGGCGGCTGGATTATCCCCGAGATGCTCAAGCACGGAGTGACCGCGGCCTGGACGCTCAACCAGCAGCGGGTGATCCGCCTCGAGCCCCCGCTGGTGGTGCGCCCCGAGGAAATCGAGCAAGCGCTCGCCGCGCTGCGCGCAGGGGTCGCCGCGGCGTTGGGCAACCTGGGCTCGTTGGGGTAACACCCACCTCGCCCTATCGCCACCGGAAGAGAGAGCACGGCAGCCTTCGATGCCCTACGTCGAGACTTCTATCGAAATTGCGGCGCCCGCGCGCGCGGTCTACGAACTAGCAAAAGACCAGGAACGCTTTCCGCAATATATGCCCGACGTGGAGAGCGTCGTTATCGTCGAACGTCGTCCGAGCAGCGTACTTGCGCGTTGGAAGACGCTGGTCGAGGGCGCCCCGATCGAGTGGCTCGAAGAAGACCGCTTTCTCGACGATGCGTTGCGCATCGAATACGCGCTGCTCGAAGGCGATCTCGACCGCTTCGAGGGTACTTGGAGCTTCGACGAACGCGGCGGAGTAACGCGCGTGGTGCTCGGCGTAGAGTATGATTTCGGCGTGCCGACGCTCGCCGAACTCATCGGCCCGACGCTGCACAAAAAGGTGAAGGAGAACAGCGAGATGATGCTCGCGGCACTGAAAGAAGAAGCGGAGCGCGCGCGATGAACGTCGTGCAGGCGCCGAAATTTTGCTTCGTCGTCCATCCGCTCTCGCTGGAAGATGTCGCGCGTTACGAACCCGGAGCAAAAGGCAAAGGCGAGGCGATCGTCAAGAAAATTCTCGAATGGATGCCCGCCTACGCAGCCGTCCACGTCACCGGCGTTCGTACCCCCGACGGCCGCGAGACCGAGGGTTGGTTCGTCGGCTCGCCGCTGCTGCCGCAACAGATTCTCGATCTTCCGCGCGAGGATATCTACAAACGCATCGTTCGCTCCATCGAGATCGGCGCCGAACTCGGCGCGCAGATCGCCGGGCTCGGCGCATTTACCGGCGTCGTCGGTGACGGCGGCATCACCGTCGCCGAGCGCTCGCCGATTCCGGTGACGACTGGGAACTCGTTAACGATCGCCGCCGGCTTGCAATCGTTCTTCCGCGGTGCGCGCGAGATGGAGGTCGATCTCGCATCGGCGACGGTCGCCGTCATCGGCGCAACGGGCTCCATCGGTTCGGCATGCGCGCGCTTAATCGCACCGAAAGTTCGCGAAGTCATCTTGGTAGCGCGCAACGAGACGCGCTTGAGAGCCTATTGCGAGCGGGTCACCCCCGAACTGCCGTGCATCGTTTCGTATACCACCGATATCGCCGCGGCGGTGCGCCGCTCGCAACTCGTGCTCACCGCGACGTCGTCGACGCAAGATATCATCGAACCCGAGGATTTGCAGCCCGGCGCCGTCGTCTGCGAACTCTCGTTGCCGCACGATGTCAGCCGTCGCGTCGCCGTCGAACGCCCCGATGTCCTGGTAACCGAAGGCGGCAACATGGTCGTTCCCGGCGAGCCGCGTTTCGAGCGCGTCCGCGAACCGGGGACGGAGTTCGATCTCAATCTCCCGCCGCGCACCGCGCTTGCCTGTATGAGCGAAACGATGGTGCTGGCACTGGAGAATCGGCTCGAAAATTATACGCTCGGGCGCGGGATCGAACTCGAACGCGTGATCGAGATCGAGGCGATGGCGCAGCGCTGCGGCTTTACGCTCGCCGATATGCGCGCGTTCGACACCGCGATCACTCCTGAGAAAATCGCCTCGACGCGCGAGGCCGCCGCTCGTCGGCGCGCGCTCGCGCCGCACTAGGATCTGCTACGTATGGTCGACGACGATCGCGACGTTGCCCTTTCCGCTGTAGAGCCATACGAACGGTGCGGAGGCCTTGCGCGCGCTCGGCGGCAGCGGATCGCTCGCGTTGCCCGCCGCGGCCCCGAGCACGACGTGGCCGCGAAAATTCGCCGGAACGTGCAACACGACGTTCCCGGAGCCGGTCTCCAAACGAACGGTGCTCGGCCGCCAGCCCGGAGCGAGCGTTGCACGCACGTCCCCGCTCTCGGTTGCGAGATCGACGCCCGCACGCGCGCCGGTGACCACGATCTCCCCGGTGCCGTTATCGACCGCGACATTCGCGGCGGGATCGGCGATCGAGATCGCGCCGGTAAAGCCGTGGATCTGCATCGGCAGACCGGCCGGCACCCGCAGATCGAGGTGCGTCGGGTTCGCGCTGACGAAGGGAATGACGGAATTGCCGCCGGCGATCGCGGTGAGTTCGAGACGATCGCCGTGGTGGCAGCTCTCGATGCTCGGCGGGCGCGCCGAGGTGTAGATCAGGCGCACGCCTACGTTGCCGGAGCGTGCTCCATGCGAGCTCACGAAGAGCGGCAGGCCGGAGACCTCGATCCGAACGCGATGCGCGCCGCGAAGCGGAATGCTCCGCAGTTCGGTCGGGTCGGCGCTAACCGCGCCGATCAGTGCAAGGGCGGCGATCGATCCGAGGATCGCACGGCGAGTCGGTGTTGGTGCCATCGTGTTCTTTAAGTATACTCCGAACCGGAGGGCTGCGCGAGCGCGGCGGAAAGCAAGCCTATGAAACACGTTGTTTCGGTCTCCCTCGGCGCGAGCTCGCGCGATCATCGCGCCGAAGTCGAATTGCTCGGCGAGCAATTTACGATCGAACGAATCGGAACCGACGGCAAACTCGATCTCGCTTTGGCGAAGATCGAGGAGATCGACGGCACCGTCGATGCCATCGGGCTCGGCGGCATCGATGTCTATCTCTACGCGGGCAGTAAGCGCTTCGCGCTCCGCGACGGCTTGCGCTTGCTCGCAGCAGCGAAGAAAACCCCGGCGGTCGACGGCAGCGGGCTGAAAAACACGCTCGAACGCAGCGCGGTCGCTTTTCTGCAGGACGAACTCGGCATCTCGCTGCGCGGGAAAAAGGTGTTGATGGTCAGCGCGCTCGACCGGTTCGGTATGGCGCAAGCGCTCGTCGAAGCGGGGGCCGATGTTCTCTTCGGCGATTTCATCTTCGCGCTCGATCTCGACAAACCGGTGCGCGGCCTGCGCGAGTTCGAGGAACTCGCCGAGAAGTATCTTCCCGATGCTTGCAAGTTGCCGTTTCAGTTCTTCTATCCGACCGGGAAGAAGCAAGAGCAGGCTCCCGAACCGAAATATCCGCAGTATTACCACGATGCCGAAATCATCGCCGGCGATTTCCATTTCATGCGCCGTTTTATGCCCGATCGCCTCGACGGAAAGATCGTGCTCACCAACACGGTAACGGCGCAGAATATCGAGGAGCTCCGCGATCGCGGCGTACGTCGATTGGTCACCACCACCCCCGATTTCGGGGGGCGATCTTTCGGTACGAACGTCTTGGAAGCGGCGTTGCTCGCGCTCCTGGGAAAGCGCTGGGAGGAGGTCGTGCCCAGCGATTACGAGGGGTTAATGGCCTCTTTAAAACTTCGTCCGCGCGTCATCGAACTCGGGGGCAGGGGATGACCCCCTCCTCCCGAAGCAGGCGCGCCAGCCCCCTTTCTCGGGGCCTTTCTCCTGTAACGAGGGCCTATCGTTGAACGACAAAGAAATCGTCCTTACCCGCGAAGGACTCGCAAAGCTCGAACAAGAGCTTGACGACCTCAAGACCGTCCACCGCAAAGAGGTGAACGATCGTATTCGTCAAGCAAAAGAGTACGGCGATTTAAGCGAAAATGCGGAGTACGAAGACGCCAAACAAGAGCAGGCGTTTATCGAGGGGCGCATTATCAAAATCGAGCAGATGATTCGCAACGCGAAACTCATCGACGAAAGCGATTACGCCGCCGACGAAGTGCATTTAGGTTGTACCGTCAAGGTCAAGGAGATGGGCTCGGGCGACGTGTACGAATTTTCGATCGTCGGCTCCGCCGAAGCGGACCCGGTCAACCGTCGTTTGAGCAACGAATCGCCGTTGGGGCGCGCGTTGATGGGGCACAAGAAAGGCGCGACCGTCGACGTCTCGACGCCGCGCGGTCTGACGAAATATAAGATCGAGCAGATCAGCCATAACGGCGGGGCGCCCGCACAGAAAAAAGTCGCGAAGAAAGCCTCCTGATTGCACGACGATATCGGTAAGACCGAAGCATCGCTCGTCGCGGCCAGGAGAGAACACCTGGCCGCGCTGCGTTCTTCCGGTCGCGACCCATTCGCGCAGACGCGTTTCGAGCGCAGCTCGGTGCGCGACGCCCTTGCGTCGGTCGAGCCTGCGCTCGGAGCCCCGGCCGATTGCGACGATGCCGCGCTGGCCCTGCCGATATCGTTCGCGCAGATCGCCGAGCTCTTCACGTTCGTCACGGCAGAACAACCGCTCTCCGCACAGCGCTTGCGCTTGGCGGGGCGCGTGTTGACGCGACGGGGCATGGGGAAGACCTCGTTCTTCGATCTCGCCGATGCGACGAACGCAAAGTTACAGGTCTACGCGCGGCGCGACGATCTCGGCGAGGAGCCGTTTGCGGCGCTCGGGCACGTCGAGCGCGGCGATATCGTCGGCGTCGAAGGGTATCTGTTTCGCTCGAAGATGGGCGAGCTGACGCTGCACGCCACCGCGCTGGAGGTGCTGGGGAAAGCGCTTGCACCATTGCCCGATAAGTGGCATGGGTTGCAAGATGTCGAGAAACGATATCGGCAGCGCTACGTCGACCTCGTCGTCAACCCCGACGTGCGCGCGACCTTTTTAGCGCGCAGCCGCATTCTCTCGGAGATGCGTCGCTTCATCGACGCTCGGGGATTTTACGAAGTCGAGACCGCGACGCTCTTGCACGTCGCCGGCGGTGCCGCCGCACGGCCGTTTCTCACGCACGTCAACGCACTCGACGCTCGGATGCAATTGCGCATCGCAACCGAGCTCAACCTCAAACGGCTCATCGTCGGCGGTATGGAGCGCGTCTACGAGATCGGCAGAATCTTCCGGAACGAAGGGATAGATACGAGCCACAACCCGGAGTTCACGATGTTGGAGCTCTACGCGGCGTATTGGGACGTCAACGATATGCTCGAGTTCAACGAAGCGCTGATGGAGCATCTCGCGCGCGTCGTGACCGGTGGAACCACGCTGCGCGTCGGCGAGCACGAGATATCCTTTGCGCGCCCTTTCGACCGCATCGGCTATCTCGAGGGGATCGCTCGCTACTCCCACGGCCGCTTTACCCGCGAACGTTTGCTCGACCCGGCCGGGGCGGCGGCGATTCTCGAAGAGCTCGGCATGCCGCCGTCGCCGACGCACGGGCACGCGCTCGACAAAATATTCGAACGCATCTTGGAACCGCATTTGATCGCTCCGACCTTCGTTACCGAGTATCCGCTCGTCATCTCGCCGCTGGCCAAACGCGTTCCGGGCGATCCGGAGATGACGCAACGATACGAACTCTTCTGCGCGCAGATGGAGATCAGTAACGCGTTCTCGGAACTCAACGATCCCGACGACCAACGCACGCGCTTCGAATCGCAGATCGCGCAGCGGGCGCAAGGCGATGAGGAGATTCCCGAGCCCGATTGGGATTTCGTCCGGGCGCTCGAGACGGGAATGCCGCCGACGGCGGGGATCGGCATCGGGGTCGATCGCCTCGTCATGCTGCTGACCGGCGCGAGCAGCATCCGCGACGTCATCCTGTTCCCGCTCCAGCGGCAGCACGGTTAGCCGCGGCGCAACCCAAGCGGGCTTGTCGGTGTTCACGCGAGCATGGATCTTACAAAAACCTATCCCCGTAGCGTGCACGATAAAGTGCATGGGCTCGTGCAGATCGGGCGCACGATCGACAAAGGCTACGCACTGGCGTTCGGAAACATCGGCGACTATCACTACAACTGCCCGATGGATCAGGCGGTCTTTGCGTTTCTCGCGATCGATCACGAACGGTTGCTCGAGCGCATCAAAAAAGCGAAGAGTGTTGCCGAGATCGAGCAACACGTCTCCGAGGAGTATATCTCCAAGAAGAGCTCGGCGGAAATCGAGCAATGGAATCACCAATGGCTGAGCCATTCGCCCGAGGGAGAATCGCTGACCTATTTCGTGAACCTGCGCAATCAGATAGCGCCGGATCGTACGGACGTGACGACGTGGGCCGACCTGCTCGACCTCGACGAGAAGCGCACGGTTCCGAAACGCGAGACCGCGAAGGTTTAACCATTCGCTGTGCCGTCGAATATGACGGCACCGACTATTGCGGTTTTCAGCGCCAGCCGAACCAACGAACGGTCGCCGGCGAGTTGGAAGCCGCAATCTCCGCCCTACTCGGCGAGCCGATTGCGCTCACGAGCGCCGGGCGAACCGATACCGGAGTCCATGCATGCGGGCAGGTCGTCAGTTTTACGACCGCCCGTATCGCGTTTCCGTGGGATCGCTTCGCACTCGCACTCCATACGCGGCTGCCGCGCGACATCCGCGTGCGCGATGTCGCAACCGTCGCTCCCGACTTTTCTGCACGCTTTTCGGCGCTGCGCCGCCGCTATCTCTACGCGATCCTCGCCCGCCCGCTCCCCTCGGCGTTGCTCGCCCGTTATGCGTGGCATCTCTATCGACCGCTCGATATCGCCGCGATGCGCGCGGCCGCCCTGCCGCTGGTCGGCGAACACGATTTCCGCTCGTTCTGCGGCACGCTTCCCGAGAACGGCAACACCGTTCGACGGATCGAATCGCTGACGATCGAGCCGCGCGGAGAACTAACGATCGTTCGCGTTGCCGCGAACGCGTTTTTGCATCGCATGGTGCGCACGATCGTCGGCCTTCTCGCCGAGTGCGCGATGGGTCGACGCAGCCCGGAGAGCGTCGCCGCGATCCTCGCCGCACGCGATCGCGCCGCCGCCGGAGTTACCGCGCCGGCTTATGGGCTCTATTTTGCGGGCGTCGCCTATCCCGACGGTTACGATTCGTTCGCCGAGCCGCCGATGCTCGGGAGTTGTCCCGCCGAGTAGCGCGATCTGTCCCGCCGTGCGCGCTCGCCGATATCTAGCGGCACGCCTACTCGGGATGACGGATCTGTGGTTCGATCTTCGCTCTGATCGTGCGTTTTGCCGGCCAGAGATAGAGAAACGGCGCGAGCACGAATATGATGATGCTCACCGTCGTGTTGAGAAACGAAACGGCGACGGCGATCGTGCAAATCGCCGGGAGGATCATCATCCGCAGCGCCTCTAAACGAATCACCGGCCGAGGAAGTTTGGCTTCGACAAGCCGATGTTCGTGCGTTGCGTACCACCAGATTGCAAGTAACGAGACGCCGAGTAGGGCGATGTTCGCACCGTAGACCGCAATCGCGGTGCGACTATCGTCAAACGCACCGAGCAAGCCGGCCGAGAACGGCGTGACGACGACGAAGAGCATAAAGAGCAGGTTCAGCCACAGCAGCGTCCGATCGGAGCGTTTCACGAAAATGAAGACGTGATGGTGGAGCACCCAATAGAGCCCGACGATGAAAAAACTGACTGCAAAGGTGCGCATGTGATGCCAGAGCATCGCGATGTAGGGCCACACGCTGCTGCCTTCGGCGTGCGCGGGAATGCGCAGATCGAGGACGAGCAGCGTCATTGCGACGGCGAAGATGTTGTCGCTGAGCGCCTCGATGCGGGCCGTGCTCGCCGCCTCGGGCAGCGTATGGGTGCTAAAGATATTCATTTTCTCCGATGTCCCTGCGCATTGTACGATAGTCGATTGCGAAAAGTTCGGCGCCCGCCTGCTTGCGAGGCCTCACGGATAGAGGTAGAGTCGGTTTAGGAGGGCTCGCTCTTGGGAACCGCCATCGTCGCCGATCGCATGCAATTTGCGTTCACCGTGATGTTCCATTACCTCTTTCCGATCGCGACGATCGGGCTCGCTCCGTATATCGCGTGGTTCGCGTGGCGCTCCGCACGTGGAGAGGACGAGGTCGCTCGACGCGCCTCGGCCTTTTGGACGAAGATCTTCGCGATCAATTTCGCCGTCGGCGTCGTGACGGGAATTCCGATGGAGTTCGCTTTCGGCACGAATTGGGCGCCTTTTTCGGCGAAGGCGGGCGCGGTAATCGGCCAGCCGCTGGCGATGGAAGGCGTCTATGCGTTCTTCCTCGAGTCGGTCTTCCTCGGAATCATGCTTTACGGACGGCGGCGCGTCTCGCCGCGTCTCTATGCATGGTCGGCGACGCTCGTCGGTATCGGCTCCTGGCTCTCGGGCTTCTTTATCGTTGCGACCGATGCGTGGATGCAGCACCCGGTGGGTTATCGGGTCGCGAGCGACGGGAGCATTCGCCTCGCCGATATCGGCGCGCTGCTCTTCTCGCCGTTTGCATGGTGGCAGTACGCGCACGTACTCGTGGGAGCGCTCGTCGCAGGCTCGTTCATCGTCGCCGGCGTCGGCGCATATTATCTGCTTGCAAAACGCGATCTCGAGGATGGGCGCCGATACGTACGGATGGGCGTCGTGGTCGCATTGGTCGCATCGGCGTTCGTGATTTTCCCGACGGGAGATCGCAATAGTGCCGACGTTACGAAATATCAGCCGGTAAAACTCGCCGCGATGGAAGGGCTCTTCCATTCGACCGACGGCGCGCCGCTGGCGATTATCGGGATGCCCGACACGCAACGCCGCGAGTTGATCGATCCCGTGGTGGTGCCGAACGTCCTGAGTTTCCTCGCCTATGGGAATTTCACGGCGAACGTCAAGGGCCTCACGCAGTATGCCGACACGCTGTGGCCGCCGGTCGCCCTGACCTACTACGCCTATCACGTTATGGTCGGGCTGGGCACGATCTTCGTTGCGATCGCTGCGTTTGCGGTATTGTTGCTGTGGCGCCGTCGACTCACGGAATTTCGCCCGATGCTTTGGGTGCTGATGCTGGCGATGCCGTTTCCCTATATCGCCAATGAAGCGGGCTGGGTCGTTACCGAAGTCGGGCGACAACCGTGGGTAATATACGGCATCATGCGAACCGCTCAGGCTGCATCGACCAACGTTGCCGCGGGCGAGACGGTCTTCACGCTCATCGGTTTCGCCGGCATGTATTTCTTGCTCGGCCTGCTTTTCATGCTCTTGGTCTTGCGCGAAATCGGTCTCGGCCCCAACGCGCTCGCGCACGAAACGGCGGAGGTTGAAGCATGAACGCCGCGGCATTCGTACTCCTTGCAACGATGATCGCGCTCTACGTTATTCTCGACGGATACGATCTCGGCGTCGGGGCGGTCTCGCCGTTCGTCGCCCGCACCGGCGAGCAGCGCGCGGCCGCGATGGCGAGCATCGGGCCGTTCTGGAACGGGAACGAGGTCTGGCTGATCGCCGCCGGCGGCGTCCTTTTCGCGCTCTTCCCGCGCGCATACGCCTCGGCGTTCAGCGGATTTTATCTGCCGTTTACCGTGGTGCTCTGGCTGCTGATGTTTCGCGGCATCGCCATGGAGTTGCGCAATCATTTCACAAGCGAGCTCTGGCGCGCTTTCTGGGATGTGGCGTTCACCGGCGCGAGTGCGCTGCTCGCGGTGCTCTTCGGCGTCGCACTTGGGAACCTCGTGCGCGGGCTACCGCTCGATGCGCACGGTTACTTTCTCGGTCGCTTTGCTTTCCTGCTCAACCCCTACGCGCTCGGCGTCGGTCTCTTCGCGCTGGTTGCACTCGCGCAGCACGGGCTGGCCTTCCTCGCCCTGCGGACCGACGGCGAGCTCGCCGCGCGCTCCGCGCGCCTGCTCTCGCGGCTCTGGTGGGGGGTGCTGCTGCTCTACAGCCTCACCACGCTTGCCAGCCTGCTGCTGCCGAGCGGGGCGGCGGCCCGTAACCCGATGCAGCTCGCGCCGATCGCCGTGCTCTCGCTGTTCGCGCTCGGCGGGGTGCACTGGTTCACGCGGGTCGGCAAGCCCGGCGCGGCGTTCGCGGCCTCGGCGATCTTCCTCGCCTCCCTCGTGCTCGCGGCGGCGGCGACGATGTACCCCTATCTCCTACCGGCGTTCCCGGCCGGGAGCGGCGGCATCGCTATCACCGACGCGGGGCCCGGCCCCGGTGCGCTCGGCATGACGCTGGCGCTGACGCTCCCCGGGCTCGCCGCGGTGGTGCTCTATGCGCTGTTCGTGATCCGGCGGATGCAGAAGAGCAGTTGACGCTCGACCGGAGAAGTGCTAACGTCCTTGGCAGATGAAGGGGAACGTGTTTCGCCCAGGTGCCGGCGGCTCCGCGGCTGTGCTGGGCCCGCTCGAGAGCGATGTGCTCAACGCCGTATGGGAAATCGGTGGTTCGGCGACCGTCGCTGAGATTGTCGATCGTCTCGCGATTGGTGGGCGCAGCGTTCACTATTCGTCGGCGAAAACAACGCTCAACACGCTGACCGAAAAGGGGCACTTGACGAAAAGAGCGCGCGGAAAGGCGAACACGTTTACCGCCGTACTGACGCGCGATCAGTTCGAGCAGCGAATCGTCGGCGGCGTTCTTACCGGCCTCATGCAAAATTATCGAAACCCGCTCATCGCAAACTTGGCTGAGACGCTCGCCTCGGACGACGAGTCCTTGCGAGAATTCGAACGCTTGCTCGAACTTAGACGATCCGAAATGAAATCGTGATAAGTCAAGTTCTCCTCGTCATCGTACAATGCGTTCTCTCCGGCGCGATATTCACCTCACTGTGCGCCGCGATCGTCATTCCTTCGCTGGCGTGGTTAGGGGTTCGATTGCTCGGGCCGACCATCGTGGCTACGCACGACGATCGTCGTCGGCAGGCAGCCGACGCAGCGATTGCGGCAGCGATTCCCGGGACGCTCTTTCTCGTACTCGTCTCGTTCGGTTTAGCGGTAGGCTCGAAATCGTCGTGCCTGGAGATGCCGGCGGGTCGTGCGTTGTACGGGCTACTGATCGTGCTCGTCATCCTTGCTTTCGTACGTGCGGCGATTCGCGCACTCGTGCGCAAGCGACAACTTGCTGCACTTGTCCGCGGAGCGCTTCCCGCTCGAGGGGCCGCGGAAGCGGTCGCACGTGCAATAGGCGTAACGCTCTACGAACTCCCCGACCATAGCAGTTGCTTGATCTTCGCAGCGAAGACGTCGCATGTGGCGGTCTATATATCGACCCTGGCGTTACAACGCTTCAACGAAGATGAGCTGAGGGCAGCGCTCTATCACGAGCGCGCGCATATCGAGCGCCGCGACCATGTAACTGCCTCGTGGCTCTGTTTCCTCACCGATCTCGTGCCGTACCCCGTCGGCGACCTCGTCGATCTCCATCGTTTTTCGCGCGAATTCTGTGCAGATGAGAATGCCGTTTTCCATGTCGAGCGAACGGCGCTCGCGTCGGCGCTTCTTTGTGTCGCACGCGCGCAGGCTCCGCACGCGACGATAGGCGCAATGGCCTTCGCCGAACGGAACGCGATACACGGGCGACTCGACGCCCTACTCCGTTCGGAGCAACCCGTCTCGAGAAACGGGTGGCGTCATAGATACGTCAGGGCGACGCTCGCTCTCTTGTTCGCACTCGGGGTCGCCGCGCCGACGCTGGGTGAGTTTTTCTTCGCTTGCACTATGTCGAGGTTGCTAGGATGAGTCGCCGGATCACTTTTTTTTGTGCGGTGGTGCCAATTGTCTTGGCACTTCAATTCGCGCCAGCTCTCGCCACGCCGATTCACGCCGCTATCGGAAACGCTCGCGTCAGCGTCGTAGCCTCCCCCGATCCGCCACGCGTCGGGGTCACGACCTTTACCGTTTCCGTCTCGGGACTTTCGCCGGAGCGATTATCGCGAATAAAGATCGCTTACCACACGTCGATGCCGTCGATGAACATGGCTGGTCCCAGCGGCTTGGCCGTGCGGGTACCCGGGCGTAGCGGCGCGTGGCGCTTTGCCGTACATTTCGTCGCAGCGACAACGTGGACGCTACGGGTGAACCTATCGGGCGGGCTCGTCGGAAGCGTTCTTACAAATCTCTCCGTGACTTCCCCGACGACGAGCATGACGGGGATGCCCGCTCCGACTGCGACAACGAAGGCCGCAAAAAACACGGCGGATAGCGCCGGCTCCAGCAGTGCGATGGCCGGAATGGGGGCAAGCTCAGAAGGAGACTCAAGCGCATGGCGTAATGCGGCTCTCGCGCTCTTTGTTACGATCGCTATCGGTACGTTCATGCTCGGCCGCGAGCGTCGTACGCTAACGATCGGCATGGTTTTCGTTGCGGGCCTCGTGATTCTCGGAATTGCATTCGCACAATCGAAGAATGCGGCGAGTAGCGATGCGATGGCGTCAATGGACGATACGCGTGGTCTGGCCCCAATTCCGGTAACGTTCGCGACTATATCGCGCGCGCGCAACGGGCCATTGATTGCCGCACCCGCCGAAGTTGAGCCGTACCTCGTCCAAGATATCGTCGCACGAACGTCTGGAGTTCTCACCGATTTTCAGGTTTATACGGGCAACCAGTTGCGGGCCGGCGAGGTGATCGCGCGACTCAGCGAACCCGAGCTGCAGATCGATGCTCGGGAGGCCGAAGCGGCAGGGCAGGCTGCACGCAATCAACGCGTCGCGGCGCAAGAAGATGCTACCGCGACGCGTGCCGACCTTTCGGCGAAGCGCGAAAACCTGCGCTATTGGAACGCCGAAATTGCACGGGAGAGAATGCTCCTCCATGCGGGCGCGGTCTCGGTACAAGAATACCAAAGCGAACGAGCGCAGGTCTCCGCCGCGCGCGCCTCATATACGGCGACGCTGGCAAAGGTCGCGGGCGCAAACGCGGAAGTTGACGCCGCGCGTGCCGAGGTGATGCGGGCGACCGCGAACGCGCGCGCGCGGAGCGTTCTCGCGGGATATACGAGGGTCATCGCTCCGAACGCTGCCGTCGTCATGAGGCGGCTCGTCGATCCGGGCGTCTTCGTCGAACCCGGGACGCCGATTTTAAAAGTCGCTGTGATCAATAGGCTTCGCGTGCGGGCGCAAATAGCGCAACAAAATCTCACAGGCATCCGAATGGGAACCCCGATCGACATATTTTTCGGCGGCGGAGAGGTGTTGCACGCTCGAGTCACCTCGCTTTCGCCCGTCGTCGAGCGCAGCACCCATACGGCAATCGCCGAAGCGATCGTGCCCAACCCCGGAGATCGGTATCAGCCGGGCGGCTTCGTGCATGTCGTGTTGCATCCGTCGGTTGTCGTTCACAACAAAGCCTTCACGGTTCCGTCCGCAGCGATCGTCGGCGGAGCGACAACGGCGATTTGGATCGATGAACACGGCACGGCAAAACGCGTTTCGGTTATCCTGATTTCTGACGACGGCACCGTTGCCCACGTCAGCGGCCACCTTCGCACGGGTATGCGCGTCGTCGTTACGGGGGCTGCCGGCCTTGAGGAAGGGCAGGCGGTCGTGAGCGCCGGGCCATGATCGACCGCATTGAGGATGCGGAGCGGAGCGTCGCAGCGTGGGCGCTTCGAAACCCCTACGCGATCTTCGCCGCATTTCTCGCCATCGTCGTCGGCGCAATCGCAGCAGCGCTATTCTTGCTTCCGTCGCG
Source organism: bacterium (assembly GCA_021794175.1). Lineage (GTDB taxonomy): Bacteria > Vulcanimicrobiota > Vulcanimicrobiia > Vulcanimicrobiales > Vulcanimicrobiaceae > JABEUX01. The sequence continues at coordinate 13,486 of JAJYRI010000021.1, forward strand.
CATGATGCCGTACGTGCAAAGTCCGCTGATCTCCGTCATTACGATGACCCCCGGCTACTCCCCGCAAGAAGTCGAAACTTACTTCACGAAACCGATCGAAGAACGGATGATCGATCTTCAGGGAGTGCGGTATATTCGTTCGTATTCACAGCAAGGAATCTCAACGGTTACGTTGCAGTTTCATTACGGCGCGAACATGCAACGGGCGCTCGTCAACGTGCAACAGTTGGCAAAACAAGCCGAGGGCGAACTTCCGTACGATCGAGCAAACCTCAAACCTAGCTACGTGGTGCCGGTCGATCCGCTCAATACTCCGGTGCTTCAACTCGCCGTTACCGGCACGAATTGGGACCCCGTGGCGCTGCGACAATTCGTTGCAAACACGGTGGTCGACGATCTCAAAGGCGTACCCGGCGTTCAGGTGGCTTTCCCATTCGGCGGATTACAGCGACAACTCCGCGTTAACGTGAACCGCAACGCCCTTTCGGCGGATCGCCTCTCGATACTCGCAGTCGGCGATGCGATCGACGCTCAAAACGCGAGCCGTTCCGCAGGCACCGTTACCGGCGCCGCGCATGAAACGCCGTTGCGCGGCGATCAACGCGCGATTTCCGCGCAGAGCGTGGCGGATTATCCGATCGTTACCGCGGATGGTCGTACGATTTACGTTCGCGATGTCGCCGCTGTGAGCGACGGGCCGGCCGAAGTCCGCGCGGCATATCGGTTTAACGGAAAGAGCGCGGTCGAACTCTCGATCGTTCAAGATCCCAATGCGAGCTCGCCGCAAGTTATCGCTGCGGTTATGCAGCGCATTAAGACAATTGAACGCGAGCACCCAGGACTGCACTTTGCGCGTGCTTACGATAATTCGCGCTTCGTTCACGACCTTACCAGAAATATGCTCGAAGAGTTGATCGTGAGCGTGTTTTTGGCGGGTGTCGTGTTGCTCGTGTTTTTGGAGGACGTGAGCGCCACGCTCATCGTCTTAACGACGATCCCGACATGTCTTGCACTCGCGGTTGCACTCTTCGTGCCGATGCATTTGTCGATAAATAGTTCCACGCTGATAGGCCTGTTGCTCGCGATCGGGCGGCTTGTCGATGACTCGATCGTCGTTATTCATTCCGTTCACCGAAAACTCGATGCAGGAGCATCGCCGGTTCGTGCAGCGATCGACGGGACTATGGAGGTCATCGTCCCGATCGCCGCAGCGACGGGCGTCATGGCACTCGCGGTCGTACCGCTACTCGCGAGCGGCGGCATCACGCAAATTATGTTCGTCGGCCTGGTTTGGCCGATTATCTTTGCGCTTCTCGCTTCGCTTCTGGTCTCGGTAACGCTCACACCGTTGCTCGCGGCTCGCCTGTTCCAGGCGCCCGATCAGCGGTCGCCCGTTCGCACGCGTTTCGACGCGGCGGTATCAAAAGCGTTGCGCCCGGCGCGCGCGGCACTTGGGAACCTCGACGGCGCTTACCGGCGCGGGCTTTCATGGAGCTTGGATAATCGCGGGCTCGTGCTGGCCGGAGCGGCCTTGTTAACATATCTCGGAATCTCGCTCTTGCCGTTCATCGGCCAGGAGATGATGCCGCTCGCGGACACCGGGCAAGCCTACGGGTTTCTCGAGATGGACCCCGGCATGTCTTTTTCGGCGACGAATCGTGCGAGTCGACGGTTCGAAGCGCTGCTTTTGAAAAATCGTGATGTCGAGCGCGTCTCCGCATCGATCGGTGAAGACAATGGCGGAAATTATTTTACGGGCGGACCGATGAACGGTGTGAACGACGCTTCGTACATGATTACCTTTAAGTCGAAGGGGCATCGGCGCCGGTCGATATGGCAACTCATGGACGCCCTTTACGCGCGTGCGACGACAACGATTCCGGGCATTCGGCGCCTGGAGCTTAAAGAAATGGGAGCGGATGTCATGGCGAGCAACGACGCGCCGGTTGAAATACTCGTTTACGGCCCGAAGCGGAAAGAAGTATACCATTTGGCAAATGTTGTCGCCCAGCAGGCAAAGTCGATTCCGGGGCTCTACGAGGTCTCTACAAGTTCGTCCTATACCCAGCCGCAGCAACGACTCATCGTCGATCGGACGCGTGCATCGCAAATCGGGCTCACCCCGCGCGACGTTCAAGAGCAGACCTATTATGCACTGCACGGTGGCTTAACGACGGAATACTTCAACCCACCCGGTGTACGGCACGATACGATTCTCGTGCGTTACGATCGCGAGCAACGTCGTCGCACGAACGACATTTCCGCAGTGCAAATAGTCGGAGGGAACGGCCAAGTCGTGCCGCTCGCCGCAGTCGCGCACGTGGAACGAAGCGTGGGCCCGTCGCTTATCGAACGGGATGGGTTGCAAAACAGTGTGTCGGTGCTAGGCTTCTATCGGCGTGGTGGCCCCGGTGAGATGGCGTTGGATATGCGTATCCTGCAGCGCGGTATGGCGGCCGTAGCCTTTCCACGCGGGTACGGCATGAAAATGCGCGGCGATATGACCGAAATGACGGTAAGTTTCAATCGGTTGCTCGCGGCGATGGCAGTCGCCGTGTTATTCGTGTTCTTGCTGCTCGTCGCGCAGTTTCGGTCCCTCACTCAACCCCTCGTCATGCTCTTTTCGATCCCACTACAGCTCCTTGGAATGTTTACTGCATTGTTGCTTGCACATCAAAACTTCTCCACGGTCTCGATACTGGGAATCGTCGTTGCTAACGGTATGGCGGTGAGCAACGCCATCCTTTTGCTCGATCTTATCATTCGCAAGCGCAAAGAAGGCATGACGCGTCGCGATGCGATCCTTTATGCCGGCCCGGTGCGTCTACAGCCTATCCTGATGACGACCATTGTCAGCCTGATCGTTCTCGTGCCGGTTGCGTTTTTCCCGAAGACCGGGATCGATGCATATTCACCGCTTGCGACCGTCATTATCGGCGGACTCTCGATCTCAACGGTTCTGACACTCTTTGTCGTGCCGGTGCTGCACGATCTGTTCGACGACTTACCGGAATGGTGGAATCGCACGATATTGCGTCGATCCCCTAACGCGACGCCGGTAACGGAGCCATTCGATGCGTAGGGCTTTGGGGTTCGCGATTGTCGTCGTCGCTATCGGCCTCGGATTGTCGCCATTGTCCGCAAAACCACTTCGCTGGACCGGCCGGCTCGACGACGCGCAAGTCATCGCGCGGGCGCAAGGGTCGTTCGATGCGCGTCTGGCGACATTAAACAGCGAGATCGCCGCGGAGCAGGCAGGCTCCGCACGAGCTCAGGCCTTGCCGGAGGTGTCGGTGAGCGAAACCACGTTGAAGTCGACGCTCGCGCAACTGGGAATGCCTGCAGCGCGCCAGACGTATGCGTCGCTGAACGCAACCGTACCACTCTTCGCTCCGCAGGCGTGGGAAGTTGCTCGCGCGGCCGGATCGAATGCAGAAGCGGCTCGCGCGAGCGCGGCAATGTCCGTGAATCGGGGCGTGAGCGATGCACTGGTTGCCTACAATGCAGCAGCGCTCGCCCGCGCCGTCGAAAAGCTGCGAAAGGTCGACGTCCGAGATCAACGCTCCCATCTCGCGTTTACCTTGGAGCGCGTGCGCACGGGAGCCGCACCGCGCTATCTCATCGCGCGTGATGAGGCCGCGCTCGCCCGGGCTCAGCAATTCGAAGAAGATGCGCGCTCCGAGGCGGTACGCACAGTGCAGGCACTCGACGTACTGCTGAACTTCGACGTTACATCGAATCTCATTCTCACGCTCGACGCTCCGGCCGCAACGAGCCTGCCTCGTTTTGGAGAGCTCGAACGGCGAGCGTACGCACAGCGCCCCGATGTGATTGCCGCCGAGCGGTCGTTGCTCGCTGCACGCGAGCGCATTGCGGCTGCGCGCGACGGATACCTGCCGACGATCTCCGCGGCGGTGCAAACGTATAACGGTTTCTCGAATCCTGCGTTGGGAAATGCCGGGTCACAAATTGGAATTACGGCCTCGCTTCCGCTCTTCGATGGCGGATCGCGCGGAGTCGACGTACGCCGTGCGGAGCTCGAGTACGATCGCACGCGGGTCGAACTGGCTCGAACCAAACTCCAGGCGCAAGCCGAGGTCCACGATGCGGTTAGTGATTTGGAGGCGGCGGAACGGAACAGAGTTACGGCGAACTCCGAATTACGCAATGCGAAGATCGATATGCGTATCACCGATCTGCGCGCCCGGGCGGGTAAGGGCATCGAACTCGATGTTCTTGATGCGCTCGCGACACTGGCCGGTGCTCGTGAAAACGTTCTCCGGGCCACCGCTCGATACGACGACGCTCTCGTCCGGCTCCATGCCGCGGTAGGCGACTACGCCCCGCATCCCTTCTGATCCATCACATTATGAAAGGTAACCAATCCGTGAGACGAGTTTTTATCGTTGCTACACTAGCCGTCATCGCGCTAGCGGGCTCGGCAAGTGCCGCCCCCTCGGCGCCCATCATGACGCTGGCAATTTCGCCCAACCCTCCGAAAGTTGGTATCGACGAGGTAACCATTCGTTTCACCGGTCCGGGGAGTCGGGCGGTCGAGGGCGCACGAATAACCGTAGCTACTTCCATGCCGAGCATGTCGATGGCGGGGGCAACGGCGACTGCGCGACCGCTGGGGAACGGCCGGTACGTCGCCGCAGTAAAGCTCGCGTACGCCACCGTGTGGCGCATTGCGGTGACTGCGCGATCCGGAACGGCGGTCGTTCGGCGCCACCTGGATGTCGCCGTGAAACCGTAGCAGGTTGACCCTGCTCCATTAAGGTGGCGGAGACTCCCGGCCTCCGTGGCGCTTGACGCTGCTCTGGTTCCCGGGTAGAATCCGGAGGTTGTCGCGGGCTAGCCCCGCGGCGGTTCCCTTCTCGTCCCTTCATTCAGAACTCTAGGAAGCCTCGATATGCGGACTTACCAACAGACAACGGCGCAGGCAACGCACGATTGGTTTATCGTCGATGCCGCCGGGCAGCGATTAGGCACCCTCGCGGTGCGGATCGCGCGCGCCCTCTCGGGCAAGCACAAACCGACCTGGACCCCGCACATCGACGCCGGCGACCACGTCGTCGTCATTAACGCCGAAAAGATCGAACTCGGCGGCAACAAGTGGGAGCAGAAGGTCTATCATCGTCACAGCGGCTTCCCGGGCGGTCTCACCACCCAGACGGCGCGCCAGATTCACGAGAAGCATCCCGAGCGCCTCATCGAGAAGGCCGTTCGCGGAATGCTCCCGACCAATCGCATGCGCGACGTCCAGCTTACGCGCCTGCGCGTCTATCCCGGAACCGAGCACACCCATACTGCGCAGCAGCCCAAATCGCTGCTCGAGGAGATTTCGTGAGCGAGTTCGTTCAGGCGACCGGTCGTCGCAAGCGCGCGGTTGCGCGCGTTCGCATGGCGTTAGGCCAAGGCGTGATTACCGTCAACAACAAACCGTTCGATGAATACTTCCCGCGCCCGCAGTTGCAGCAGATCGTCTGCCAGCCGCTCGAAGCGCTCGAGAGCCGTTCGCGCTACGACGTCATCGTGAAAACCGAGGGCGGCGGAGTGACCGGACAGGCCGGCGCGATTCGGCACGGCATCGCCCGCGCGCTCGTCGTGATGGACGAAGCCAGCAAAGGCACGATGCGCAAGCACGGGCTGCTCACTCGCGATCCGCGCGAAAAAGAATCGAAGAAGTACGGCCGCAAACGCGCCCGCAAACGCTTCCAATTCAGCAAGCGCTAAAGACTCGCTTTGCCCTCGGCGCCCGTCTCGCTCTTTTGAGCGCGGCGGGCGTCGTCGCATCCATCCATCCCGGCGCGGCATGGATCGAGCGCAGTTACGTCAACGGCGGCTACCCGGTCTGGCAGCATATCGCGCGCGCGATCGCCGCGCCGTTCCCGTTCTCGCTCGGCGATATTGCGGCGCTCGCACTGCTGGCGTTCTTCCTCCTCGCGCTCCGGCGCGGATTGCGTGGGCTCTTCGATGCGATGCTCGTGCTCTTGGTTGCCTATGCATGGTTTGAGATCGCGTGGGGATGGAATTACGCGCGCGCGCCGATCGAAGCGCGGATCGGCACCTTTGATGCCGCCGCGGTCAATCCACGCGCGGTAGCGGCGCTGCGCGTCAAGGCAATCGCCGAACTCAATGCGCTCGCGCCCCTCGCGCACGCTCGCGAACGCGTCGGATACGACCGTGCCGAGCTACGAGCGGCCTGGCTGCCGGTGGTGCACGCACTCGGCGACCGCTGGAACCCGCATGTCGGCGCACCGAAGTGGACGATCGTCGGCCCGTTCATGTCGCTCAACGGCACCGAGGGATTTATCAATCCGCTCACCTTGGAATCGCAACTCGCCCCGGATCTAATTTGGTTCGAGGTGCCGTTCGATCTCGCGCACGAATGGTCGCACGTCGCGGGTTTCGCACGCGAGGATGAGGCGAACTATATCGGCGCGCTCGCCTGTCTGCGCGACCCCGACCCGATTGCCGAGTATTCCGGGTGGATGAGCGTGCTCTTCGCGCTTCCACCGTTGCCGCAGTATGCGAAAAACACGTTTACGCCGTTGGTGTGGAGCGATTTCGCGGCGATTCGTGCGCGCAATGCACGCAACCTTAACGTCGCCTTCGCCCGCTTTTCGTGGGGAACCTATAACCACTATCTCAAGAGCAACCACGTTGCAAGCGGCATCGCGAATTATGACGAGGTGACCCGGTTGCTCCTGGGTATACCGCGCACGCGCAGCGGCCTCCCGCGCGTCACGCCGCGGTAACGTTGCGGAAATAATGCGTCGACATGCAGGCGGTACGATGCCTGCATGTTTGACGTAGCAGCATCCCTTCAACCCGGTTTCGCCCGCGCCGACGCCGGGCTTGCAGCCGCGAGTAACGCGCTCGCACGCAGCCAAGCCGCAGGCGGCACCGGCGAGCGCGCGATGGCCGAGCTCGCGCGCAGCGCGCTCTTCGGCGACGCCTTGCTCGCGGCGATGCACGCGCGCCTCGGCGAGATCGCGAAGGCCGCGCGATGACGCTCGATCTTTTGGGTAGCGCCGCCGATGCGATGCAGGCACAGCGCAGCGCGCTCGACGTGTACGCGCACAACGTCGCCGCCGCGCAGGCGGCGGGGCCGCGCGGACGCTATGCGCGCAGCGTGCCGACCTTCGCGATGGTGCGGGACGCGCAGGGCGAGCGACGGTTACGTTTTCTCGGGGCGAAGCGCGAAGCGACGCGCGATGTCAATCTCGTTACGGAAATGGTCGACGTGCTCGACGCTTCGCGTGCCTACGCCGCCGACGCCGCGCTTTTTTCGATCGGCAAGCGCACGATCGAACGCACGATCGCGGTGGAGCAACCGTGACCGTTCGTCCGCTTCTTCCCGACGCGGCGTTGGTTTCGCCGACCTCCGACAAGGGGAAAGAAGCGTTCGCCGAGATCGTCGATGCACTCGGGTCGACGCTCCGAAAAGGTTCGCAGGCCGAAGATGCTTTTGCCGCGGGGCACGGTTCGCTGCGCGATGCGGTCTACGCGCGCGCGAAAGCCGATGTCGCCGTCGAGGTCGCCGCGGCCGAGCTACAGCACGCGGCGCAAGCCCTGCAATCGATCCTGACGATGCAGGTCTAGCGTGGAGTCGCTTGCACCGTGGCTGCGTCGCTGGAATGCCCTGGGCGGCCGGACGCGCGCGGCGCTCGGTGCGGCGTTGCTCGTCGCAGCAATCGCGAGCATCGCGATCGGTATCGCGATGCATCCGGCGCGCAGCGCATTGTTTTCAAACCCGCTTTACCCGGCGCAGCTCGCCGAGATCGAGGAGCAGCTCGCGGCGTGGAACGAGCCGTTCACTCCGGTTCACCGTAACGTCGTCGTCGCGGCGGGGCGGCGCAGCGCGCTGTTGCTGCGCCTCGCGCTGGTCGGTTTACCGCACGACCACGTTCCCGACAGCACCGAGGCGCTCGCCGGTATCGGTGTGCTCACCCCGCAGAGCGTCGTCGACGCGCAGACGCGGGTCGGGCTCGCCGGCGATATCGAACGCGCGCTGCGCGGCATGCATGGCATTCGCGATGCGCGTGTCATCATTGCACCCGCGCGTCGAGCGGCGTTCGCCGACGAGAGCGCGACGCCGGCGACGGCGAGCGTGCGCGTACGCGTCGTCGCCGGAATGCAGATCGATGCGACCGAGGCGCGCGGCATCCGTCGCTTCGTGGCCGCAAGCGTACCGGGTTTGACGGCGCAGCGGGTAACGTTGCTCGACGACGGCGGCAATGCATTCGAACGCGCGAATCTCGGCGGCGTCGCCGCCGGTGCGCGGCTGCAGGCGACCTTGCAGGGTGCGCTCGACCGCGCCTTCGGCGTCGGCAGCACGATCGTGCGCGTCGTCGAAGAGCGCGACCCGGCGACACGCAGCATCTCCACGCTCACGCGCGCTCCCTATGGGGCGGGCGCGCTCAGCGAGAGCAGCAGCAACGAGCGCTATCGCAAAGGCGGCATGGGCTACGACCGCTCGAGTGCGCGCCGTCAACGCGGCCTCGCGCAGCGACGCGTGCGCGAATCGTTTCCGGCGGGCAGCTTGCGTCGGTGCGATGTTGCGGTGTTGGTCGACGCGCGACGGGTCGCCGATATCGCGGCGATTCGCGAACTCGTAAACGCCGCCGCCGGTATCGATGCGCGTCGCGGGGATCGACTCGTCGTCGAAGCGTTGCCGTTCGCGCGGAAGCAACCGATCGTGCGCGACGGCTGGTGGCTGGCATACGGGGCGATCGTTCCGTTGTTACCGACGTTGGTCGCCGTGCTTGCGGGGCTCTTGGTTTTGCGGGCGATGCGTTCGCCGTTCCGTTGGGCGGCGCGCACGGCGATGCGCGCGCTGCAAACGCGCCCGGCGGTTGCCGAATTCGGCGGGTATGCGCCGACCGCGCTGCGCGGCGCACTGCGCGACGAACCGCCACATGCCGCCGCGGCGATGATGTCCGCGCTCCCGGCATCGACCGTTGCCGCCGTACTCGAACTCTATCCGCCTGAAGAGCGTGCCGCGATTCTCCGCAATATGGCGCGCACGCGCAGCCCGTTGGTGCCGAGCGCCGAGGAGTTTTTCTAACGTGGGAGGCGATGAATTTATCGCGCTCGACCGCTGGTTCGATCGCATCGGTACGTGTGCGCAGCGCGAGACCGGTGCGTTGCTCGTTGCGGCGGAACTCCCGACCGCGGCCGTCGCCGAAGCGCGCGCGCGAACGGACGACGCATCGTGCGACGAGGCCGTTGCCCGCGTTCTCGGCGAGAGCGCGCGTTGGTACGCGCGCCTGAACGATGCGCTCGATGCTGCCTGCGCGCGATTGTTAGGCGATATCGCCGCGGGCGTCCTCGCGCGCGAATTTCAACTCGCTCCGTGCGAGATCGCCGCCATCGTCGAACGCATTCGCGACGAAATGCTCGGCGAGCCGCTCTGCGTACGCCTTCATCCCGACGATGCCGCGCGTTGGTCGGATGCGTCGCTTCCCTGCCGTCGCGATGATTCGCTCGTGCCGGGAGATGCGCTCCTCGAGCTGCACGAAGGCAGCATCGATGCACGGTTCGGCGTCCGTCTACAGTCGGTGCTCGACGCATGCACGCCGTAAGCTGCGGCGCGGTGCTCGCCGCGAACGACGCGACGATCGAGGCGAGCGTGCCGGGGATCGATCTCGGCTCGCGCGTGCGCATGCAGGGTGGCCGACGTGGGGTCGTCATCGCTCTGCGCGAGATGCGCGCGACGATCGTTCCTCTCGATGCACCCGAGGGTGTGCGTCCGGGAAGCACGGTGCGAGCCGCACCGCACGATGAATCGACGACGCTGGGGAGCGCGCTGTTCGGACGGAGTTGCAACGGTAATGGCGATGCGATCGACGGCGGCGCGCCGATCGCGGGCGCACGCAGCCGCCTCTCCTTCGCCGCACCGCTTCCGCAGGAGCGGGTGCCGATCGACCGACCCTTATGGTGCGGCGTTCGCGCGATCGATACGCTGTTGACCTTCGGTCGCGGCGCGCGCATCGGCGTTCTCGGTGGAGCGGGCGTCGGGAAGACGACGTTGCTCGATACCATCGCCCGCGGTTGCGCTGCCGAAGCCGTCGTCTATGCAGCGATCGGCGAGCGCGGACGTGAAGCCGAACGCGCCGTCGCGCGGACCGACGAGCGAACCACGACGATCGTTGCAACCGGCGATGCCCGCGCGGCCGAACGCGTGGCGGCGGCGGAGTTTGCGATGGCCCATGCGGTGCATCTACGCGCGCGCGGCCTGCACGTGTTGTTGCTCTGCGATAGTCTTGCGCGGTATGCCGGTGCGCTGCGCGAACTCGCGCTCGCGCGCGGCGAGATGCTCGGGCGCGGCGGTTGGCCGCCGAGCGTCGTTCCCGCGCTCGCTCGTTGGTTGGAAGCAGCGGGGGCGACGCGCCATGGCTCGATTACCGTCGTTGCAACGGTCCTCGCCGCCGACAGCGAGGATCCGCTCCTCGATGCGACGCGAGCGCTCCTCGACGGCCATATCGTGCTCTCGCCTGCGCTCGCCGCCTCCGGGCGCTTCCCAGCGATCGACGTGCTCGGCAGCCGCTCGCGCACGATGAGCGCGGTGGTCACGCCGGAGCATGCGGCCGCGGCCGAGCGCGTTCGCGAGGCGCTCTTCCTCCTCGACCGCAGCGCCGACGCCCGCGCGCTGGGGATCCTCGGCGAAGATCCCGCCTTGCTCGCCGCCGTCGCCGCGGAACCCGCGCTCCGGGCGATCCTCGAGCAGGGCCCCGAAGGCAGCGATCCCGGGCGGAGCCTGCGGATCCTCGCCGAAACTGCCGATAGAGTTCTATGAACGTGGGTATTTTCTCGGATATCGCAGCGATCCAAGCGCGAATCGCCGGCATCGTCGGCGGCGGGGCTCCCGCTGCGCCGGTCGCGCCGCAGATCGCGCCTACCCAGACCGGCGTCGACGGCCTGCCGGTCCTCTCGCCGAACGCCGGCCCCTTCGCCGCGCTCGTGCAAGCCGCACTCGAAGGGCAAGGCGCCGGGTCGACCGCCGCAAGCGGAGCGCTCGCCGATGCGAGTGCGATGACGCCCGCCCCGATGCCGCCGACGCAGATCGCCGCGCTCGCGCAGGGGCAAGGTTCGATCTGGGGAGTCGATCCGAAACTTATCACCGCGGTGATCGCCAACGAATCGGGCTTCAACGCCAACGCGACCTCGAAGGTCGGCGCGCAAGGGCTCATGCAGTTGATGCCGGCGACCGCGCGCGCGCTCGGCGTCAGCGATCCCTACGATCCGGTGCAGAATGTCGCCGGCGGAACGCGCTACCTGCGCGGTCTGCTCGACCGTTTCCACGGCGATACCAAACTCGCGGTTGCAGCGTATAATGCCGGCCCCGGTGCGGTGGAGAAATACGGCGGCGTGCCGCCGTATCCCGAGACGCAAAATTACGTGCAGAACGTGTTGTCGTCCTACGAGCGCTATCAAGCGCAAGGTTTGCCGGGCCCGACGCCGTAACGCGGCGTTCACGTTCGCGAAACGCGAACGCAATCGTCATCGTGCACGATAGGGCGTATGAACGCCTATATCGACGATGTTCGTTACTCGGTGCTCTCCGCACCGCTCGCGCAGATCGACCGCCGCGCACTCTCGCAGGCGTGGGTCAGCGCGCTTCATCTTTCGCAAGCTCCGAACGCTCGCCGAGCGACGCCGACTCCCTGCCGAACCCTCAAGAACGGCGGCGAGCGATCTGCGCCGGCGCATTTGCCGAGCGCACGCGCGGCGAGCGTGGACGACCGAACGCATGCCTTGCGCGTCGATCGACGCGCGATGATTATCGCCGGCGGCGAACGCCGCTCATCGCAGAGTTCGTTCGCGCGCCGGATCGTCGCGACGCTGCTCGCTCCGCGCAATACCGCGCGCCGTTGTACGCTCGCGCTCGAGGGCGCCAAAGGGCGCGTGCATCTGCTGCTGGGCGGCAGTGATCGACGCCTACATCTCGTAGCGCTCTGCGCGCCCGGCGTGCGCGGTGAGGTCGAGCGCGCCCTGCGCGAGGTGCGCTACGCACTTGCAGCGCGGGGGATTTTGGCGACGAGCGATCTGCGGGAATTCGCGTAAATGAACGGCGTCGGTATCGATACCGCGCGCGCGTTCGAGCGTATCGAGGAAGCGAAACAGCGCGTCGGGCGCGCATTTACCCCCGGATCGGCGGCGCGTGGTGGAGATATCGCTTCGCACGCCGTAGCGCAACGCACGCTCGATCCGCTGAGCGTGGCGGCGCCCGAGGGCGCGCTATTCGTCGTGCGAATGCGCGACGGATCCGCTGCGTACACGCACGACGGCGGCTTTTCACTGCGCGACGGCGCGCTCGTCGACGGCAACGGCGATGCCGTGCTCGGATTCGCTCGCCCCGGTGCAGCGTTAGCGCCGCTCGCAATCGATTCCGTCGATCGCGCGATGCACGAAGTGCGCGACGTCCGTCTCGATGCCGACGGAGGGTTGCGTTACGATCGTGATATCTTCGATCCTCGCACGGGGCGCACGCAGCGAGAGAGCGTCCTCGCGGGTCGCGTTGCGCTCGCGCGCTTTCCCGCCGGAAGCCGCTTGCGCGCACTCGATGCGCGGCGCGAACGCGCGCCCGACGGCGTTACCGCGCATCTCGGCGCGCCCGGGGAACGCGGTTTCGCCGCGCTGACCCCGCATGCGCGCGCTCGCAGCGGCGTGGAGATCGACGCAAGCCTCTCGCGGCTGCAAGATGCCTATCTGCAATTGGGGGCGTTACTCGCGGCTCATAAAGCGCAGGGCTCGGTTACGAAGACGACGATGGATCTGTTGAAGTGAAGTTTCTCTCCTTATCCGAGCGCGGTGAGGACGGCGTGCGCGAGCTCCGTTGGGAGCGGCGTTCGCTGTTACCGCTCTCCGCTGCGGCGCTCGTTGCGGCAAGCGTTCGCGAACGATTGCAAGGCGCGCTCGGGGCGGTCGAGGTTCGACTCCTCGCCCCGCGTATTCCCGACGACGGCGGATGGCGCGTATTGCGAGCCGGGGCGCGCATCGACGGGCTCTCCGGTCCGCTCGGGGTCGCCGCGTTCGTCACCCGCCCCGAGGAATTGCGCTCGCTCGTCGGGCTTGCATTCGGCACGACGATTCCCGCAAGTCGTGCGCTTTCGGTGGTTGAGGCGGAGGTCTTCGAACGCTTTTTGCGCCTCATCGCTCCGGCGCTCGCACCGCTCTGCGGCCCCACGAGCGCTCCGCTCGAAGCGATGGGCGAACGGTCTTTCAGCAGTTACTTCGAGCTGTTGGTCGAGGGCGGCGCCTGCGGCCGGCTCGGGGTTGCGCTGGAGCACGAGCCCCGGCCGGGGGCTCCGCATGCCGCGCCGATCGAGCGAATCGGCGAGATCGAACTCGCCCTCTCCGCGCGTGCGGAGTGCGCGGAGTTGCGCGCCGCGGAGATCGCTGCCTGGGCACCGGGGGCGTTCGTCCCGCTGCGCCGCCGGGATATTGCGTTGCTCGCCGACGGGGAGCCGCTCGCGCGCGGCGAACTGGGAGTGCGCAACAATCACTTTGCCGTCGCGATCGGTCGCGACGCGACTACTTCGAGCGATTGAGGGAACGATGGCGAGTAACCACGGCACGCAAAAGAATATCGATGTTCTCCTGCACGTACCGATGCAGGTGACCGCCGAATTGGGCAAGACCAAAATGTCGGTGGAAGACATTCTGAAGATCGGCACGGGGACGATCATCGAACTCGACCGGCTCGCCGGCGGCCCGGTCGATCTGCTCGTCAACAATAAACTCATTGCGCGCGGCGAAGTGGTCGCCGTCGATGAGAATTTCGGCATTCGGGTGAGCGAACTGATCGCGAGGCCGCCCGCACCATAACCGACCTTTCGGAAGTATCGCGGCAATAAAAGGGTAACCCCTCGGGGTTACCCTTCGTGCATGAATAGTGCACTGCCGTTGCTCGCCGGGCCCCACGCTACGGTGCCGCTCGACGTTCTGCTCTCGTTAGCATTTTTTGCCGTGCTGCCGCTCGTGCTCGTTATGTGCACGTCGTTCGTGCGTATCGTCGTCGTCCTCTCGCTCGTGCGCTCGGCGATCGGGGCTTCGGCGCTGCCGCCGAATACGGTGTTGACGGGTTTGGCACTCGTGTTGACGATGCTCGTCATGGCGCCGACGATGCAGCAGATTCAAAATGCGGCGCTCGCCCCGTTGCAAGCGGGCCGCATTTCGCAGGGCGTCGCCTTCGAGCGCGCGGTCGTTCCGTTGCGGTCGTTTATGCTGCGCCAGACCCATCTCGCCGATATCGCGTTGTTTACCCGCGCCGCTCGGCTGCCGCGGGTCGCGCCGGTTGCGACGCCGTTGACGGTACTGATTCCGGCATTCGTCGTCGGCGAACTGCGCAGTGCGTTCGCGATCGGCTTCGCACTCTATCTTCCGTTCGTCGCCATCGATCTTGCGGTGGCGGCGACGCTGATGGGGCTGGGAATGATGATGCTCTCGCCGCCGGTCGTTTCGCTACCGATAAAACTGTTGCTCTTCGTGATGGTCGACGGCTGGGCGCTGCTCTGCGGAGGCGTTCTCAGTTCGTTTCGTTGACAGTACGCTAGTAGCGGAGTATGATGGATGAAGCGCGAGTTCGACGGAGTCGAGTGGGACGAAGAAAAAAGTGCCCGGAACGAAGATTTTCGCGGTTTCGGTTTCGACGTAGCAGCCGACGTGTTCGCCGGAGACTATATCGAGGCCACGAGCGGTAATCGAGATTTCGGCGAACTCCGCTATATCGCCATAGGGAGCGTGGACGGCCTGATCGTTACCGTGATTTGGACTCCCCGCGGGATGAACCGACGCATTATTTCCACCCGTCCTTCATCGAGAAAGGAGCGAGATATCTATCGTGTCTATCGTGACCAAGAAACGCTCCGAGCTTGGATGCGCAAGCCTGCCGAAAGGATTCAAGCGGCCGAGCGAAGCGCAAATCCGGCAATGGAAAAGAGAAGACGGCGATGAGGATTTCGAGTTTTCCGATTTTCGATACGTCCGCAACGTAGACGTACGAGCTCTCCGTAACCGTCTCGGCCTAACGCAGGAAGAATTTGCGCGGCGCTATCGTTTTCCGCTGCGGAGCCTACAGGAGTGGGAGCAGGGCCGCAAGCGCCCCGCGCCCGGGACGATGACCCTGCTCCTTGCAATCTCCCGCAAACCGAAGGCGTTGGCCGACGCGCTTTCGTGAGCGGAGGGAGGCGTCGTGGCAAGGGTTCGGTAGTTCCACCTGGGGCATTGCCAGAGTGACTTCGGGGCACGCATCGATGATGCCGTGGGGCTCTCGCGATTGACTAGCTTGCCGCCGCGATCGCTTCAACAACGTGCGGCTCGATCGGAAGCGACGAATCCGTGTAGCCCTTGAGAATTGCCGCTTGCGAGGAAGTGTCGGGTGCGTGTTTGAGCACGTGATTCATGCCTTGCACGATGAGCAGCGTGGCGGACGGATCGGCGTGTTTGAGGAGGTTCGCATCGGCCAGGCTGACCTGTATGTCGGCAGTACCTTGCACGATCGTCGCCGGAATTTGGAGTTTGGCTATTTCGATTGCAGGATCGTAGGTAAACCAAGAGATCAGGTACGGCTGGACCGACGGCCGGAAAAGCGACGCTAACTCCATCGGCGGATTCGGAACCGTATGGCCTTGCGAGAGTTGCGTTATAGTAGCATCGGCTTGCGCGTATAATGCAGTCGGAAGCTTTGGCTTGAGTTGCTCGCGCAGGATCACCGGAGCCGGCCTGCCGGCACCTTCGAGGCTCACGTACGCGGTCGCCGGTGCATGCTGGACCGCGAGCATTCCGAGCAGAGAGCCTTCGCTGTGCCCGGCCACCACAATCTTCGAAAAGCGCTTATCGACCGCGAGCATACGCACCCACGCCGCAGCATCGTCGGCATACATGTCAAACCGGAGATCGATCTCCGCCGGACCGGCTGCCGCGCTGGCAGCAACGCCTCGCTTGTCGTAGCGTACCGTCGCGATGCCGCGTGCGACGAGCGCCGCAGCAAGCAACGCATAGGAATCAGGTTGAACGACTCCACTGTTGCCGTTGCGATCGGTTGGTCCGGATCCGGCAATAATCAATACGACCGGAGAGGGGAGCTTCGTCGGGAGGGTGAGCGTGCCGCAAATCGAGCCCGTCGCCGTCGTGAGGGTGATATCAGAGTCTGCGGCTTGAGCGATGCCCCACAGCGATGCGACAACCATGCTGCCGCCCGTGGTGGTGATGAACGTCGTGCGTTTTATTGGAGCTCTCCTATGAGCCGTTCGGCCCGAAACCTTCGATTTTTTTGTAGAGAACGTATGAGTAGATGACCGGCACGGCGACAACGAGTGCGATGATGGCAGTAAAGACCAGCGGATTCAAACCGACGATGCCTTCGACGATCAGTGCGATGCCGCCCAAAGCAAGCGTCCAACCGGCGAGGCGGTGGGTTCTACTCCAAACCTCGTCGCTGGCGAGTGTCCACGGCGTTCGCACGCCGATGAAGAAGTTCTTTCGCAGCTTCGACATGTAGTTGCCGATGAAAATCAGCAGCACGCCGACGAGTGACGGAACGACGGTTTGTATGCGAATCGCGGCGCCGGTGGCTGCCTGCAAAATGACGACGTGCAATGCAAGGAAAACCGCGAGGATCCCGATGACGACCAAATTGAAGGCTCCGATCGACTCACCGAGGCTAAACTGCCTGGGCGAAATCCGCGGCAAGATCGGGAGCGAGCTCCACATGAATGCCATGATGAGCGGCATCATCGCGAGGCCCCAAAACCGCGGCATGTAGCCGTTGACGCGGCCGGCTGCATCCCAGTGCGAGGGCATGCTCGGCGGAACTCGACTGTAGAAGAATGCCGAAACCCCAGCGGCAATGATGACGAGACACAACCCGACGATAAATGCTTGACGACGATTCATGCGTTTGACTCCCTACCGCGTCCCGAGCAGGTCCAGAAGAAATCTCGATACATCCTCGAGGACCGACGTATTCAGCGAATAGACGATGCTTTGGCCGCGTCGCTCGGTTCGCACGAGATCGGCGGCTTTGAGTAGCGAAAGATGGTGCGACATCGAGGGAGCCGAGAAGTCGAACTTACGGGCCAACTCGCCGGCCGTCATGGACCCCCGTTGGAGCAACCGAAGAACTCGGCGTCTGCTCGGATCCGCCAGAGCCTTAAATACCTCTTCCTGACGCATATCTTTCGCTATGATATTTAGGCAATCATCTAAACATCCCCTTCCGAGATCGGGTTCCGTGCTGCCAAATAGGAGCGCACCGAGTTCGTCGTATAGCGTTCCCGAGACGCGTGAGCTCACCTCACTCCCAAAAGGAGCTCGCGAGTCCACCTCATAGCGCCAGGGACGACGCGGAGGCGTTATCTCGAGATTTCGCTAACGACCGGGCATGGATATTGCCGGGCAGCTTGCGAGCCGCCGTCCGTTCTTTTCGTTCGAGTTCTTTCCGCCGAAAGATGATGCGGGGCGAGAAGCGCTCTTCGCGACGATTGCCTCGCTCGAGGCGCTCGGCCCGGCTTTCGTCTCGATCACGTACGGCGCGGGCGGCTCGACCCGCGCGCGCACGGTCGAATTGGCAAAGCAGATTGCCGAGCGCACGGGCATCACCGTGCTCGCGCACGTCACTGCTTTCGGGCAGAGTCGCGCCGAGTTGCGCGCGCTCTTCGACGACCTCAGCCGCGCCGGCATTCGGAACGTTCTTGCGTTACGCGGCGATCCTCCGCGCACCGGCGAAGATGTTCGC
>JAJYRI010000115.1 GCA_021794175.1 bacterium
CCGAGAAGGTCATCGTTACCACGCGCCCATCGTTGCCGTGTTCGCCGAGATCGTCGTAAAACGCCGCCAGCGCGTCGGAGAGCTCGCCGAGCAACCGGTTTTGCGTCGGCTGCTGGTTCACGTGCGTGTCGAAGGAGCCGTGCGCGACGTAGAGGACGCGCGTCCCGGCGCTCTTTGCGGCGATCTGCGCGGCGAGTGCGAGGCTGCGCCCCAACGGCGTCGCGGGATAACTCGCTTTCGTGCGATACCCGGCGATCAGCTTCGGTAATTCCTGCGCTCCGCTCTGTGCGTTCTCGGTAATCTCGGTAACGTGAGCGAGGTAGGGTGAGGAGAACGGTAGCGCACGGTCCGCGAGAATGCCGCTAAAGGCATCGCGCACCGGAGTGTTGCGATTGCCGACAAAGCCGTACCCGCGCGCTTGAGGAATCGCCGGCACGTCGACGCGATTGCCGATCATCACCTCGGGGAGCACCTCGGCGATCGAGACGCCGGCGAAAAGCTCGCCTTTCGGAATCTGCGCTTCGTCGAGATAGCGCCCGAGCCAACCGGTATGCTCGTAACTTTCGGGTGCGGCGGTCTGCCAGATCTCGGTCGAGCGAAAATGCGAGTGGTTCGGATGCGGATAGCCGACGCCCTGAACGACCGCCAGCATGCCGCGATCGTAGAGCGCTTTCATCGACCGCATTGCCGGGTTGAAGCCGATGCGCGCGTCGAGCGCCAGCACCTGCTGCGCCGGGATCGCCAAATGCGGGCGCAGGCGATAGTAGAGTGGGTCGCCGTGCGGCACCACGCAGTTGAGGCCGTCGTTGCCCCCCTGCAGATTGATCAGCACAAAAACGCGATTCTCCGCCCCGGGGAGGCCGGGGCGCACCGCACCCGCGAGCGCGCGTGCAAAGACGTGTTGCGGGTTTGCGACGAGCGCGAGACCGCCGAGCGTTCCGAGAACAAATTTCGAGCGTTTCACCGATTCACCGTTCTTTCTCCCAGCCTCACGCGAGCGTGAAGGCCGGCATGGCCAGCGTAAGATAGGCGCCGCCGCGCATTCGTTGATCGAAGTTCTCACTCGAGAGCGCTCCGAGCGCCGAGCTCCCCGCGCCGCCGAGATAGCGTTCTAAAGCACTGCGCGCTGCAGGCGAGGCATCGTTTTGCAGCATTGCCCCGATCATCGCTTCGGCGGCTTGGCGCGCGTCGGTCGGCGCGTTCGCGAGCCACGAACGCTCCATCGCTCTGCCGGTAAGAAGCCCGGCGAGAAAATTATCGCGGGCGATCGCCATATCGCTGGTAATCCAGTTCTCCCCGCCCGGCCACCCGGCGACATTCGGCGGGAAGAACAGCACTTGCCCCATTGCCCGCAGCGCCGGACGCGAACGCGGATCGATGCGCGCGAGTCCGGCGGCCTTATGCGCGCCGACGACGAATTCCACCGGGCTCTTCACCAGCGACCGATAAGCGCGCTCGGAATAAAAAGCATTACTACGGAAAAGCGTCCCGAGAACCGGCCGCAGTTCGTAATCGTGTTCGCGCAACATGGCGGCCGTCGCGTTGACCAGGCCGTCCTCGGGATCGTTGTACAGAAAGGCGTTCAGGAGACTCGTTGCCCAGAAACGCGCGCACTGCGGCTGCTCGTAGATGATATCGACGATATCGTCTCCGCTCAGATTGCCCGTGTGCCCGAGAAAGGTCTTCGTTCCGTCGTCGTGTTTGCGCGGGTTATAGCGCGCGATCCCGCGCAGGGGGAAGACTTCGTAGCCCGTCCACGCGCGCGCCGATTGGCGCACATCCTCTTCGGTATACGCGCCGAGGCCGAGGGTAAAGAGTTCCATCAACTCGCGCGCGTAATTTTCGTTGGGATGCGCCTTATTATTACGGGCGTTGTCGAGATAGAGAAACATCGCAGGATCGCGCGAGACCGCTTTCGTGAGGTCGCGCAGATTGCCGAGGGCGGAGCGCCGGAAGAGCTGGTTCTGATCGAAGGTCATCTGCGCGGTGACGTTCTTCTGCAGCGATGCCGTGGTGAAGTGCCCGTGGAAGTAGAACGTCATTTTCTCCTGTAACGGGGCCCCGCCGTCGAGCATGCGTTGCAACCACCACTGCTGCAAGGCAAGGATCGACCGAAATTCGCGCATGCGAATCTGCTTGAAGAGCATCTGCCGTTCGGTTGCGTCGTGACGGATCGCACGAAGTCCGCCGTGCGCCTCAAGAAAGGCAACGGGGTCGAAAAGATCGCCCGGCGGCGCAAGGTTCGCCGCTGAAGGGAGCTGCATCAACGAATCGACGGCGCGCTCCATGCCCATCGCTGCGATGCGGGCGATCTCGCTCGGAGTTCCGCCGAAACCGGCGCGACGAAGCAGGTGCGCGGCGAGTCGCTGCGTCCAGGGGCCGCGATACGCCGAGAGCGCGCTGCGCTCGTCGAGCGCTCCTGCAGGGCGAACGAGCCCCGGAATATCGGCATGCCTCGGAATGCCTACAGCCTCTCCCATCGCCTCCTCCTCTCGGTTGCGCGTGCTGATATCACTCTAGGCGCATATGCGACGCAAAGCATGAGAGGGGGATGAAAAGCGCCGGGGCTTTTCGGCTATCGAGCGCGAATCCAAGCGACCATGCAATTGCCGACCCATCTCGACACGACCGACGATCGCTTTGCCCGCAACGCCGCCCGTATGGAAGGGCTGGTCGCCGAATTGCGCGAGCAACTGCGACGCGTGCAGGGCGGCGGCGGCCCCGATGCCGTCGCCAAACACCGCAAGCGCGGCAAGCTCACCGCGCGCGAACGCATCGAGCGCCTGATCGATCCGGGAAGCGACTTCCTCGAACTCGGAGCGCTCGCGGCGAATGGCATGTATAACGATGAAGCGCCCTCGGCGGGAGTCGTGACGGGGATCGGGTTCGTCGAAGGGCAACAGTCCGTCATCGTCGCCAACGACGCGACGGTGAAAGGCGGAACCTACTATCCGCTCACCGTGAAAAAGCATCTGCGCGCGCAGGAGATCGCCGAGCAGAATCACCTGCCCTGCATCTATCTCGTCGATTCCGGCGGGGCGTTTCTACCGCTGCAAGCCGACGTTTTTCCCGACCGCGATCATTTCGGTCGCATTTTCTACAATCAAGCTCGCATGTCGGGCAAGCGCATCCCGCAGATCGCCGCGGTGATGGGCTCCTGCACCGCCGGCGGTGCGTACGTTCCGGCGATGAGCGACGAGACGGTGATCGTCAAAGGGAACGGCACGATCTTCCTCGGCGGCCCGCCTTTAGTGAAGGCAGCGACCGGTGAAGAGGTCAGCGCGGAGGATCTCGGCGGTGCGGACGTGCACACCCGCATCTCCGGCGTCGCCGACCATTTTGCCGAGAACGACGAACAGGCGCTGGCAATCGTCCGCGAGATCGCTCGCAATCTGCATCGCGAAAACCCGCGCCAATGGGATACCGCACCGCCGCGCCCGCCGGCCTACGACCCGCGCGAAATCTATGGTATTATTCCCGACGACAGTCGCGCGAGTTACGACGTTCGCGAAGTAATCGCGCGCCTCGTCGACGCATCGGAGTTCCACGAATTTAAGGCGCGTTATGGAACGACGCTCGTCTGCGGCTTTGCACGCATCGAAGGGCATCCCATCGGCATCGTCGCCAATAACGGCATTCTTTTCAGCGAGAGCGCCGTCAAAGGAGCGCATTTTATCGAACTCTGCGCGCAACGCGGGACCCCGTTGTTGTTCCTGCAGAACATTACCGGCTTCATGGTCGGTCGCGAATACGAGAACGGCGGGATCGCCAAAGACGGCGCGAAGCTCGTCACCGCCGTCGCCTGCGCGGAGGTGCCGAAATTCACCGTCGTTATCGGCGGCAGCTTCGGCGCCGGAAACTACGGCATGTGCGGCCGCGCCTACTCTCCGCGTCAACTCTGGATGTGGCCGAACGCACGCATCAGCGTGATGGGCGGGCCGCAGGCCGCCGGCGTCCTCTCGACGGTGCGTGGAACGATGTCTGCCGAGGAAAAGGCCGCCTTTGAGGCACCGATTCTGGAGAAATACGAACGCGAAGGAAACCCGTACTACTCGAGCGCGCGGCTCTGGGACGACGGTATTATCGATCCGCTCGATACCCGGCGCACCATCGCGCTCGGTCTCGAAGCCGCCGCGCATGCACCGCAACCGCAGACGCGCTTCGGCATCTTCCGTATGTAGGGCGTCGACGTTGAGACCGAGTCTCTCGCAGGGCGCTATTCGGGCGCGTTAGAGCGAGCGCGCGAGCGCGTCTGCCTCCGCAGCGGAGAGGCTGAGTCCGCGTTCGTAGAGCCGATCGAACTCCTCGGCCGGGACAACGCGGCGCACCTCGGCGAGCGTTCGGTCGAGCAGCAATTGGTCGCGAGGTTGCCGCACGCTTCGCCCGCGATGGGCGGCATCGGCATACCCGGTGAGAATCGCCGCTTCGCTCTGTTTCCCCGAGAGCGCCGCGAGATGGACGGCGGTATCGAAGCCGAAACTCTGGACGAGCGCATCGTCGAATCGCGCTGCGTAATCGAACGTCTTGGCAAGTGCGACGCGCGCGGTAACGAAATCGCGAGCGAAGGATGCATAGACCGTGAGATTCATATACTGCAAGGCGATGAACCACACCTCATCGCTCTGCTCGTAAATCGCGATCGCCCTGCGCACGCGAGCGATTGCATCGGCGATATCCCCTGTATGAAATGCGACCTCGGCGCTGCTACCGTAGAGCCGTGCCGCCCGTTCGCGGTCGCCGTTTGCCTCGAGGCGATCGATACCCGTCGTAAAACATTCCATCGCCGTCGCAAGCATCGTCGGGTCGAGCTGTTGCGCGTAGAGAACGCCCAAGCGGTGGAGGAGATCGACGGCAAGCGTCACCTCGCCGTGCTCCTCGGCGACGGCGATCGCTGCTTCCAGCACCGGCTTCCACTCCATCGCCGTCGTTCCCGTCGCCATGAAATCGCCGGTAAGAAACGCATTAAGCGCCTGACACGCCCGAATCCGGTCGCCGAGTTTTTCGTAGAGATCGTACGCCGAGCGAGCGTACTGTGCCGCGCGCTGCGGATCGTTCCGAATATATAACCCGGCGACCGCCAATGCGAGCGCCGCTTCGGCGCGCTCGCCGCAGACGCGAACGCGCGGCATCGCATCCTCAAGACGCTCCAAGAGCGTCCGCAAGTGCAACGCGCCGCGCTCCCAAGTCCACGCGCGCAGCCCGTCGAGGAGGAGTGCGGCGCGTTCGAACTCGCCTTCCGCGAGAAGCATCCGCAGCACCGCACGTATATTCGGCGATTCGTCGTCGAGCAAAGAGATCCAACGCATCGATGGCTCGGTACGAAAGCGCATCGGCATCGATGCGGCCAGCTCTTCGTAATATTCGCGATATCGAATCGCGACCAACGCTACTTCTCCCGCTTGCGCGAGAAAATCATGGGCCGCATTTCGCAAAGCATCGACGATGCGATAACGCGTTCGTTCTCCGTGCGCCTGCTTGCGCAGGAGTCCGCGGTGGACGAGATCGTCGAGAGCTGCGACCGTCGCTTCGACATCGGGGGCCTCGTTGCGGCAGAGTGCGTGCGCCGCCGTCGCGCTCCAAATCCCGGAGAACATCGAGACCCGCCGCAAAAGTCTGCGACGGTCATCGTCGAGTGCCGCGTAGCTGCGCTTAAACACGCGCTCCAAGGCGCGATCCGCGTGCACCGCCGCGCCGAGGACGCGCGCGCCGCCGACACTCTCGATCCCAAGCGCACCGCTGCGAGAGCGCAACTCCGCAGGGAGCGAGCTGAGATAGTTTGCGCTGAGCTCGATCGCCAGCGGATGACCGTGTAACGACGGGAGATGCGTTTCGAGAACGTTGACGTCGAGCGGCTCGCGTGCCGCTTCTTCATAGCGCGCGGTAAAAAGCTGT
>JAJYRI010000116.1 GCA_021794175.1 bacterium
CCGCGGGCGGAAACGGCGGCGGTTACGGCGGTGGTGTGAACGGCGTCATCTTCCACATCCATCCGGGCTCAAGCGGCCCGATCGTCAGTCAGGAACTACCACTCTTTTGCGGAGGGGGATGCACCGGCATAGCAAACGCATCGAGCCTGTTGCCGGACGGAACCATCACGCAAGCGATCTCCTCGGGCACTGACATCGAGAACGCGACGTGGTAGCCCTCACCCAACGCGAGGTGGAGATTGCGCGACTCGTCGCCGGCGGTCACTCCGACGGCGCCATCGCTACCATGCTCTCGATCAGTATCCGAAGCGTGGAAAGCACGCTCCGCAGCGTCTACGCGAAATGCTGCGTCAGCAATCGGACGGAGTTGGCGCAGCTGATTCTCTCACGGACGGACGGGCGACGCAGTCGCCAGGAGGATTTGCAACGATGAAACGACTCGCATCGGTCCTATTCGCCGCGTGCGTCGCGGTGGGCACGGCGATATCCGCAGATGCCGCGCCGAACCTCAGCGGAGAATGGACGTGCCTCTCGTACGGTGCCTCGATCAACTGGTTTCAAGACCTCTGGTTCAAAGGGCCCGGACGATACGCTCTCGGCGACAGCAAGAAACCCTATGATGCGGGCACCTACCGTATCGGCTCGAACAACGTCATCGATTTCCGCAGCGGCGGAGACACGGACTTTCTCGGGCTCTACAAAGGCGGCGCGATCTACCTGAAGTTCAAATCGGACAAGGGAGCGTTCGAGAAGCGTGGCTTCGATCTCACCTTTAAGTGCGGCCGAAACAGTCACTAAGAGCGAAAGGAACGCGCCCGGCGCGGACGCAAAGAGCACGTACTATTATGGCGTCCGCGCCCTCGGCGGGCTCGCCCCGCCTTCGTCTTTTAGGCCCTCCCGCGCTCGTCGTCGATAGCGTGGCGGCTCCGCTTAAGGTACCACAAAAGGCGATCGCGCTGCTGGCGCTGCTCGCAGCCGAATATGACGTGCCGCTCTCCCGAGCGCGCTTAGCGGAGTTGCTGTGGCCGGAGATTGCCGACGAGGAGGCACGCACGAATCTCCGGCGTCAGTTGTACTTGCTCGTGCGGCGCATCGGTGCCCAAGCGTTCATTCTCACGAAGAACACGGCACAATGGAACGACGCCTTCACGCCCTCCGATCTCGCCGCATTCTTGCGATATGCCGCCGAGCCGCAGAGCTACGATCGGGCCGTCGCACTATGGCACGGAGCTCTAGCCTCCGGAATCCATGACGACGCGTTAAGCGAGGTGCGCGAGCGCCTTTCACGGCGCTATGCCTCTCTGCTCTGGGAACTCAGCCGCTGCGCGCGCACCGCCGCGAATCACTCACAGGCATTACACTACTTGGAGCAGCTGCTGGCGTTTGACTCGCTCGACGATAGCGTCGTGCGGGCGCTCATGCAGTGCCGTTTGCATACCGGAGATCGCGCCGGGGCGCTCGCCGAATACAACGCCCTCGCGCAGCGCTTGCGGCTCGAACTCGATGTCGAACCGGAAGCGGAAACGACAGCGCTCTTTCAGAGCATCGTCTATGGCTCGGAGAGCGCGCTGCCGCCGCATAACATCACGTCGACGTTCACCTCGTTCATCGGGCGAGAGATGGAGCTGGACGAAATTGCGCAAGCGTTCGAGAGCCATCGCGCCGTCACGCTCGTCGGCCCCGCGGGTGTAGGGAAGACGCGGCTCGCAATTCGCAGCGCCATGAACCGCTTGGGCGCCTATCCGGACGGCGTGTGGTTCGTCGATTTGAGTACGGCGCGCACCGGTGCCGGGATGCAAGCCAGAGTTGCGCAGGTACTGGAGATATCGGCCCCTCTTCCAACCGCGCTGGCGCGAAAACGTATGCTGCTCGTTCTCGATAATTGCGAACAGATCGTCGATGAGGTGCGAACGTTCGTGCAGGATCTTTGCGACCGCACGCAGGTGCACGTGTTTGCAACGAGCCGTCAACGCTTGGGTGCTCGTGAAGAGTTCGTCATCTCCGTCGTTCCGTTCAGCACGCCTCCCGAAAAGTCCGCGTACCGGCTCGACTCCATCGCACGATTCCCGGCGATCAAACTCTTCATCGAGCGTGCAGCCGCCGTATCGCCGTCGTTCCGTCTTTTCGAAGACAACGCTCACAACGTGGCCGATATCGTGCGGCGTTTGGACGGATTGCCGCTGGCCATCGAATTGGTTGCCGCACGCTGCGGCCTTCTCACGACCGACGGCATTCTCAAGCGGCTGAACGATCTCTCCGCATTTTCAGACAAAACGCGCGGGCCGCGTCACTTCACGCTTGAGGCGGCGCTCGAATGGAGCTATGAGCTGCTATCTCCCTTGGAGCAATCCGTGCTGCGGCGCCTTGCGGTGTTTTCCGGGACATTCTCCCCAGAGGCTGCCGAGGCGGTCTGCTGCGATCTCATCGGCGACCTCATCGAACCGCTCTCCGAACTCGTTGAAAGTTCGCTCGTACACGTGCGTCATGATAGCGACAACGTGCGCTATCTGCTGCTCGAAACGGTGCGCATCTTTGCCCGCTCGGCCTTCGAGCGCGACCTGCAAGAGCAGGACGTGTGGCGCCGTCACGCATGTTATTACGCAGACTTGGCGGGCCAACTCTCGACACACTTCACCGCAGCGGGCGAGATCGGCGCGTACCGCCGCTGCGATCCCGATTTCGGTAATTTCGCGAATGCGGTCCGTTGGGCTGCCGCCAACGACGAACTCCTTGCTTTGCGCTTGGTGACGGCGCTCTGGCGCTACTGGATATTCCGCTGGTATCTGGACGAGCCGCGAACGCTCCTGACGACGCTCCTGGAATCGGCGAGTTTTGCTGCCGCGCCCGGCGATATGCGCGTGCGCGCCTACCAAGCTGCGGGGATGCTGGCGAAGGAACAAGCGGACGCGCCGCAAGCGCGCCGGTATCTTTCGCGCGCACTCGAAGAATCGCGCGCGCTCGCGCTGCCCGCTCGCGAGATCGAGATCCTCAATGCGCTGGCGATCGTTGAATTCAACCATGGTGACCCGCGCGAAGCAGGACGCATCTATGAAACTTGTTTAAGAATTCAAGAAGAGATCGGCGCCTTCAAGGCCGCAGCCGAAACAGTTGCAAACCTTGGAGCCGTAGCGCAGAGCCTCGGCGACGATGAACGCGCGATCGAACTCTTGAATCGTGCGTTGGAACGTTTTCGGGCGACGAACAACGGACGTGGCGTTGCGTACGCCCTACGCTCGCTGGCGCTCTCATGCGAAATGCTCGAACGCTATGACGAAGGTGTACGCTACGGATACGAATGTGTTGCCGCATACGAAGCGCTCGACGAACAAGCCCGGCTCGCGGACGGCCTCCAAACATTGGGCAATATCCTCTCGGTCGCGGGACGGAGTGACGAAGCCGTTCCGCTGTTCGCCCGGGCGCTGCATATTCTCGCGCGAGTCGAGCACCCGATCTTCACGATGCTCGCACTGTTCGGGTATGCGGTCTGTGTAAACCGACTCGGTGAACGCATCGAATCGGCGCGTGCGTTCGCCAAGGCACTAGAACTCCGTGATTCCGATCACTTGAGCTTAGCCGACTCCTACCGAGCGTTTCTCGAAAAGGTCGCTCGCGAGGTGCGAGATTCCCTCGGCGAGAGACAATACGAATTCGCGTGCGCGGACGGACGCTCGCGCTCGATTACCGAGTTTGCTATTTCGGCAGCCGCTTTGCCGAAATAGGCCGGAGCCGGCCACTAATTCGAGGATCTCGCCCGTTAACGCAGCCGGAAAACCGTTCAAGAGATTGCCAAGTATGCACAGTCTGACGAAAAAAGCGCGAGCTCGCACCTCCGTGTGCTTTATCTGACTCACCTCGTTGAGGCCTAGCGTGCCGGGGAAAACGTCTACTACGCGATCGCTGACGAACAGGTCTCGCAATACTGGGTCAACACGCGCTCCACCGCGGCTGGCCGCTTCGCCGAGATCGAACGGGTCGTGCGAAGCTACTTTACCGAACGCGAAACAATGGTGACACTCGACAGGCAGGTATTACCTGGGAAAGCGTGCATGGGCGAGATCGTCGTGCTCGACGTTTGCCCGCGGACTGAATACGAGAATGGCCACCTCCCACATGCGCGGTCGATTCCGCTTAGCGAACTTGAGGAGCATCTTTTCGGCCTTCCACGCGATCTTCAGATCGTCGCGTATTGCCGCGGCCGTATGGCGTGCTCACTATCGGAGCGATCGAGATTATTCGTAGGCGCGGCTTTAATGCGGTCCGTCTTGGGGATGGCGTTCCGGAGTGGCGCGCCGCCGGATTCCCTATCGAACACACGCCGTAAACCAAAGGAACACCTTGTCAACGGGGTGGCTCTCCAACGAGGATCGACGCCGAATAGGCAGAATCGAAAGGCCCATGTCTTCCGGCCCAACGGTGCTCTTTAAAGCATCCCGATTTAACGCGATGCGATTCGTCGGCGGCTCTCTGTTCCTTGCCAACAGTTTTACCGGGGCCGTCGTTGGGTTTGACAGCGAGGAAATGGCGTCTACTCGGCGTTTGCTTCGCGGCACCGTATCGAGTGAGGAGTTTTCTCCACTCGCGCAAGCTCTGGTCGAGAACGGATTCTTAGTGCCCGCCGATCGCGACGAGATGCGCGGCGTTGACAATCTGCACGATACCCTAAACGACGCACGATCGTTCGAACTGGTGTTGCTGCCGACCGAGGCATGCAATTTTCGTTGTACGTATTGCTACGAATCCTTTCTCCGCGGGGAAATGCCCGATGCCGTGGTCGCCGACGTGATCGCCCTCGTCGATCGCCTGCTCCCTCGCATCGAAACCTTGCACATCGCATGGTTTGGCGGCGAACCGTTACTAGCGTTTCCCACCATGCGCGCGATCGGCGACCAGGTTCAGGCGGCGTGCGCTGCCTGGGGCGTCGATCTGCGCACGAGTATTACAACGAACGGTGCCCTGCTTGACGACGAGAAGCTCGCGTTCCTGGAGCGCACGGCCTGCTGCCATTACCAAGTCACGCTCGACGGCGTTGAGTCTGCGCACGATCGGACGCGGCCGACGAGCGATGGTGGCGCAACCTATGCGACCGTTTGGGCAGGGCTCCGGCGACTGAAAGCCTCGACCTACGAACACCGAGTCGTCGTGCGGGTCAACGTGCATATGGGGAACCTGGCCGCCGTCGAAGAGCTGGTGGAACGCTTTGCGGCGGAATTCGGAAACGACGTTCGGTTCACGCTCGATTTTCACACCGTCTGGGATGGGCCCGCGTCCCGGGCGAGCGGCCTGGAGCAGATTCCCGACCGCGAAAGTACGTTGGAACGATTACGAAATGCCGCAGTGGCGCGCACGCAGCGCGACTGTCTCGGGTTTTCGGCATTCGGCGCAGGCGCACGCTATTGTTATTCCGCCCGACGCAATTCGCTGGTCATCGGTGCGGATGGAACCCTCTACAAGTGCACCCTAGCATTTCACGATTCGCGCAATCATGTCGGAAAGTTGAATGCAGGCGGTGTTACCGAAATCGACGCAGCGAAGTTCGCTCTATGGACCGAACACTCCGACTATCGGTCGGACGAGCTCTGCGGAAGTTGCTTTTATGTCCCGACGTGTGTCGGTGCCTTTTGCCCTTTTACGCGCATCTCAGAGGGAAGCCGTGCTTGCCCGCCGGAAAAGGAGTACTTGGATTCGACGTTTCGAACCGCATCTGCCATTGGAATTGCAGATGCGGTTCGACCGAGCACCGCTTGCGCCGAGGAAGGGTCTATCAAATGATAGTTATAAAACCGGCAATTCTCCGGATCGAGAATGCAACCACGATACTCCCACCAGTGCCGGTGAAACGGTCGCCGTATGCGGGACGCGCCTCGACGCA
>JAJYRI010000117.1 GCA_021794175.1 bacterium
GCCTGAACGTAGAACGGACGAGCGACACGATTGACGATGAAACCCGGCGTATCGGTCGCTTCGACCGCGGTCTTTCCAAGACGCTCGGCGAGCGCACGCACGTCATCGACGGCGTCGTCATCGCTCGATTCCGCAACGACGACCTCGACCAACGGCATCTGCTGCGGCGGATTGAAGAAATGCATGCCGACGAAACGTTCCGGACGATGCAATCCCTTCGCCAAATCGGCGAGCGCGAGCGACGACGTATTCGTCGCCAATACGGCGTTGGGCGCAAGCGCGGCCTCCATCGCCTGCAACGTATCGCGTTTGAGCGCCAGCCGCTCCGGAACGGCCTCCACCGCGATGCGCGCGAGGCTCTGCACGGGGACCGCTTCAAGAAGTTGAATCGACGTTCCGGCGATCCGTTGGGCGGCACGCGCCCGAGCGGCCAGATCGGTCTCGACGAGTTCGACTCTTTCACCGTGCTCTGCGGCAAGCAGGGCGATGCCCAGGCCCATCGTACCGGCGCCTACGACGAGAAACGTACTCTCCATATCCGCCCCATTCGCGCAAGGGCTTCGTAAAGCCCCGTCGCACCTACCGGGCATGGAGCGACCGCATTGGAGACGTCTCAGGAGCACCTACCTCATCGACTCGACATACCTTAAAATCCGTCGAGACGAGATCGAACTTCCCGACGGAACCGTGCTCCCCGATTACTACATTCGCGAAGCGCGAGGCTTCGCGATCGTTATCGCTCGTACGAGCGCGCAACGCTTCCTGGCGATCGAGCAGTATCGTTATGCATCCGACGACGTCGGGCTCGAGTTCGTCGCCGGCTCGCTCGAGCGCGCCGAAGAGCCGCTGCATTGCGCGCAACGCGAAATGCGCGAAGAGACGGGGTATGATGCCCCGCGCTGGGAGCTGCTCGGAGAATTCCGCCCCGACCCGGTCCGTTCGACCTCCGTCGCCTATCTTTTTTTTGCCGACGGCGCCCATCGCGTCGGCGATCCGCAACTCGAACCGACGGAACAGATCGAAGCGGCCGAGCTATCGCTCGATGAATTGTTCGCTGCCGTGCGCGACGGTCGCATGCACGCCGGCCCCTCGCTCGCCGCATTCTCGCTCGGTTTGGCGCACGGTATATTTAACCGTTAGGATCGGGAAGTCGGAGCGCGCGCGCGGCGCGAGCGAGTTCGCCGATGCTGCCGAAGGGATAGCAGTGCGTCGCCGTCGCGGCGACGACGTCGGTCGATGAGGGGCGCGCTCCATAGGCGGCGATCGCGGCGCGACAATCGCGCGTGAGGATGTTGAGACCGCGAGAATAGGGAGTCGCTGCAGGTACGACGATCAATTCACGGGCGGAGAGAAATGCGGGAACGCTACGTTCGCCGCCGAGCGCGACGCTGGGGTGCAGATGCCCGATAACGTGGCGCATCGTGCCGATCCGCGGCCGATCGCCATGATGGAGCAGCAGCCCCGCGCGTTCGATCTCCTCGACGGAATCACCGAGCAGCGCGCGCCCGCGCGTGCGCCCTTCGTGATTGCCGGCAACGACGACGAGTGCACAGATGCTTCGGAGCCGCCGCATGGTTGCAATCACACGCTCGCCGGCGCCTTCGCTCAGACGAACGCCGTGGAGTACGTCGCCGAGCAAGATGAGCTCGCGCGCCCCGTTCGCAGCGAGCGCCGCTTCGATCCGGCCCACGCTCTCGTCGAGACTCCATAACGGCAGCGCTCCGCCGATCGCCTCTTCGTAACCGAGGTGGAGATCGGCGACGACGAGCGAGGCCGTCATCTCGATCCACAGCATCCCGCCGGCGAGCGCGGTCGCACCATCACCGAGCGAGACCGAGAGCGCGCGCGGCCCGGCGCTCATGGAGCGATCGCTCCGGCGAGATACGCCAAGACGCGTTCGTGGAGTGCATCGACGAGCTCGCTGCGATCGGCGATGGCCACGTTATCGCCGAACGAGGAGGTGAGAATGCCGAAACTCATCGGCGATGCGACCGGCGGGTGCAGGATGCGGGGCGGGGCCGCAAGCGATTCGCAAAATTCGCGCGCTCGCGCGGCATCGAGTACATCTTCGGTCACGCTTCGAAACGCTTCGCGTACCAGCGGGAAGCGCTTATCCTCGCGAACGAGTCGTTCGAGAATGCGCCCGCTATTCCAACGCAACGACGACGCGCGCAGCGAACGCCCATTCGCGCGCCGAAGGACGAGCAATCCGGTGTTCGCAACGTAGCGAAAATGCGTCCGCAACATCGCCGACCCGAGCAAGCCTTCACGAAGATCGTTTTCGAAGCCCGCTCCGTCGAGTAGTCGTTCCCACTGGGCGTCGTGTAGCCGCGCGCGCGGAGGCAGTTGCAGCATGATGCCGAGATCGTCGGTGAGGATCGTCACCGCCCCGCTGACGATGCGAGCGATGCGCGTCGCTGCGACGCGGCCGAGCGCCTCGTTCGCTCTTCGTCCGATTCCCGTGAGCACGACGGCACTCTGTAACCCGTCGAGGAGATAGATTTCGACGATCGGCCGACCTCGCCGCGGTATCGCACTGACCGCAAGTTGTTGTTCGATGTACGCGACGATCCGCTCGCAAAGATCGCTCCCGAGTTCGTAGCGTCGCGCGAGCCACGTCGACGCCTCCGCGCGCTCGCCCACCGCAAGACGATCCGCAACTCCCTCGCGCAGTCGATCGATCTCTTCGGCAAGCGGGTTTTCGATGCCGCGAATATGCGAGCTCCACTGCGGTACCGTCGGTCGTCCTCGGTGCGCGCGCGTAGTGATACCCGAGCGGTCGATCGATTCGACGCGAACGGTTCGCCCTTCGAGAACGAAGATGTCGCCGACGCGCAGGCGATCGACGAAATCTTCTTCGAGTCGCCCGAACGAGCGCTCTCCGGCGATGCGAACCGGAACGCTGCGCTCGTCGGGAATCGTCCCGACGTTTTCGTAGTAGGCCGCGCTTTCAGCACGCCCGAGCCCCCAAATTGCGGTGCCGTCGAATCCGATGCGCCGCACGTGTGCGGGATCGTCGGCGACGCCGCCGCCGCCGAGATAGGCGGCGCACGCAAGCAAATCGTCCCGCTTCAGCGAGGCAAACGGCGAAGCACGCCGGGCTATCGGTAAGAGCGCATCGAGATCGATCCACCGCTCGGGAACGACGCAGGAGAGCATCCATTGCGCGAGGACGTCGAGCGGCGCGCGCGGCACGGCGATCTCCTCGATCGCCCCATCGGCGATGCAACGCCGCGTCGCAGCCGCCTCGATGATGTCGTCGCGATCTTGTGCGAGAATGACCCCGCGTGCGATCTCGCCCGGGCGATGCCCCGCACGGCCGACACGCTGTAACGTTGCGACGACGCTGCGCGCGCCGCCGACGATTAGGACCTGCTCGATCGCACCGATATCGACGCCGAGCTCCAGCGAAGCGGAGCAGACCACGGCCCGCAGATCGCCCGCGCGTAAGCGCGCTTCGGTGCGATGGCGAACGCTGCGCTCTAACGCGCTATGGTGGACGCCGATGCGTGCATCCGACGAGCGCGGCGCGGCATCGGCATCGATCGTTTCGATCGGGGCGCCGTCGCCTGCAAGCAGGCGCAATTCGTATGCGATCCGCTCGGTCTGGCTGCGCACGTTGGTAAACACGAGCGTGGTGCGCGCCCGATCGATCGCCGAGGCGGCGCTGCGCGCGAGCGTCGCCAACGGCGCCATCGCCCCGGTAAAAGGCGCGCGGATCTCGAGCCGCGTCTCGCGCACCGTCCGCGCATCGACCACCGTACACGGCCGCTCCGTACCGGCGAGATAGCGCGCGACGCGATCGAGCGGGGCGACGGTCGCCGAAAGCCCGATGCGTTGCACGGGTGCGCGAACGAGCTCTTCGAGCGACTCGAGGAGCAGGCTCAGGTGCGCGCCGCGTTTATTTCCGGCGAGTGCGTGCGCTTCGTCGACGACGACGCACCGCAGGTGGCGCAGCGTCGCGCGGTAGCTCTCCATCGCCAGCATCAGGGCGAGCGACTCCGGGGTCGTCATCAAAATATGCGGCGGTCGCGAGAGCATGAGCCGCCTTTCGACCGGCGGAGTATCGCCGGTGCGAACGCCGGTTCGAATGAAACGCTCCCGCAGGCGTCCTCGACGAACGCGCGCGCGATCGCTATCGGGGCGCTCGAGCAATCCCATCTCCCGCAATGGACGGCGCACGTTATGCTCGACATCGTATCCCAACGCTCGCAACGGCGATACGTAGAGAGCGAAGGTGCGCGCGAAAAGTTCGTCGCGTTCCCGGCGTTCGGCAAGATCGGAGAAAATCGGCAGAAAGGCCGTCAGCGTTTTGCCTGTGCCGGTCGGCGAACAGATCAAAACGTGACGGCCTTCGAGAATTGCCGGAATACCTTCGCGCTGCGGAGCGCTCGCTTCAGCGAGCCGTTGGGCGCACCAGACGGCGACGGAGCCGTTCAGCCGCGCAAACGGATCTATGGTTGCTTCGGCGCCATCGAATCGTCGACGAGTTTATACGATACCTCGGTGCGATCCGTAACGTTTTTCCCTAAGTTTCCCTGCCGCCGCGTGACGATTCTCTCAACAATGGCAGTGGGAACGGTACGCATCGCGTTGTAGGTAAAATGTCCGGTCGTACGTGCCGTGTAGGCATTCATACCGGTTTGGGTATAAGTACGAGACATATCCACGTAAAAGTTCGACTTTTTGTGACCGCGAATCGTATAACCGGCTTTCATTTTGCTATGCGGGCTGCTCACCTTATAGCCCCAATGACCCTTTGCGTCGATTTGCACGGGATTCACAAAATTCTGACCGAGATAGGAGAGCAGCTCCATCTCTTCGAGATTGACTTTCTTCGTTTGGTCGCAAAGCAAGGCCGTATCGCTATACACGATACAAGTCGCGGGGGTCGCCGAGCGATTATTACGCGCATGTTCGGCCACGCTTACGACCAAACTGCCATCCGCTTGAGCGGACTTTACCGTAACATCGATCGTACCCTGATCTGAAACGCGAGCCACGTATGTATTTATTCCGGAGCCCTGGCCGCTTGAGGATATCCCCGACGAGGTCGTCGTCATGTCATTCGCGTCCCCGTAGGTAAAGCGAAAAACGAGCCGCCGAAGCGGCTTGTTTGCGGGGGCGGCACCGAGAAGTGCGAGGCCGAAAAGTGCGGCACAGGCCGTAGCGAGCAACCTACGCAAGGGCGTTCACCGATTGCCCGAGACCGATCGATGCGAAGAGCAACGCGGCTTCACTTTGATCGAGGTTCTGTGTTGCCTTGAGAAGTGAGACGTTGATTGCCGCGCCGACCGAGCCGGCGGCGGCGTTTGAGAGAGCAGCGATATCCATAGAAACCTCCCGAAACTTTACCTATCTAGTATCGGTAAATCGACACGAACCTGCAACCCCCTTCCTCGGGGCTTCGGTTCACCGGACAAGGAGAACCCTTCATGAACCCAACCCTCGCCCTCTATCTTCGCCTCACCGTGGGCATCGCGGCGCTCTTTATCGCGATCATCGTTGCCTTCGCACTTCTGAAGGTCGCCGTCGTTGCAGCGATCCTCGCCGGGGTCGTGCTGGGCGCCCTCTTGATCTGGCGTACGCTCAGTCGCTCCGGCCGCCTGCCGACGATTCGCTAGTGCCGAGAGGCATCTCTAGTGTCCCGAGCGAGAAGGCTCCGGAGTGCGCGCTCGAGCCCGGCTGGATCTTCGAGCATCGGCAGATGAGCGACGCGATCGAGCACCACGAGCTCGGCATCGGGAAATCCGTCCGCGACGGCACGCGCCTCATCGAGGGAGATACCGGGGTCTTCTGCGCCTGCAAGAACGGCGACCGGCATCATCAGT
>JAJYRI010000118.1 GCA_021794175.1 bacterium
GGGAGCGACCGCGATCCAACGCGGAGCCTTTCCGACCGCGATCGGTGTGCCGACTTTCAACGTTGCAACGTCGATGCGCTCCACCGTATTCGCGCGAAAATCGGCGACCCATATACCGTTACCGTGTGTCGAGAGCGCGAGCCCGTCGGGGCTCTTCACCGGAACCGTCGCAACGACGCGGCGGCTCTGCGTATCGATGACGCTGACGCTGTCGCCGCCGCGATTGCCGACGAAGAGCAAGCGATTGTTGCGCGAGAGGACGGCGTCGAGCGGATGACGGCCGACGGCGATCGCCGCACCGCGCGCACTCGTGCGTAGATCGTAGGGAATCACCGTGCCCTTGGCGCGGTCGACGAGCCATGCGAGCGTGTCGGGGTCGACGCCGTTCGCAGCGGTGCGATAGAGTTGCAGCGTAGGGAAGCGAGCACCATTGCCGGCGCGGGCGATGACGCGGATATCGTAGAGCCCCGCCGGCGCGCGGGTATCGGCGAGTGTCAGCGCGACATCGACACGCCCTCCGCCGGGGACGGTGCTCGAACCCGTCGGCGGTTCGACGCGCGCGGGTGCAGCGACGGCGGTGCTCCAGGTGATGCGATGCGCGCGCGAATCGGGATTGATGACGGCGAATCCCGTCGGCGTGCGCACGATCGTCATCGCCGTCGACGGCGGAAAACGCACCTGCTTCGGTGCGTAGGAGGGCGGAGCATCGGCGGGAGCGCTTCCCCACGCGCGATTCGGTCGAGCGGCGAGCGTGAACGCGAGATGCAACGAACCGTTCTGCGGAAGTGCGACCCACGGACGCATCCACGGATGGCCGTCGATCGAAAGCTGCCGAACGTAGGGCCTATCGGGTGCGGCCTGCGGCGCATCGATGGTAATGACGGGGCCCTGCGACGGCGTGATGACGGCGTGCGTGAAGAGCGGCGCACCGATGTCGAGATAGCGTTCGGCGGGGTTTTGCGGGTAGAGCCCGAGCGCGCTCCACACGTACCACGCACTCATCGTTCCGAGATCGTCGTTTCCGGGAAGCCCGTCGGGGCGATCGCCCCATAAACGCAACATCGCCGCGCGAACGACGCGCTCTTCGCGCCACGGTGCGCCCGCCGAGAGATAGGCCCACGGGCTGCCGATGCTCGGCTCGTTGCCAAGCCATGCATAGGGCGCGCTCTGCCCCGCATTGAGATGGATAAAGAACGTATCGAGGCGTTTGCGCGCAGCGGCGCGTCCGCCCATACCGCGGAAAAGATCGCGGAGATCCTGCGGGACCATCCAGGTATATTGCGCGGCGTTCCCTTCCTGGAAGCCGCTCTGTCCGTTCTCACCGATCTTCGTGCGCTCGAATGCGCCGCCGGGTCCACGCGGCGCGATTTCGCCGAGCGAACGGTCGAAGAGGTGCGACCAGTTCGCACTGCTTTTGAGAAAGGCCGCCGCGACCGATCGCTCGCCGAGTGCGCGCGCGAATGCCGAGATCGAAAAATCATCGAGACTATATTCCAAGCTCTCCGATGCACCGTTGGGCACCGGTGAGACCGAGGTGGTATAGACGTTAGGAATATAGCCGAGGCGATTGAAATCGCCGCCTGCCGGGCGCTCCTGGTACCAGCCGAACGCCGGCGGGGCGTTCGTATCGTCGGCGCCCTTCACCATCGCATCCAACGCGCGATGAAGTGAGAAATCGCGGGCGCCGAATGCATACGCACCGGCGATCACCGGATCGACCGAATCGCCGCCCATGACGCTGGTCGGTGCATTTGCAAGCGCCCAGCGCGGCAGCCAACCATCCTGGTGCGCGGCATCGACGAGCGACTGCATCATGTCGCTCGTACGATGGGGAAAGAGCAGCGCCAACAGCGGAATCTCGGTGCGATAGATATCCCAGTCGGAGAAGTTCGCGTAGAACGCGTGTCCCGAGGGAACGCGATGGATCTTTCCGTCAAAACCACGATAGCGGCCATCGATATCGCTGAAGAGATTGGGGTGCAGCATCGTGTGGTAGAGCGCACTGTAGAACGTGCGCAGGTTCTCGGTGCTGCCGCCGGAGACGCGAACGCGGCCGAGCGCACGGTTCCAACGCTCGAGCGCGCGGTCGCGTACTGCAACGATACTCCACGAACGCGCGGATTCACGGAGGTTCCGCCAGGCGCCGCGTTCGCTGACGAACGAGATCGCGACTTGCATGCGAACGCTCCGTCGTTTCGTCGTGTCGAAGCGCAGCCACGCACCGGCTTTGCGGCCGGTACCATTTTCGTAGAGCCCCGATGCTGCAAACGGGCGATTGAAACGCGCCGCCATATAGATGGTGAATCGATCGGGCATGCCGCAAAAATGTCCGCTTCGCGCGCTTGCCTCGAGCGCGTCGGTGCCGACGATACGAATGCTCGCGTTACCGACGCCGGCTTGGTCGGAGGCGGGATTGACGGTGAGCAACGCATCGGGCGAACTGGGGAACGTAAAGCGGCCGAGACCGCTGCGCGAGCGAACGGTAAGCTCGCTGCGGATCCCCGGGTTTCCGAGCGTTACCGCATAATAGCCCGGCACCGCGATCTCGCCGACGTGCGAGAACGGCTGCGAGATGCCCTGCAATGCATGCGGCGGCGTACCGAGCAGCGGCAGCACGGCAAAATCGCCGAAGACGTTGCAGCCGGGGCCGCTGAGATGCGTCAAGCTGAATCCGGTCGTCGACGAATCGTTGAATTCGTAGCCGCCGCCGGCATTCTGCGACGGCGTATCGGGGCTCCATTGCAGCATGCCGAACGGCACGTCGGCGCCGGGAAAATCGTCGATGGGACCGCCGAGCGGCGTACCCGAGGTTCCGACGAACGGGTCGACATAGGAGACCGGCGTCATGGTCGCGCGCTTTTCTGCGGCGACCGAGGTGCCGAGGAGTGCGAGCGCCACGCACGCTCGTAAAACGTTACGCAGCGCTCGCATCGCCTACAGTGCCTTCACCGCCGAGGTGAGCGCATCAACGCTCGCCTTGGCGTCGCCGAAGAGCATCGAGGTGTTCGGCATCTCGTAGAGCGGGTTATCGATGCCCGCGAATCCCGAGCGCATCGAGCGTTTGAGCACGATGACGTTCGCCGCTTTATCGACATCGAGAATCGGCATGCCGTAGATCGGCGAGCTCTTCACGTTGCGCGCCGCGGGATTGGTCACGTCGTTCGCGCCGATGACCAGCGCGACGTCGGTGGTTGGGAACTCCGGGTTCGCATCGTCCATATCGAGCAATTGTTCGTACGGTACGTTCGATTCCGCGAGCAAAACGTTCATGTGCCCCGGCATACGCCCGGCAACGGGATGGATCGCATAGAGCACCTGAACGCCGCGCTTTTCAAGTTGATCGGCGAGCGCTTTCACCGAGTGCTGTGCCTGTGCGACCGCCATACCGTAACCGGGAACGAAGATGACCTTCGAGGCATAGGCCAACATGATCGCGACGTCGTCGGCACTTGCGCTGCGGATCTGCTGCGGGCCGCCGCTTCCGGCAGCCGGCTCGCTGCCGCCGCCGGAGCCGAAAGCGCCGAAGAGCACGTTGGTGAGCGGACGATTCATCGCTTTGCCCATCATCACCGTCAGGAGCGTTCCGCTCGCACCGACGAGAGCGCCGCAGATAATCAGTAAGGGCGAATTGATCTCGAAACCGGTAACCGCGACGGCAAGGCCGGTAAAGGAGTTGAGTAACGAGATGACCACCGGCATGTCGGCGCCGCCGATCGGCAGCACGAAGAGGACGCCGAGCAGCAGAGAGCAGATCAACAATCCGAGAAACGCAAGAATCGGCATCGTTCCAAGCGTCGCGATAAACCAACCCGCGAGGACCAGAATCGCCAAGAGGATGAAGCCGTTGACGACTTGCTGCCCCGGATAGGTGATCGGTCGCCCGGTCATCAGTTCCTGGAGTTTCAAAAACGCGACGATCGACCCGGCGAAACTCAGACAGCCGATGATCGCCGAGAGCACCAACGAAACCGAGATCACCGCGTTCTCGCCGTTTCCGCTTGCGAGGACGAAAAATTCGAGCGTCGAGATCGCAGCTGCGGCGGCGCCGCCGGCACCGTTGTAGAGCGCGACCATCTGCGGCATCGCCGTCATCTTCACGCGCAGTGCGGCGACGATACCGATCGTACCGCCGAGAAGGACGCCGATGAGAATCGCCCACCAGCCGACACCCTGCGTCTGTAGCAGCGAGGAGACCAACGCGATCGCCATGCCGACCATCGCGAGCCGGTTGCCGGCGCGGGCGGTCGGCGGCGAATTGAGTTGATGGAGGCCGTAAATAAAGAGCGCGACCGCGACGAGATTTGCGAGGCTGAGAGCGACGGTCATGAACGCGGCCCCTCTTTCTTCTTAAACATTTGCAGCATGCGTTCGGTGACGGCGAAGCCGCCGAAGACGTTTATTGCACCGAGCGTCAATGCGGCAACGCTGATGATCGCGAGCATCGGCGAGGTGGGGCCCGCAAAGAGCGCGCCGACGACGACGATCGCTCCGATGAACACGATGCCGTGGATCGCATTGGTCGCCGACATCAACGGCGTGTGCAACGTCGTCGGAACCTTCGAGATCACCTCGAAACCAACGAAGACCGCTAAGAGCAAGATCGTTAACAATTGGATGAGATGGGCAATATCGTTCACTTGGCCGCTCCGATCGTAGATTTGCCGTCGTGAACGATACAGGCACCCGCGATCACGTCGTCGTTGTAATCCAGGGCGAGCGTACCGTCTTTTGCAAACGGCGAGAGTAAGGCGAAGAGATTGCGCGAGTAAAGTTGGCTTGCGTTGTACGGCATCGTGGCCGGCAGGTTCGTCGTACCGATGATCTGCACGCCGTTGTCGGTGATAACGCTCTCGTTCGGTTTGGTGAGCGCGCAGTTTCCCCCGGCCTCCGCCGCGAGATCGACGATGACGCTTCCCGGAGCCATCGCGGCGACGGCAGCTTCGGTAATGAGAATCGGCGCTCGCCGCCCGGGGACCAGTGCGGTCGTAATCACGACGTCGTTTTTACCGATCTGCTCGACCATCCAGTCGCGTTGCCGCTGCTGCTGTTCGGGCGTGAGTTCTTTTGCGTATCCGCCCGAACCCTCGGCGCTCTCGCCGAGATCGAATTCGAGGAATTTCGCGCCGAGCGATTGCACCTGTTCGCGGACGACGGCGCGGACGTCGTAGCCGCTGACGACCGCACCGAGGCGGCGTGCCGTCGCGATGGCCTGTAGCCCCGCTACTCCGGCACCGAGTACGAGCGCCTTCGCCGGCGGAATCGTTCCCGCTGCGGTGGTGAGCATCGGGAAGAACTTCGGCAACGCGCTCGCCGCGAGCAAGACGGCCTTGTAGCCGGCGATATTGCTCTGCGACGAAAGCGCGTCCATACTTTGAGCGCGCGTGATGCGCGAGATTTTCTCGACGGCGAGTGCTTCGATTCCCGCCGATGCCAGGCGCTCGGCGTATGCCGGGTCGCCGAGCGGATCGAGGAAACCTACGAGAAGCGCGCCTTTTTTGAGGCGCGCTAGCTGATTTTCGGTCGGACGTGCGACACAGAGAAGGACATCGGCGGAAGAAAGGAGTTCGTTCTCATCGGCGACGATGCGAGCTCCGACCGATTCGTAAGCGGAGTCCGGAAAAGAAGCGGCGCGACCTGCATCGCGCTGTACGTGAATTTCCAGTCCGAGTTTTTTGAATTTCGAGACGCTTTCGGGAACGAGCGCGACACGGCGTTCGCGCTCGGCGCTCTCACGCGGTACGGCAAGTATCATCTGCGGGGCATACGGCTCCCGCGCAGCGACTCCTATCGCAATTCG
>JAJYRI010000022.1:0-23316 GCA_021794175.1 bacterium
GCTGCCTCCGGGGCTTCACCTGCAGCGCGGAGACGATAGCCGTACCAGGTACGATCGAGCACGTAGCGCAGCGCGAATGCGGCGAGCAGCGCGATCGGCAGAGCGATCGTCGCGCGCGTGTGCGAGAGCAACGTCGGCAGCCAGTATGCGTGCGGGAGCAGCGAGAGTTCGGGGCCGGCCGCATCGGGCGCACGCAGCGGCCCGGTGACCAGATAGAGCGCGAGCGATGCGGCAATAAAGTTGAGCATGAGCGTGGAGATGACTTCGTTCGCGCCGCGCGCGGCCTTGAGCCAGCCGGCGATTGCGCCCCACAGCGCACCGCCGAGCGCACCGGCGATGAAGATCGCCGCTATTGCCAGGGCGGGAGGTACGTCGATGCGCGTCCCGATCCACCCGGCAAGAAGCCCGCCGACGAGCAACTGTCCCTCGGCGCCGATATTGAAAAGGCCGGCCCGAAAGGCGATCGCTATGCCGAGCGCCGGGAAGAGCAGCGCCGTCGTACTCGCCAGTGTCTCGGCGATCTCTTGTTTGCCGCCGAAAGCACCGTAAAAGAACGCGTTGAAGCCGACGATCGGCGAAACGTGCGACGCGATCATCGCCAGCGACATTGCCGCCGCCACGCCGAGCGTCCCGATCAGCAATGCCTTCGCGCTCTCGTGCTTCATGCGCTTACCATCAACCGACCGATCGCATCGCGGTCGAAGCGTCGGTCGGAGAATTCGCCCCGCAACGTTCCGCGCGCGATGACGACGATGCGATCCGAGAGCGCGAAGAGCTCGTCGAGTTCGAACGAGATCAGCAAGATCGCCGCGCCGCGATTGCGGGCGGCGAGCAACTCGCCGTGCACCGTCGCGGTCGCACCGATGTCGATGCCGCGCGTCGGGTTGTAGGCGATAACGAATTCGGGATTGTCGATTAACGCTCGCCCGACGACGAGTTTTTGCTGGTTTCCGCCCGAGAGCGTCGCAAGCGGTGCGTCGATGCTTGCGGCGCGAACGTCGAAGCGTTCGACGATTGCCGTGCACTGGGCTCGCGCTGCGGCGCGGTCGATGCGCCACGAGCCCTTCGCTGCGGTGCGTTCGCGACCCAGCATAGCATTCTCGACGAGCGACCAGCCGGGAATCACCGCTTCCAGGAGGCGATCTTGCGGAATGATGCCGATCGTTGCCGGGCGTTCGACGTTACCGCGAAACGGGGTTAAACCCGCGAGCGCGTCGGCGAGTGCGCTCTGCCCGTTCCCTTCGACGCCGGCGACGCCGAGAATCTCGCCGGCGGCGATTCGGAGCGAGAGGTGCTCGATTGCACCGGGGACCGCGAGCGCTTCTACGCGGACGAGCACCGGGCCGTTGGTGGGCTGGTGCGCCGGGATCGAGGGAATCTCTCCGCCGATCATCGCACGTGCGACCTGCTCGCGCGTGATCTCGGCGATCGGGCGCCGTTCGACAACGATCCCACGCCGCAGGACCGTGACGCGCCCCGCGTGCGCGAAAACTTCATCGAGTTTGTGGGTGATGACCAAGACGCCGACGCCGTTCTCCGTCAAACGCGCGATCGTCGAGAACAGACGTTCTACCTCGCCCGGCGAGAGCGCCGCCGTCGGTTCGTCGAGAATGAGAATGCTCGGATTGCGCGCGAGTTCGCGCAATAACTCGACGCGCTGACGGATACCGACGGGGAGATCTTCGACACACGCATCCGGGTCGACGTCGAGCCCGTAGCGTTCGCCGAGTTCGCGAACGAACGTGCGGGCCGCGTTACGGTCGATCGTTGCGAGTCGCCGCGGTTCGTGTCCGAGGACGACGTTCTCCCAAACGCAGAGCCGATCGATCAACGCAAAGTGCTGGTGAACCAGCCCGATGCGGCCCTCGCGTTCGATCTCGCCTGCATCGGCGCTCAGTTCCCCCGCTGCGATCCCGGCGAGCGTCGATTTTCCCGCACCGTTCTCGCCGACCAATGCGTGAATCTCGCCCGCCTCGCAGGTGAGATCGACGTCGTCGAGCACCTGCAGGCGCCCGTAACGCTTCGAGATTCCTCGGAGTCGCAGCGATCCGCTCAGAGCGCCACCGGTCGAAACTTCGCGAGAGCGCGCAACGTCGCCGGCGGCACGATGCGACCGTCGACGATTGCAGCCCGAATGCGTGCGAGCCGCGCGATCCGCTCGGGGCCGATCTTCGCGCGCGTGTATTGGAAATTCGTCAGCGAAACGCCCCCCTCTCGCAGTCCGAAGACCACGTGGCCGTGCATCGGTTTCCCATCTTGGTACGCCTTCGCGACGTCAAAGACTGCAACGTTGACGCGTTTGACCATCGAGGTGAGAACCTTTCCCGGTGCGAGCGCATCTTGGTTGGAATCGACGCCGATGGCATAGGCTCCATGCCGTGTCTCTACCGCTTCGATCGCTCCCATCCCCGCTTTCCCCGCAGCAGCGTAAATAATATCGGCGCCGTCGTTGAGTTCGACATCGGCGAGTTCCTTACCGGCGGCGACATCGTCGAAGCTGCCGATATATTTCGCGTCGACTTTTATCCGCGGGTCGATCTCGCGCGCGCCGGCGATATACCCGGCCTCGAATTTGTGCAACAACGGGATATCCTGGCCGCCGAGAAAGGCGATGTGTTGGTCGGCGCTCATCATCGCCGCCAGAGCTCCGGCGAGAAAGGATCCGTCCTGTTCGCGAAAAGTGATCGAGACGACGTTGGGTTCGTTGACGACGGCGTCGACGATTGCAAAATGGGTATGCGGATGATCTTGCGCGATCTGGTCGAGATCCTTGCTCATCAGAAACCCGATAGCATAGATCACCGAGAAACGTTCGTTCGCGAGCGCCTCGAGGTTCGGTTGATAGTCGGCCGCCGAGCGCGACTGGAGGACCGAGATATGCGCTCCGAGCCGCCGGTGTGCTTGAAGCAGCCCGCGATAGGCCGAGTCGTTAAATGATTTATCGCCGAGGCCGCCGATATCGGTAACCATTCCCAGCGAGAGGCCGCGACCGCTCTCGGTGCTCGGTGCGCACGAGATGACGAGTGCCGCCAGGGCGCAGGCCGAGATCGCGCGAGCGAGGATTCTCATTCGTAGCCCTGCTACGACGGACGGAGGCGCGCGCCTGCGTCGAGAAGCGAAGAGTCGGTATGGAACCAATCGATCTGACCCTCGCTCCCCCGCGCCGCTGGAGCGACGAACTCGGCGGTATCCGCTGGCTCCCGCGCATCATCGATAAGGCGCGCGCCGCGCTCGGTGGGCGGCTCGGCAGTTACCTCTACGGCCAGAGCCCCGGCGATGAGATCCTTCTGCGGATCCTGGGGACCGATTATCCGACGTTCACGCGGATCGTAGACGCTGCGCCCGACGATGCGGCGGTTTTAGCGGCGCTTGAAGAGCGCTTCCCCG
Organism: bacterium; assembly: GCA_021794175.1. Taxonomy (GTDB): domain Bacteria; phylum Vulcanimicrobiota; class Vulcanimicrobiia; order Vulcanimicrobiales; family Vulcanimicrobiaceae; genus JABEUX01. The sequence goes on from JAJYRI010000022.1 coordinate 3,388, forward strand.
ATGGCGTCGCGCGCGCGCGACGCTGGACGACTCGCCCGGTGCCGCCGATGCTTCGGGCAGCGACGTGGATGCTCGATTTTGACGACGGCTATATCGATGGTCCGCTCGCGCCGGTGCGCAAACCGATTCAAACGCTCTACACGTTGGTCGCTCGGACGCTGCGCGCTCTGCGGAAGAACGCGGCGAAGGAGGCCCTATGATCGCTGCGGAGCGCGCGATGCGCGACCGCGTCGATATCGTCGGCGTGCCGATGGATCTCGGCGCGAGCCGTCGCGGGGTCGATATGGGGCCGTCGGCGGTGCGCTACGCGCGATTGCACGAAAAATTGCGCGCCATCGGCGTCACGCATATCGAAGATCGCGGCAACCTTCACGTACCGATTCGGGAATCACTTGCGGTGACCGACAACCACGCAAAGTATCTCGACACGATCGATGCGGTCTGCTCTGAACTCGCCGATATCGTCGAGCATATTCTTGCCGAGAAAAGCTTTCCGATCGTTTTGGGCGGCGATCATTCGATTGCGATGGGGACGCTCGCGGGCTTGACGCGCGCGCGCGGCGCGGCTCCGGGCATCGTGTGGATCGACGCGCATAGCGACATCAACAGCCCCAAGAGCTCGCCCTCGGGAAACGTGCACGGAATGCCGCTCTGGTTCGCGTTGGAAAAAGGCTATGCAGATCGCGCGCGCACGGTGCAGATCGGCTTACGCGATGTCGATGCGGTCGAAAAGAAAAATCTTCGTGAATCCGGGGTGCGTGCGTTTACGATGACCGACGTCGATCGGCTCGGCATCTCCCGCATTATGGAGGAAGCGATTGCAATCGCCGGCGCCGCCGGACCGGTTCACATTTCGTTCGATATGGACGGCATCGACCCGAGCGAGGCGCCGGGAACCGGCACGACGGTCAAGGGCGGCTTGAGTTTTCGCGAAGCGCACCTCGTTATGGAGATGCTTGCGGCGAGCGGGAAAGTCGGCTCGCTCGAAATGGTCGAGATCAATCCGATTCTCGATCATCGCAATCAAACCGCAGCGCTCGCCGTCGGGCTCATCTGCTCTGCGCTCGGGCAATCGATTCTGTAACAATACCTGCGCCGAAAACTACAAACGTATCGTCGTCTCGCCGGTACAGGCAACGCCGCCGCCGCAGACCGCCGGATCCCAGGATGCGTCGGCGAGTAGCGCGAGAATGCGCGCGCGGCTTGCGGCATCGAGCGGCGGCGTAAACGAGAGCGCGAGAATGCGGCCGTCGCCGGCGACGCGTACCGTCATCGTCGCGTGGAGATCGAGTGCGTGCAGGCGGCGCGCCGTTCGTTCGTCGAGTACGGGTTGCGCTTGCCGAGCCCCGAAGGGCATGTAGCCGCCCCGGTCGAGTCGCTCGGTGCTGGCCAGCCGTACGGGGGCCGGGCTCGCCGTCGCTGCGGGGCCGGGCGTAGCGCTCGGAGCCGGGCTCGGTGAGGCCGGGAGCGCGGCAACGACGATCGGAGCACCGGCGACCGGGGTGCGGCGCCGAGCGGGGCGTGCCGAGGCCGGGACGCGAGCAACGGTGAGCGGATGCGGCCGCGCGAGATGCTGATTCCGCGCTACCGGGGGCGCGGGAGGATGCGGCGAGCGATCCGGCTGCGGCGTGTGCTGCGTTCTCGCGAGTTCGATGCGCGCGACGCGGGCAAAGGCAATCGTCGCAACGCTGGGGCGCCGCGAGCGCACGGCGACCAGCGAGGGAACAAGTGCGAGCAGCACGAGGTGGAGCGCGAGCGAGGCGACGAGGGCCGCGCTCATCCGTCGCCGTCGGTCGTCGTTGCGTTCGAGCATCATCGATAGTCCGGCTGGAAGCCTTGCGACTTTCGACGGCGGGAAGCAGGAATGCTCTCGCTAGTGTCCCGGGCCGCACCTCGCGCAACATGATCCGACGAGGGATTTCTCGGCGGGGCGAGGCGCGAAGAGGGAGCAATGCCGTAGCATTGTGACCGATGAGCAACGCTGCACCCGGCGGAAAAGGCCCGGCGGGCATGTGGTGAGAGGTGCGGCTCGGGGCATTAGCAGGGGCGGCGCTCGATTTTGCCTATTCATTCCCTATGATTGCGACCGAAATCGTTCTTTACCAAGCCGAATGGTGCGGCTACTGCGCCCGGGTACGGGCGGTAATGACCGATCTCTTGCTCGATTATCGCGTGGTGAACGTGCCCAGAAACCACGGCGAGCGCGCGGTCGTCAAGGAGCTTTTCGGCCGTACGGGCATTCCGTCGCTCGTTGACGGCGCTGTCAAAATCGCCGACGACGACGACGCGATTATCGCCTACCTACGCAAGACCTACGGCAAATAACGCGCGCGAAGCGCGACGACGATAACGCTCGCGACCGCTCCCGCAAGCGTTGCGCTGAAATTCACCGCATCGTTGCGAAAGCCGGGGAGACCGCGGATACGCCGCGTCGGCGTACCGCAGAGATGCGGATCGGTCTCGCAGTCGCGCGCGCAGCGATCGCAGGTGCGACGCTCCTGGACGCTCGCGCCGAGATAGGAGTCGGCGAAGGCCCCGACGATTCCGCCGATCGCTCCGACAGCGAGCGGCGCGAGCGCAAGCAGCGTCGCCGTTGTCGCAACGACGAAGGCACCGGCGATCTCCGCGAGCGTTCCCAAGGTGGTAACGCCGCCCGAGAGGCCGGCGGCGTCGGCGCGAAGACTGAGGATAGAGCGCGCGTTCTTTCCGTAACGCGTGCCGATCTCGGTTCCCCACGTATCGGCCGATGCCGCGGCAAAAGCGCCGACAAAGGCGGCGGCAGCGATGAAATGCGCTTGCGGAAGAAAGAACGCGAGCAGCGCGGCGGCGGCCGCGATGCCGCCGTTTGCAAGCACTTGCCGCGCATCGCGTGGGCCCTGTTTATCGACGTCGCGGATTCGCTCGGCATGCCGGTGCGGTAGCCGTGAGAGCGCGATCGAGGGAATGAAAAACGCGAAGAGTACGAGCGCGCCGACGAGGTGAAATCCGAGCAGCGTCGCCGCGCCGATGAACGCGGCGGCAATCGTACCGTCACGCGTCAGCGCGCGCCGTTTCATCCCTTGGCGGCGAAATGCGCTTCGGACGCGTCGAGGAGGGCATCGGTCGTCGCAACATCGGCAACGAGATCGAGATGGAGTCCCGACGCGCGGACGGCCTCTGCCGCGATCGGGCCGATCGCCGCGATACATTTTCCGCGCGCGCTTACAATCGCAGCGTCGGCATCGGGGAACTGCTCGATATACCCACGCACCGTCGACGCGCTGGTGAACGCGAGCAAGTCCGCGCGCGCCGCCTTTCCCGCGAACTGCGGGTCGCGTACGAATTGCGTTCGATAGGCGGCGACATCGTCGACCTGCAGGCCCTCTGCGCCGAGCAGCGTCGGTAATACGTCGCGTCCTTCTTGCGCGCGAAAAAGCAGAATACGCGAAGCGGGTCGCGCGCGATGGAGGATCTCGACCGCGAGTGCTTCGGCGACCGCCGTTTTGGGAACGAGATCCGCTCGCACCCCGAACTCCGCGAGCCGCTGCGCGCTCTTCGCGCCGATCGCTGCGACCCGTGCCGACCCGAAGGCGCGTGCGTCGCGACCGAGGGCGTGCAGCCGTTGAAAGCAGGCATCGATACCGTTCCGCGATGTGAAGAGCACCCAGGCGTAACTCGCGAGATTATCGACCGCGTCATTCGCCGGCGTCGGGTCGTCGGGGGGTACGATCTCGATGGTCGGGGCGAGAATCGGTTCGACACCGCGTGCGAGCGCGCGCGCCGCAAACTCCTCCGCCTGTTCCGCCGGGCGCGTGACGAGCAAACGCTTCCCGAAGAGCGGCGAACGGTCGAACCAACGCAGCTCTTCGCGCAACGCGACAACCTCGCCGACGATGAAAATCGCCGGCGCCGCGAGCCCGGCGCGCCGCGCCGTTTCGGCGATCGTCGCCAACGTCGCGGTTACCGTGCGCTGCGACGGGCGAGTTCCGTTTTCGATGACGGCTGCAGGCGTACGCCCCGCTAAACCGTTCTCTTGCAAGCGCCGCGCGATTTCGTCGAGATTGCCCATCGCCATCAACAAGACAAGCGTGCGATGCGGATCGGCGAGCTTCGCCCAATCCAGAGTGTTCTCGGCTTTGAGCGGGTCCTCGTGCCCGGTGGCGACGGTAAACGCGACGTTGCAATCGCGGTGGGTGACCGGAATCCCCGCGTAGGCCGGCGCCGCGATCGCCGAGCTGATGCCGGGAACGATCTCGAACGGAATTCCCGCTGCGTGCAGGCGCTGCGCTTCCTCACCGCCGCGCCCGAAGACCAGCGGGTCGCCCCCTTTGAGCCGCACGACACGCTTGCCTTCGCGCGCGCGCGCGATCATCAGCGCTTCGATCTCCTCCTGCGGCATCGCATGATTGCCGCCGCGCTTTCCGACGAAGGTTCGCTCGCAAGTCGGCGATGCAAGCGCAACCACCGCATCGGATGCAAGCGCGTCGTACAGTAAAACCTCCGCCTCGCGTAACGCGCGTGCGCCGTGCAGCGTGAGCAATCCGGGGTCGCCGGGTCCGGCGCCGATCAGACTAACGAAGCCGGCCATTTTGTGCTCCGTCGAGCGAAAACAATTCGTCGAGCAAGCGCGTGAACGCCAGCGCTTCGCTGCGGTCGCTCCCGGCTTTTTCGCGAATCGTCGTGACTGCCGGGTGCAACAACTTTGAAAGCATCGTCAACGAAGAACCGACGATCAACATCCGTTCGCGCGGCGTAAGATCGGGAAGCCGCGCGAAAAGACGTTCGATCTCCGCGGTGCGGATCGCTTCCGCGCGCTCCGTCAGCGCGGCGATCGTGGGTACCGTGGTGCGGGCCTGATACCAGGTGCGGAAGCGCTCGAGATATTCGACGATAATCTCTTCGACCTGCGGGATCGCTTGTCGACGTCGCTCCAACCGATCGTCGACGACCGATTTGAGCGTATCGATATCGAGCAAGGTGACGCCCTCGATATCGGCGATATCGGGGTCGCTGTCCCGTGGAACCGCGATGTCGAGGATGAGCAGCGGGCGTTCCGGACGCCGCGCCATCGCCTCGGCGACATCGTTGGTCGTCAGTACGAAGGTACTCGCTTCGGTAGAACTGATAACGACATCGGCGGCTTCGAGAATCGAGACGAGTTCGGTTAAATCGTGTGCGATCCCCGATCCGATCTCGCCGATCAACTCTTGCGCGCGCGTGTGCGTGCGGTTGGCGACCAACAGCGTTCCCACGCCGCGGCTGCGCAGTCGACGCGCGGCGCTACGCCCCATCGCCCCGGCCCCGATGACGGCGGCGCAACGATCTTCAAGCGAACCGAGCCGCTCTTCGATAGAATCGACGGCGGCGGTCGCAACGCTCGCCGACTCTTCGCCGATCGTGGTCTGGGTGCGCGCGGCTTTCCCGGCGTTGAGCGCTTCGCGAAAGAGTTTGTGCATGCTGCTGCCGCAAGCACCGGCACGCTGCGCGTGAAGGTACGCGCTTTTGACTTGTCCGAGGATCTCCGCTTCGCCGATCAACATCGAGTCGAGCCCGGTGGTAACGCGGAGAAGATGTTCGACCGCCTCGCGCCCGAGATGCGTGTAGAGATACGATTCCAGATCGAAGGCGATCGTCCCATGCCGGAACTGCGTGAGGAACGTTTTGATCTGTTCCGCGCCGCTCTCGAAATCGTCGACCTCGGCGTAGATCTCGAGCCGCCCACAGGTCTGCAACATGACCGCTTCCTTCACCGCTTCGTAGGCGTGCAGCATCTGCAACGCTTCGGTCATGCGCGAGGTCGGGAAGGCGTGGCTCTCGCGGACGCTCACCGGCGCGGTATGGTGCGAGAGCCCAATACAGAGAATCGGCATCGATGCGCTACTCGTTCGCCATCGAAGCGAGCGCTTCGTCGGCGGCGTGCAAGGTCTGTTCGACTTCGTGGGTCGTGTGTGCCGACGAAAGGAAACCCGCCTCGAATTGCGAGGGCGCGAGGTAGACGCCGCGCTCGGCCATAGCGTGGAAGAAGGCAGCGTACGCTTGGGTATCGGCGCGCATCGCACCCTCGAGATTGAAGACCGGTTCGTCGTTGAAATAGAACCCGAACATCGAACCGGCGTATCCGCCGGTAAACGGGCGGTCGTACTTGGCAAATATTTCGCGCATACCTTCGACGAACAAACGCGCGAGGATCTCCAAACGTTCGTAGAGCGTCGTATCCTCTCGGAGCGTGCGAAGCGTCGCCAGGCCCGCCGCCATCGCCAGCGGATTACCGGAGAGCGTCCCGGCATGGAAGATTTTGCCGTCGGGGGTGAGCTGCGACATGATCTCGGCGCGCCCGCCGAACGCGCCGACCGGCAAGCCGCCGCCGATTACTTTACCCAGCGTCGTCAGATCGGGCCGGATGCCGAGCCGTTCTTGGGCGCCGCCGCGGGCAACGCGGAAGCCGGTCATCACTTCGTCGAAAATAAGCAACGCATCGTGCGCGTCGCAGATCGCTCGCAACCCGGGTAAAAAATCGGCGAGCGGCGCGATAAAACCCATGTTGCCGACGAAGGGCTCGACGATGATCGCAGCGATCTCGCGGCCGCGCTCGGCGAAGACCGCACGCACGGCAGCTAAATCGTTGTAAGGAACGACGATGGTGTCGGCTGCGGTTCCGCTGGTGACGCCGGGCGAATTCGGAACGCCCAATGTCAGCGCACTCGAGCCGGCCGCGATGAGAAACATGTCGGCGGCGCCGTGATAGCATCCGGCAAACTTCACGATTTTGGCGCGACCGGTCACACCGCGCGCGAGCCGGACGGCGCTCATCGTCGCCTCGGTACCGCTGGAGGTAAAGCGAATGCGTTCGATCGAGGGAACCATCGATGCGATCGTCTCGGCGAGATCGCTCTCCGCTTCGGTCGGCGTACCAAACGAGCTTCCGCGCGCTGCGGCCTGCGAGACCGCTTTAACGACCGTCGGGTGGGCGTGCCCTAATATCAACGGGCCCCACGACAGCACGTAGTCGATATATTGGTTGCCGTCGAGATCGAAAATATGCGGGCCCGCTCCACGCTGCATGAAAATCGGGTTGCCGCCGACGGATTTAAAAGCGCGAACCGACGAGTTGACGCCTCCGGCGATGCTGTTTCTCGCTCGTGCGAATGCCGAAATCGAACGTTCGTAACTCATCGTGAATAATATCGTTCCTGCAATTGCGACCAGTCTGCCTCGGTGTTGACGTTGAGAAAGAACGCCTTCGGAAACTCGACATAGGCGACGCGCATTCTCTCGAGCAACGCTCGTGGGCCCTCATTCGCGCTCGACGCCGCCGCGGCCCGCAGTGCGGCGCTCCGTTCGTAGAGCGCGCAGAGCGGCTCGATGCCCTCGTCGTGCCGCGGGACGACCGCTTCGATGCCGGGATCGCGGCGGGCGAGCAGTTCGCGCGGGAGCTCCGGGGGGAGCGCGGGAAGATCGGCGGCCAAGACCAGCACCCAGGCGTGGTCGAGCCTTTCGAAGGCGTCGACGAGCGCAGCTAACGGCCCGCCGCCAGGCCGAGCATCGGCGAGAAAGGGAACGCCGAATCGCTCCGAGTGCGCGCGCTGATCTTCGCGGCCGAGCAAGACCAGCGGGCCGAGCGAGCGGCCGAAAGAAACGGCACGCTCCAGCAAACCGCTCGTACCAAGCGGCCGCGTTAGTTTGTCGGGCATTCGTCGCGCCTCGCCGCCGAGAAGTAACGCGACCGTGAAATCAGCGGCCTCGGCCATGACGGCGGGCGTACTCGGCTGCGAAATAGCTGATGATGATATCGGCTCCGGCGCGCGTGAACGAGGCCATCAATTCGTCGACGGTACGCTCGCGTTCGAGCCATCCGCGTTCGAAGGCGGCCTCCATCATCGCGTACTCGCCGCTGACGTTATAGACGGCGATCGGCGTGTCGAAGCGATCGCGCGCGCTGCGGACGATATCGAGATAGGGAAGCGCCGGCTTCACCATGACGATATCGGCGCCTTCGTCGATATCAAGCGCGATTTCGCGCATCGCCTCGCGAGCGTTCGGCGGATCCATCTGGTAACCGCGCCGATCGCCGAATTGCGGCGTCGAACCCGCCGCCTCGCGGAACGGTCCGTAAAATGCCGATGCGTATTTCGCGCTGTACGCCATGATCGCCGTCTGCGTAAATCCGTCGCCGTCGAGCGCGCGACGAATGGCGGCGACGCGCCCGTCCATCATATCCGAGGGCGCGACGATATCGACGCCGGCGCGCGCATACGAACGCGCGACCGTGGCGAGCAACGCGACGCTCTCGTCGTTGCGCACCTCGCCCCGTTCGTCGAGCAAACCGCAGTGGCCGTGATCGGTATATTCGCAGTTGCAAAGATCGGCGATCGTCAGCATCTCCGGAATCGCTTCCTTGATTCCCGCGATCGCGCGCTGCACGATCCCATCGTCGGCTGCGTTCCGCGAAGCGACGGCGTCTTTATGCGCGGGGATACCGAAGAGCAACACCGCGTTGATCCCCACGGCAAAGAGGCGCTTTGCTTCTTCGACGCATTGCGGAAGCGTATGGCGGAGGATGCCGGGCATCGAGGAGATCGCCCCGGCCTCGCTCTCGCGCTCGACGACGAAGAGCGGCATCACCAGGGCGTCGACCGGCGTGCGATGCTCGCGGACGAGCTCGCGCAGGGCGGGGGTGCGGCGCAGACGCCGGGGTCGATGAAGCATATCGTTAGGTTGCGTCGAGGAGGCTCACAATGCAAGCGGTAAAGGCGTCGATCTCCGGATTCGATGCGATTCCGTCGGGTGGAAGCCCGGCACGCTCGATCGCTGCCGCCGATTCCGCGCCCATTGCCGCCACGAGCGGGCGCAGCCCGCGCGCCCTCCAGCCGGCGACCCAGGGCGCTGCGACCGCGGCGGCACCGCTCGAGGGAATCACGAGCAGATCGACGGGGGCGCCGTCGGGCTGCTCGCCGGAGCGCAGCTCGGTGACCTCGGCCCCGAGGGCGCGCAGGCGAGGCGCGATGCGGCTGCTCCGGTCGAGGGTCCGGGGGAGCAGAATCCGGCGCCCGGCGAGCGGCAAATCTCGCCCGAGCAGTCGCGCGGCGCCGCGCTCGAAGAGGAGGCGTGCGAGGCCGCGGCCGAGCTCCTCGGCCTCCTCGATGGAGTGGCAGCGGCCGCGTCGTTCGGCCACGAGCGCCGGGGCGCCCTCCTCGGCCCCGATGCTGCCGCGAAGCACGAGTTCGTCGCCCTCGAAGGATCCGTAGAGGCCGACCGGTGCGGTGCAGCCCGCGCCGAGTTCGTGGAGCGCGGCGCGCTCGGCGACGACCGCACGCTCGGTCACTTCGTCGTTGAGTGCTGCGCGTAAGGCTTGCGCCACCGGAGCGTCGATCGTGCTCTCGATCGCGAGTGCGCCCTGCCCCGCTGCCGGCAATAAGCGGTCGATCGGAAAGGGAACGCTGTAGGTTGCCCGCAGTCCGAGCCGTCGCAGTCCCGCTGCGGCGAGGACGATCGCATCGTACTGCCCTTCGCGGAGTTTGCGCAATCGGGTATCGACGTTGCCGCGAATATCGACGTACTCGAGATCGTCGCGCAGGGCGAGTAATTGCGAGCGTCGCCGTGGGCTGGACGTGCCGACGCGCGCGCCCCGAGGCAACTCCTCAAAGCTCGCATAACGTTCGCTGCAATAGAGGTCGCGCGGATCTTCGCGCGTGGAGATCGCGCAAAGTTGCATCCCCGCCGGGAGCGCGCTCGGCAGATCTTTCGCCGAATGAACCGCATAATCGGCGCGCCCATCGGCGAGCGCACGTTCGAGTTCTTTTACGAAGATCGCTTGTTGTCCCATCGCGGCGAGCGCGCTGGTGCGGTCGCGATCGCCGGCGGTCGATATCTCGAGCATCGTCGTTGCGATGCCGCTGCGCGCAAGGCGCGACGCGACGTAACGCGATTGCCATAACGCCAGCGCGCTGGCGCGTGTGGCGCAGACGGCGCTGCCGGTCGTCGGTGCGCGTCCGTCGGCGAGCACCGTCGCGGCGGTCGCTTCGACGACATCTTCGATGCGGTTGCGATCCATCGCCGCGAGTTCGTCGAGCGGCAACTCGGAGAGCGCGCGCATGACGATCGTGCGTTGTGCCGGCGAGAGCGTTTCGCGCACGTAACTTCGCGCGATCGTCAGCGTGCGCGCGGCAGCATCGTAACGCGCGTCGAAATGAACGGCGATCTCGCGCGCTATGCGCTTCGAAAAGGCCGGCGTGCCGGCGCCGGAGTCGATGCTGAAGGTGAGTTGGCCGACCCGGACGACGGCAGGCATCGTCGCGTCGCCTCGTGCCGGTTCGGTAGAATCGATGGTGAGGATTCCTCGCGCGTGCGCGTCGCGGACGACGGCTTCGTTGACCGCGCCGTTATCGGTCGCGACGACGCAGAGGAAGGCTCCCGTGAGGTCCTCCTCGCGATAGGCGCGGCGTTCGCAGCGCACGTCAGGATGTGCGGCAAGGAGGGCCTCCATCGCATCGCCGATCCGCGGCGCGACGACGAAGAGTCGAGCGCCTGCTTCGATGAACGTGCGAGCTTTGCGGGCGGCGACCGGGCCGGCCCCTACCAGCACGATGAGTCGCCCCGCGAGGCGAAGGGAGAGCGGAAGCGACATGATGCGGCATGGATTCCGCACCGCCGTGCGAAACTCTGCTCCGCGCATGCAACGTCCCACTCGCGCTGCGCTTCTCGGCGCGCTCGCCTCGGCGCTCCTGGTGCTGCCGGGGCTCGGAGCGGGCACCCTTTGGGACAATAGCGAGACGATCTACGGCGAGGTCGCGCGAGAGATTCTCCTCACTCACGACTGGATCGTGCTGCACTACAACGGGCTGCCCTGGTTCGTCCAGCCGCCGCTCTACTTCTGGCTCGCCGCGCTCTGCGTCAAGATCTTCGGGCTCACCTCGTTGGCGATGCGCCTTCCCGCCGCGTTGGCGACCATCGCGATGGGTGCGATGACCGGCTACGCGGTTGCACGACAGCTCGGCTCGCGCGTCGGCGTCTTCGCCGCAGCAATTCTCTCAAGCTCGCTCATGCAAGCGATTATCGGGCGTCTCGCGATCATGGATGCATTGCTCGATTGCGCGGTTGCGATGACAGTGTTCTGGTGGTTTCGCGGCCTGCAGACCGGTAAACGTCGTTACTACATTTTCGGTGCCGTCGCGGCGGGCTTCGGATTTTTAGCGAAGGGACCGGTCGCTCCGGTTGTGGCGTTGCTGGTCATCCTGCCGTATGCGTTTTGGAGCGGAAAAATCGAACGTATCGCGTGGCCGTCGCTCGCGACGTGGTGGTGGGGTACGTTTGCTTTCGTTGCGACGGTCGCCCCGTGGTTCGGTGCGCTCGTCGCGCGCACGGGCGTCGCTTCGGTCGTAACCCTCATCGGCCACTACACGATCGGCCGCTACACCGGCGTCATCGAGAATCAGTCGGGGCCGGTTTGGTACTATCTTCCGGTTCTTATTGTCGGTTTTTTCCCATGGATCGCGTTACTCCCCAGCGCAATCGTTGGCGGAATTTCGCGTTTACGGTTGGGTGAGAACGACGAACGCGCGCGCGTGCTTCGCCTGGCATTCTGTTGGGCGGTGGTCCCGTTGCTCTTTTTCTCGTTTGCGCGCACGAAACTCCCCAACTATATCGCGCTGGAGTTTCCGGCACTCGCCGTTATTTGCGCAATCTATCTCGATGGTTTGCTGGAGCGTTCTCGCGTCCGCGCCGCGCTCGTCGCAACGCTCGCGGTGCCGCTCGTCATTGGGCTGTTGGCGATTGCGGTAGCGATCTTCGCCCGCGACAACCATCTCGGCGAGCCGCTCGCGGTTCTCCGACCGGCGTTGGTTGCGATGGGTGCGACCATCGCACTCGGCGGAATCGTTATGGCGGCGATGTTGATGCGCAGGACGAGCGCTCCCTTCGCTCCGTTCGCGTTGGCGTTGGCGATGGCGGTCGCGATCGACGTGCTCGGCCTCGTCGCGCTTCCGCGCGCGGAGCTCTTTAAGCCGGTACCGCGACTCGCGCGGATCGTCGATGCGATGCGCCGGCCGGGCGATGTCGTCGTCGACGGTGGAATCGTCGGCGGCGGCTCGTTACTTTTCTACACGAAGCCGCCGGTCGCGCTGCTCGCGCTCTTTAATTCCGATGTCGGTGCCGATACGCCGACGTTGCGCGACGTCGTCTGCGCGGCACCGCGTGCGTTCGTTTTCTACACCGGCACCTCGGTGGCATCACAGCCGAGTTTCGGCCGCGCGACGCGCGTGATCGCACGCAGCGGCAACGTCGCGGTGATGCGGTATAGCGGGCCGCCCTGCACGACGCGATGATCGCGGCGTTTCACCAGTGCGACGTCTTCACCGACCGGCTCTTCGGCGGTAATCCGCTCGCCGTCGTCCCCGGAGCCGACGGCCTCGATAGCGCGACGATGCAAGCCTTCGCACGAGAGATGAATTGCTCCGAGAGCACGTTCGTTTTTCCGGCGCGCGATCCGCGCGCTGCGTTTCGCGTTCGCATTTTTACGCCGGGGCGCGAACTACCGTTTGCCGGGCATCCGACGATCGGGACGGCGTGGACGCTGCATCGTCTCGGACTGCTCGATGCGACCGAGTTCGCCTTCGAGATGGAGATCGGTCTCGTCCCGGTGCGACGCGAGGGACGGCGCTTCTGGATGCGCCCGCCGGTGCCCGAACTCGGCGCAACCTTCGCCGAACGCGCGTCGTTAGCGGCGGGGTTGGGAATCGCGAGTACGGAGATCCTCGGGGCCGCGCGTGTAGCGGGCCCGTTCCTCTGCATCCGCGTTGCGAGCGCAGCGGTTGCGGCCGAGATCGAACTCGACCGCAGCGCATTGCGCGCTCGTCTCGACCCCGATGTCGCCGACGGAAACGTTCTCGCGATCTGCTACGATTCCGGGAGAGCGGCGGTGCGCATGTTCGCCGCGGTCGCCGATGGAATCGGCGAAGATCCCGCAACCGGAAGCGCGGTCGCGCCGATGCTTCATTTCCTCGCCGCGTCGGGAGCGCTCGCTGCGGATTGCACCGAGGTCGAGATCGAACAAGGGCGCTGGATTGGAAGAACGAGTACCCTCTTCGCGCGGCTATCGTGGGCCGGATCGGAGATTTCGACGATCGAGGTCGGCGGCGATTGCGTGCATGCGTTCTCCAGCGAGATCGCCCTTCCGGTTACGGACGTGCGGTAAAGCGGAGATCGACCGTCCAATCTTCGATCGCATCGCTCCCCGGCGTCGCGTCGGGAACGTGACGGACGGTGAATTTCCATTGGGTCGTGCGCCCGAGGTGCGTGGGCAGCGATGGCGGGGCGACTCGGCCGCTGGGAAATCGGCCGGCGAACCCGATACCGCACGGCGGCGTCGAGCCGCTGCCGCCGCCGAGTAATTGCCCGGGTGCGATGAGCGTTCCGAGAAATTCCTTCTGCGCGCCGCGCGTGAGAAAGATCGAGCCTTGTATCGGGGTCGTCGGATCGCCGAAGGTTCCGGTGCAGGGCGGCGCGCTCTCGCTCACCTTGAAGAGGGCGGGCGCCTCGAACTGTAAGATGCCGCGGTCGATCGTCGCCCGCGCGTTGTGAAGGCGCTGAACGTACGCACCGTTCTCGCCGGTATCGGCGTTGCGAATATGCACCGAGATCGTGCCGTTGATGACGATACTCAACGCGGCGGCGACGAGCAGATGCACGTTACGGCGTCACGACCGGATGGAGCATGCGATAGACGGGCGGGTAGCCGGGATCGTTGTTCGCAGTGTATCGCAGCAGGAGTTTTACCAACGGGTTCGCCTTCGTCGGTTTCGGCACGTTCACGATCGCGTAATAGACCGTCATGCCCTGCCCCGGGAAGAGATTATTCGGTGTTAACGGGTTGCCCGTCTTCGAAAACGGCGTCTCGTTGCTGGTCGCTTGGGTGCCGTCTTTATAGAACGCGGTGATATCGAGCCCCGGAACTCCGGCCTCGCCGCTCTGCGTGTTCTTCAGGGGTACTTCGAAGACGAGATAGCCGTTCGGCGCGGTCGCCGTCGCGACATAGGAGACGATCGCTTGCGCGAACGGATCGCTCGCGGCGACCCAGCGAATTGCGTGGATGCGATAGTTGAAGCCGGTAATGTGAAATTGCTGGTTCATCCCAACCATATCGCCCTTCAACGGGGCGCGGCCGGGAACGGTCGGCGCGGCGGAGGCCGCCGTGAGCGTACAGGCAAGGAGTGCCGTCATTGCGAGAAGGTGTTTCATATGAGCAACACGCTCCGACGGGCGCTTGGTTGTTCCCTTTAACAAGGCAAGAAATACGCGGCGATTTTCGTACGGCGTTCGAAAAAAAGAGCGACCCGCACGGGTCGCTCTTTTTTATTCCGAGCCGATACTAGGGCTTGTAGGCTGCGACCTCGGCTTCGGTGACCGCGGAGGCTTTATTCGGTCCGAGGCCGCCGCGGATATAGCTGATGACCGCGGCGATATCCTTATTCGAGAGGTTGCCTTTCCAGGCCGGCATTTGGCCGTTGAAGGCGGCGCCGTTGACGGTGATCGCGCCGTTCTTGCCGTCGAGCAGCACGCCGATCACCGCGTGCGGATCGCCGGTGACGAACGGGTTGCCGGCGAGCGGCGGAATCGCTCCGGGCTGCCCCATGCCGTTTGCGGCGTGGCATCCGGCGCAGTTGCTTGCGTAGACCGTTGCGCCCGCGGCGATAAGCGGATTCGCAGCCGGAGCGGAGGCGGCCGCCGGAGCGGATGCTGCGGCCGGCGCGGCCGCGGGGGCTGCGGCAGTCGGCGCATTCGCCATCGCGAGCACCTGTGCTTCCGTCGGCGAAGGCGGTCCGGCAGCCTGCTTCGCTTGAATCGAAACTTGGCTATAGATCGAGAGCCCGACGATGGCAGCGAGGGCCACGATCGTGCTGACGATAATTCCGCCGCGCGCCGAGAGCGAACGCGTCGTGCTCCGGTCGAGCCACGGGATCGCGATGACGACGAGCAGGAAGAGCGTCGGCACACCGATCGTGGCGAGTGTATCGAGATACGGCGGCACGAGATTGAGCAGCCCGAAGAGCGAGAGGAAATACCATGCCGGATAGGGGACGAAAAATCTTGTGGGGTCGGCCTTCGCATCGAGGAAGGGCGGCGAGATGAACGCGAGCGCGACGATAATCGCGAAGATAATCAGCGACGCGAAACCATCCATGAACATCTGGTCGGGCCAGAAACGACCGTTCTTCAGCTTGCGCGGATCTTCGGCGATGGGGCCGGCAGGGCCGTTCCAGCGGAAGATTGCAAGGTGCGCGCCGACGAGCAAGAGCAGAACGGCGGGCATCAGCCAGACGTGGAGCCCGAAGAAACGATTGATCGTCTCGGTGCCCATCGCCCCGCCGCCCTGGGCGATCTGTTGGATGAGCGGGCCGGCGATCGGTGCGGTGCTGGTAATGTTCAGTGAGACCTGCGAAGCGAAGTAGGCGTTCATATCCCACGGCAGCAGGTAACCGGTGAGCCCGAGCACGAGCGTCACCAACAGTAGTATGACGCCGACGACCCACTGTAGTTCGCGGGGAGATTTATAGGCGCCCCAGACGAGCACTTGCAGCAGATGCAAGAAGACGAGCGCGATCATCGCCGAAGCGCCCCAGTAGTGCATCGAGAGAATGAGATGCGGCCAGAAATGCGTGTAGATCCATGCCGTCGATTCCCACGCCGTACTCGCCGACGGCGCGTAGAAGAAAGTCAGGAAAATACCGGTGACGATCTGGAGGATCATCGCGAAGACCGTCGCGCTCCCGAAGACGTACCAGTAGCTCGCTCCGCCGGGAATATCTTCGACGAGGAAATCTTTCGCCATCGAGATGAAGCCGGTACGAGATTCGATCCAGTTCAGCATATCGCTCTTCCTTGTCAGTTTCGTGCAGCTACGCGAGATAGGAGATGACGATGCGATCGGGCGTCGTCGACTTGTAATGAATCCACATTACCTCGGCCTGGCCGCTCTGTTCGCGCAGCGGTAAGGGGTCGAGCCCGCGCGGCGCGGGGCCGGCTTCGTGCGTGCCGTCGAAATTAAATTGCGATCCGTGGCAGGGGCACAGGAATTTATTTGCGCTAGCATTCCAGTTGAAGCGACAACCGAGATGGGGGCAGATCGGCGACATGATAACGAAATTCATCGTGATGACGTCGTAGGGAACGCCGGCCGGCGAACCTTTCTTGAAAAGATTCGGGCGCTTCGCTTCGAATTTTGCCGGATCGACCTTGATGCCCCAGACGTACTCCGGCGAATCTTGCTCGGGAAGATAGTTATCTTTCCCTTTGAGCGTGAAGTCGAGTTTGATCGGAGTGCTGGTCGCGCTGTCGAGTTGCGCGAATTCCTTCGGATCGAGCGGAGACCAGATGCCCTTCGAGTTCGCGTCGGGAATCAGCGAGCCGACGATCGGGATAACCAGCGAGAGGCCGATGACTCCGCCGATCGCCAACGTGGCGTTCGCCATAAAACGTCGGCGCGTGATCTCTTCGGGGGTTCCGGGATCGTCGTAGGCGCTGGGCGCACCACGGTGGACGCCCGATGAGGCGTCTCCAGCTTTCGACACGATGCTCTCCTGCAAATTTTATCAAAGAGGGTGATATGGGCGGATTCTACCCGCACCGAAGGTGGCCTTCCTACGACTAGCGACGCCTTACGGAGGAGTCTGCTAGACCTTATAGCTGTGGAGACCGCTGATCCAGATATTGACCCCGAGGTAGCAGAAGATGATCGAGATAAAGCCGATCACGCTCACCCAGCTCGTTCGGAGCCCGCGCCACTGGTTGCGCGTATGTAAATGCATGTAGGCCGCATAGATGATCCAGGAAAAGAGCGCGGCGGTCTCTTTCGGATCCCACTGCCAGTAGGCTCCCCAGGCCTCTTTCGCCCACATCGCCCCGGTGATGATCCCCAACGTCAGCAAGGGCAACCCTACTGCAACCGAGCGATAGACGAGCACGTCGAGTTGCGGCAACGTCGGCAAGGAAGCGAGCCAGCCCGAGACCCCGTCATTGGGGCCGGCGAGGGTCGCCGTCGCGCCGCCGGAGGCGTCGGCCTCCACTGAGGCGGAGAGCATCATCGCCGCGCCGCGCCGCCGCTCGACGTAGTAACGGGTGAGATAGAGGGCCGAGATGACGAACGATACCAAAAACGCCGCATACGAGGTGACGACGATGGGCACGTGGACCTTCGCCCAATAGGATTGCAACGACGGCACCGGAGGCATCACGCCCTCGTTCCAGGTCACGCCGTAGGTGAGAAACATCGCGGCGAGCGCGAGCACGAAGCCGCCGGCGAACCACAGGCGATAGCGAAAGGCGAAGAGGACGAAGATCGCGACCGACATCGCCGAGAAGAGCGAGAGCGACCCATAGAGGTTGAGGAGCGGCCAGATGTGGGAGATCTCGTAGCGAGCGACGAGCTGCGCGAATTGCGCGACCGCGCCGAGGATCGCCAGCGTCGCACCGAGGTTCCGTAGAAACGGAACGCGCGATAGAAAGAATCCGAAGAGCGCGAGCGCGCCGATGATGTACGACGCAATGGCGATAACGAGCAGTAATTCGTCGACGGGCATGCCGTGGGTCATATTAGCCTCCTGATTGCAATGCGGTTCGTAGCCGCTCGACGAGCGCACCGAACTCCTCTGCGAAGATATCGTAACCTTTTACCGTGGTTGCGGCCAAGCCCACCTTCGCACCGTCGCCGTGAGGATCGACGCGAACGTAAAAGCGTGCCGGAAGGAAATAAAACGAGACGATCAGCCCGACGAGTAGGACGAAGGCGCCGATGCCGACCAAGGCGACGCCGGGATCGTAACGATACTGAAGGCCGGTGAACATCAAGTAGCGCTGCGGGCGAACGCTCCAGCCGTCGCCGACGTCGACCGTGCGATTCATGAGGACGAGGGCGGCCCCTTCGCTCGTGCCGCTTTGAATCAGCGAGAGAGCGACCGCCGGGTTGCCGATACGCGGGTCGGGCGACGGCATCTTCGTCTGCGGATCCATCGTCGGAACGAAGCGCAGAAACTCGATGCTTCTGGAGGTGTCGGGAATCTTTAACGTATCGCCGGCGTAGAGCGGGGCCGAGAGCGAGACGAAGCGCCCGTTATGGAGCAACGCAAAACGAACGGCGAAACCGTAGCTCGACTGGTAGTAATTCGTACCGTCGATCGTTATGGGATGGTTCACGCGAATCGTATACGGGCGTGCGACGCCGTCTTTGCCGCTTGCGGTTACGTGCGAGACGTAATCGATCGGTTGGTAGACGATGCCGGTCTTCGTGGCGATCGGATCGATGCGATAGCGAAAACGATCGAGATGGATCGTCGCTCCGCTGCGCGGAATCGTTACCGTTTGCCCGGTAAGAATTGCGGTGACGCCGGAGAAGCCGAACGCCCAGTAGAGCGTCGTTCCCGCAGCGATGATGACGAACCCGAGATGTGCGATGAGCACTCCGCGACGCGCCCAGTTTTGTTTGTCGGCAAAGCTCCATTCCACGCCGCCGAAGTCGCGATTGCGAACGAGAAATCCGCGTTGCGCGAAAAAGCGTTCCACGCTCCCGCGAACGCTCTCGACCGGCGAGGCGACGTCGATGGTTGCGTGCAGCGGAATCGCTTCGATCTTCACCGGGCGTAGCGCCGGTAAACGCGCGGGGATAACGCGCTTGAACGTACAGACGGCCAACGAGGTGAGGATAAGCGCGATGATGCCGACGTACCACCAACTGTGGTACACGTTATTGAAATCGAGTCGCAGGATCGCGCGCGCGACGGGAGCGGCATAGGAGGCGTAGTAAGCGCTCGGTGCTTTTCCTTGGTCGACGATGACGCCGATCAGCGTCAATATCCCCCAGATGACGAAGAGCGAAACGGCAAAGAGAATGTTTCCGAAGGTTCGGATAAAGTCGGCGTAGAGATTTCTAACGGCACTGGTCATCGAAGGTTCACGTGCGACCGTACGCCCCACCGTCGTTGCGGCGCCACGACTTCTCCAGCACGACGATCACCCAAATGCTCGCTTCGTAGAGCACGTACATGGGAATCGCGAGCAGCGCCATGGTGACCGGGTTGCCGTCGGGCGCGGCGATCCCTCCGCCGACGAAGAACGCAAAGAGTGCCTGGCGACGGAACCGCATGAGCATCGGTGCGTTCACGATCCCCAAGCGAGCGAGAGCCACCAGCACGATCGGCGTCTGAAAGATCAGCGCGAAGAGACCGAGCAGAATGAGGATGAAGCCGAGCGTCTGCGAGAGCCCGAAGGTCGGCGTCGCGACCTTATCGGTGATGGCGACGAGCGCGGCGACAACGCGCGGAAGTACGATAAAATGTGCGAATGCAAGCCCGAGCAACGAGAGCCCGATCGACGGGGCGATGAAGGCAAAAACCATTCGGCGGGTGCGCGGGTGCACCGCCGGCACCACGAACATCCAAATTTCGTAGAGCAGCACCGGCAGGCCGAACACGATGCCGCCGACGATCGAGAATTTAAACTCGGTCAGGATGACGTCGGCGGGGCCGAACGCATGGAGCGTAATGCCGTGGAAATAGGCGCGCACCAACCACGGTATTGCATATTGCGAGGGCCAGAAAAGCAATAACGAGATCGCTCCGACCGCAGCAATCGACACGAGCAAGCGCGAGCGGAGCTCGCGGAGATGCTCGGTGAAGGGCATCTCCTTGGGATCCCACTCGGGATCGTGCGCCGGTTCCGGCGAGGCGATCATCGAGCGCTTCGTCGCGATCGGGTTACGGCTTGGGTTCGGTGGGAGGGGCGGCTTCCGCGCTCGCGGCGGCTTCGCTCTTTGCGCGAGCCTCCTCGCGCGCCTTTGCAGCGATCTCGTCGGCTTCCATCTGCCCGAGCATGAACTCTTTCTTTGCTTGTCCGGCGCTGCGCGCGAGCTTCGGGAGCTTGTCCGCGCCGAAGAGCAACGCTCCCAGTGCGACGATGCCGATCAAA
>JAJYRI010000022.1:23326-30641 GCA_021794175.1 bacterium
CGATCAAAATCGGCATATCGATGAAGGCAAGAATAGGATGCAGGTACATAAGGTGGGGCTCCGTTCTGAGGTGTTAACGCAAGGGTTCGACGAGCGCGCGCAATTCCGTGCGTGCCGTCGAAGATGGTAAGGCATCGAGTTCCGCTTCGGCCCGGTCGAGCGCCGCGTTGAGAAGCCGCTTGGTCGCTTCTAAGCCGCCCTGCTCCCCGATCAGCGCCACGATCGCCGGAATCTCGATTTCGCCGTTCGATCCGGCATAGAAACGAGAGATGCGTTCGAAAAAGTCACGGTCTCCGCGTTCGAGCGCGCAGATCAGCGGAATCGTCATCTTTCGTTCGCGCAGATCGTTACCGACCGGTTTCCCGATGATCGTCTCGTCGGCGGTGAGATCGAGCAGGTCGTCGTTCATCTGAAATGCGATGCCGTACCACCGGCCGAAAGCGCGCAGACGATCGACGTACTCGCGGCTGCCGCCGGCGGCGATCGCGCCGCAGGCCGCCGATGCGGCAAAGAGCGAGGCAGTTTTCTTTTCGGCGACCTCGGTATACTGCGCGACGTTCGTGCTGAGATCGCCGAGCGCGCGCAGTTGCAAAACTTCGCCGTCGCAGATATCGGCGAGCGTTGCCGAGAGAATGTGCGGAATCGGTGCCGCATAATTCGCGGTCACGTTCTTGAATATCCAAGCGAAGAGATAATCGCCCGCGAGCACGCTGATGCGGTTACCGTAATCGACGGCCGTTGCGTTGACGCCGCGGCGCAGTTGCGCGTTATCGACGACGTCGTCGTGAATGAGCGTCGCTACATGGATGAGCTCCATGTAGGCGGCTAGGTAGAGGTGCGCGATCGGGTCGCCGCCGCACGCCTGCGCGGCGAGCAGCGTCATGCGCGGGCGCAGGCGCTTTCCGCCGGCGGCGAGCATGCGTTTCACCGCTTCGGTTATGAGCGGGTTATCGGTGGAAAACGTCGAGCGAAAAAACGTTTCGACGGCGAGTGAGAGCGACGAATCGTCGCGTACCGAATCGATCATCGCGTTCCGTAATGCACGGCGATCGAACCGCCCATCAACGCGAGGTAGCCCGCGTCGGCGAAGCCGGCTCGCGCGAACAAATCGCGCAGCGACGGCGCGTTCGGGTGGTGCAGAAGCGATTGCGGAAGATAGGTATACGCGCTTTTGGAGCCGCCGATCCATCCCCCCAACGTCGGGACGACGCCGTAAAAATAGAGGTCGAACGCGCGCTTCCACAACGGGTTGGGTGCTTTGCTGACGTCGAGATTTACGAAGCGGGCGCCGGGGCGGAGAACGCGACGGATCTCGCGCAGGCTGCGATCGAGATCGACGATGTTGCGCGAGCTGAAGCCCATGATCGCGCCGTCGAACGACTCGTCGGCAAACGGTAATGCCGTGACGTCCCCTTCCACGAACTCCGCATTCCCGAGGTTTGCGCGTTGGGCGCGTTCGCGCGCTCGGGCGAGCATAGGTTCGCAGAAATCGATGCCGGTGACCTGCGCCGCGGGGTCGTGCCGCATGAGGTGAAAACTCAGGTCGCCGGTGCCGCAGCAGAGATCGAGTAGCCGCCCCCCTTTCGGCGGAGCGAGCAGGGCGATTGCCCGGCGCCGCCAGAGCTCGTCGAGCCCGCCGGTGAGGACGCGATTGGCGCGGTCGTAGCGGGGCGCGATCGTCGCGAACATATCGCGCACGAAGGCTCCCTTATCGCCGACGGGGTTTCCGGTGGTACTCTGTGCCATCTCTAACGTGCTTGCTTTCCAAGCATCCGAGGCCTCTCCTGTGCGCGACTTGTCGCAGCGACCGAACGGCGTGAACGATACCGTGATGCTGACCCTCGCCACAACCTCCGAGTTTTTAGCGGCGTTGCAAAGGGCGCGGCACATCGAGCTCGCCTCCTACGCGCTCGCTCCCGGTCCGGTCGAGGCGGCGCTCATCGCGGCCGCGCGCCGCGGTGCCGCGGTCTCGGTCACGCTCGCAGGGGCGCCCTTTGCCTCCGCGGGCCCCGCCGCCGCGAATGCATGCGCGCTGGCGCGCCTTCGCGAGGCCGGGGTTCGGGTCGCTCGAAGCGCCGGCGCCTTCCATACGAAATGCGCGCGCGTCGACGGCGCGCTCTATCTCGACGATCGCAATTGGAGCGCGAACGGCGATACGATCGTGCGGCTCTCGGCATCGGATCGCGGCGCGCTCGCTACCGACAAACGGAGCGCGCTGGCAGCGGAGGCGGCGTTGCTCGCAACCGCTCGTCGCGGCGCGCGGGTCGAGATCGAAAGCGAATCGTTCGGCTTCGGTTCGCCGATCTATGCGGCGCTGCGCGGGCTCGCCGCGCGCGGCGTCGCGGTGCGACTCTGCGTCGCGCGCGCCGATCTGCAGGCCGGTAGCGCAGAGGATCGTGCGCTCGCGGATTTAGCTGCAGCGGGCGTCAGCGTTCGCCTCGGAGCGAGCTGCGAGAAATTCGCGCTCCTCGGCGAACGAGCGTGGATCGGAAGCGCCAATGCAACCTACATCGCACCCGGTGCGCGCGATTGGGGGTTGCAGACGCGGGTCGCGCCGGTGCGCGCGCAACTTCAGCGGCGATTCGAGCGCACGTGGGCGCGCGCGCGAGATTTCGTTAGCGGCGGGCGTTAACGTGAAAGGCCGGGAAAAAGCGCCCGGGCGTTGGCGTCGGTGCACGCCGCCACCTCGTCGGGCGTAATTCCAAGCACCTCGGCGAGGCGCACCGCAGTATAGGTAAGGAATGCGGGTTCGTTGCGTCGGCCGCGCATCGGCACCGGGGCGAGATAGGGGCAGTCGGTCTCCAAAATCAGCGCCTCGATCCCGACCGTCCGGACCGCATCGCGCAGCGATTCGGCGCTTTTAAACGTCAAGACCCCGCCGATACCCAAAAGCAGACCGAATTCTTCGACGAGCAGCCGAGCTTGCGCCGCATCGCCGGTGAAGCAGTGCACGACGCCGCCGTGGGAGCGATCGAAACTCGCACGCAGTTCGCTGACGAAATCGTCGAATGCATCGCGCTGGTGGAAAATCGTCGGCAGCTTTCGCCGCGCCGCATAGGCGAGTTGTTTGCGCAGCACCTCTCGTTGCGCGTCGCGCGGGCTGTTATCGTAATAGTAATCGAGCCCGATCTCGCCGATCGCGACGTGAATCGCGGGATCGATGAGTTCGTCGAACGCGCGCTCGATGCTCTCCGGTGCGCCGATCGCTTCGTGGGGATGGATGCCGATGCTCGCCCGTAAACCATAGGTGCGCGCGCATTCCAGCGCGCGTTCGCTGTCGGCGAGATCGCAGCCGACGGTAATCATCTCCTCGACTCCGGCCTCGCGCGCGCGTTGGATCGTCGCCGCACGGTCAACGTCGAACTTCGCATCGTGAACGTGCGCGTGCGTATCGATCATGCGCTCTGCTCTTCCTCGACCAAGCGATTGCGGCCGAGCCGCTTTGCTTCGTAGAGGGCGCGGTCGGCGCGTTCGAGCAACTCCGCGGGGCGGTCGTGCCCGCGTACGGTCGCGACGCCGATGCTGATCGTAACCGTCGGTTGATCGGTGCCGCCGTCGGAGCGCTCGACGCCGGCTCGCACGCGCTCGCCGATCGCGACGGCGATATCGCGCGTCGCTTCGGGCATAACGACGAGAAACTCTTCGCCGCCGATGCGCCCTAGCGCATCCTCGAGGCGTAACGCGGCGCGAATTTCATCGGCGACGCGGCGCAACACGCCGTCGCCTGCCGCATGCCCCAAGCGATCGTTGATGGTTTTGAAGCGATCGATATCGAGCATGAGAACGGCGCCCCGACGCGCGTCGTCGACGAGTGCGTTGAGACGTTCGAGAATCGCTCGGCGATTGAAGACGCCGGTGAGCGGATCGGTGTTCGCCGCGTTGTGTGCCTCCGATATACTCTGCAGATCGACGAGCAGCGGCGCCAACTCACGCGCAGCCTGATAGAACTGTTGGTGCTCGCGTGCGCTGAGATCGTCGCGTCGCCGATGAACGAGCAACGCGCCGGCGAGTGACTCGCCGGCGCGAATCGCGTATACCGAGATCGTCACCGCACCGACGCTCGCTTTCGCGCTTTCGCGTTCGGCAAACGGCAAGCGTGCAAGGAGACGCGCGCGTAGCGCCGCACCCTCCTCTCCGATCGTCGGGCCCAAGCTGGCGACGGTGCGCCATTTCTTCTTGTTCTCGGTGCGCGTGACGATCTCGAGCGTTTCGTCGACGAGCGCGCGGCGCAAGGACCCAAGGATGCTGCGCATCTGCGGTAGCGGATCTCGCGCGGCGAGCATCGCAGCGACCGCTTCGCGCACGAGTTTGAGCCGCGCGAGCTCCGCGCTCAAGCGATCGTTATTCCAGCGCAGCCACGCTACATACGGGAGCGGAAGCCAGAGCGCGACGCCGAGCGCCGCACCGCCGGTGAGAAATCCCCAACGATCGACGGTTGCCCAGAGCGCGACCGTCGCCAGCGAGAGCCAAAGGCCGCGCGTGCGCGCAAATCGGGCGATCGTTTGCCGGATCGAAACGCTCCGCGCGACGGCCAACAGCGGTGCGGCAAAGAACAATTCGTAGGCGGCGGCGACGGCGAAGACCTCGATGCTGAAGCGAAAGAAATTCCACGATACTAGCGCATGCGCCGGAAGAAACGCCGCGACGAGCAGCAGCAGCGTCGCGCGGCCGACGCCGTGCCGAAGGATATCGAAACCGAGCTCTTCGCGGCGGACGTACGCCGCCAGCGAGAAGCCGACGAAGGCGGCGAGCGCGGCGATCGCGCCGCCGTTGAACGAAGCGAGCAGTAACGGCGCAATGATCGGCACGTCGAGGACGTATCCCTCGGCACCGAACGCGATGCGGCGCGAGCGCAAACGCGGTAGCGAAGTGGCAAAAAATGCGACCGCGAAAGTACCGCCGATTGCAAAGAGGGCGAGGAGCGTGTCGGAGAACGACCAGCGAACGGGGCTGCGCGCGATTGCAGTAACGAATGCGACGAGACCGATCGCGCCCGGGGCGAATATCGCCGTGCGGTAGAGGCGGGTGCGATCGAACGCGTTCATGCCGAGGATGGCTCGGGAACCTCGATTCGCGCGAATAAGACCGCCCCGGGGGCGCTGCGCGTTCCGGCGGCGAGATCGCCCCAGCGCAACGCGCGCAATTCGCGTTCGTGAACCCCTTCGGGCAGGCCGAGTTGGCGCGCGATCTCGGCTGCTTTTTCGGGCATGAACGGCGCGAGCAAGCTCGCAAGCCAACGCAGCCCTTCGCAGAGTTCGTACATCAGTGCATCGAGCGAGGCTTTTGCTTCGGGTTCATCGCGCCGTTTCCAGAGCTCCCAGGGCTTGCGCTCGTCGATGCTCCGATTGAGTGCCGTCACGACCTGCCAGATCGCTTCGAGCGCATCGCGGAAGCGGAGATCGAAAATCGCATCCGCGACGCGGTTGGGTATCGCTTCGAGCGCGGCGCCGATCGAGAGCTCGCCCGGGCTCGGTACGACGCCGTCACAGTATTTCGTCAACATCGCAAGCGACCGACGGACGAGGTTGCCGAGATCGTTCCCGAGATCGTCGTTGTTTCGCGCGATAATCTTCTCTTCGGAGTACGAAAAATCGCTGCCGAAGGGGGCTTCGCGCAAGAGAAAATAACGCAGCGTATCGGCGCCGAATCGCTCGGCGAGCGCGAAGGGATCGGTGGCGTTGCCCATCGATTTCCCCATCTTGCGGCCGTCGACGGTAATCCAACCGTGTGCGAAAACGAGCTCGGGCGCCTTTTCACCGAGCGCCCAAAGCACTGCGGGCCAAACGATGGTGTGGAATCGCGCGATCTCTTTGCCGATCAGCTGAACGCTCGCGGGCCAGAATCGCTCGAATGCAGCGCCCGGAGTGCCGTAATCGAGTGCGGAGATGTAATTTAACAATGCATCGAACCAAACGTAGATGACGCCGCCGCCGCCCGGAATCTCGATCCCCCAATCGAAATTCGTCCGCGAGATCGAAAAATCGTCGAGTCCTTCTTCCAACAGCGAGAGCATCTCGTTGTAGACGCTCTTCGGACGCAGCCAATTGGGGTTCGCGCGATAATAGTCGAGCAGACGATCCCGATATGCCGAGAGCTTGAAGAACCAGTCTTTTTCGGAGAGCCAGGTGACGGCGCGTCCGCAGGTGGGACACTTTCCGTCGACGAGCTTTGCTTCGAGCCAGAACGTCTCGTCTTCGATACAATACCAGCCCTCATACGTGCCGAGATAGATATCGCCGCTCTCGCGGAGCCGTTCGAAGACGCGCTGCACGACGCGCTCGTGGCGGGGCTGCGTGGTGCGGATGAAATCGTCGTAGGAAATATGAAACGCGGTGAAGAGCTCTTGCCAGCGCGGGACGAGCGCATCGCACCAATCTTGCGGCGATTTTCCCGCCGCGGCCGCGGCGTTGGCAACCTTTTGGCCGTGCTCGTCGGTGCCGGTAAGGAAGAACGCCTCGCCCTCGGTGCGCGCCGTTCGAGCGAGCACGTCGGCGACCGCCGTCGTATAGGCGTGGCCGATATGCGGATTGCCGGAGATATAATAAATCGGCGTAGTGACGTAGAACGGGCGCTTCATTTAGTTCGTGCTTCGCCCTCGGGCCTCGGCTTTCCGCGCTGAAATCCGTGCGTAGAGATCCGAACGCTCGCCGGCCCCGGCGGCAGCGAGGCGGCGTGCGATCGAGGAGACGCGCTCGCCCGCTGCAAGAGCGGTCGCGATCGCGGCGTCGACATAGGCCCGACTCGGCGGCGCCGCTGCCTGCAGGGGCGCCGCTTCCAGCGCGAAGGCGATCTCCCCGCGCGGGGGATCGGGGAGCGCGCGTGCGACCTCCGCGGGGTTTCCGAGGATCTGCTGTTCGAAGCGTTTGGTGTACTCGCGCAGCAGAAACAACCGCGCGTCGGGGGCGAGACTCTCGATATCGCGCAGCGTCGCGAGAATGCGTTGGGGGCTCTCGTACCAGAGCGTCGTGCAGCCGCCTGCGAGAGCGCGTTCGAAAACTGCGCGCCGAGCGCTCGCGCTGCGCGGCGGGAAACCCTCGAAGGTAAAACGCCGCAGGTCGAAACCCGAGAGGAGCGCGACGCCGATCGCCGCGCTGGGCCCCGGGAGCGCGTCGATCGCGATGCCGAGCGCTCGCGCCTGCGCGACCAACTCGCTGCCGGGGTCGGAGATGCCCGGCGTTCCGGCATCGCTGACCACCACCACGTTCTGCGTGCGCGCGCGCTCCAGAATGTTCGCGGTCGCCGCAGCGGCGTTCTGTTCGCGATAGCTCGCAAGTTCGCGGCCGGGGAGATCGAGCGCGCTCAGAAGCCGACGCGC
>JAJYRI010000119.1 GCA_021794175.1 bacterium
CGGTGCAGTCGTGCTCAAAAGCGTGACGCGTCGACCGCGCATGGGGAACCCGACGCCGCGGATCGTGCATACGCCGGCAGGGATGCTCAACGCCATCGGGCTGCAGAACCCGGGAATCGATTGGTACCTCCGGCACGATGTCGCGAAGTTTGCGCAGACGCCGTGCGCGACGATCGGCAGCGTCGCGGGTTTCAGCGTCGACGACTACGCGTATGTCTGCGAACGGCTCGCCGCTCGCGACGAGATCGCCGCGATCGAGCTCAATATCTCGTGCCCGAACGTCGCGCACGAAGGCGAGACCTTTGCCTGCGATCCCGATTTAACGGCGCGCGTCGTCCGGGCCGCGCGCGCGACGACCGATAAACCGCTCATCGCGAAGCTCTCGCCGAACGTCACCGATATCGCGACGATCGCGCGCTCGGCGGTCGCTGCGGGGGCCGACGCGCTGGCGGTCGTCAACACCGTTCGCGGAATGGCGATCGATATTCACCAGCGTAAACCGCGCCTGGGGAATATCACCGGAGGGCTCTCCGGCGCTGCGATCCGCCCGATCGCGCTGCTCGCCGTCTACGAAGTCGCGCGCGCGGTTTCGGTGCCGATCGTCGGGCAAGGCGGGATCGAGACGGCGAGCGATGCGCTGGAATTCATTCTCGCGGGCGCAACGGCGGTCGGTATCGGTACCGCGAACTTCGCCGACCCGCGCGCCCCGATGACGATCCTCGATGGAATCGTCGCCTATATGGCCCAACGGAACGTGCGCTCGTTGCGCGATCTCGTCGGCACGGCGAACACCGGATTTGCCAACATCAATCAATTCGAAGGAGACGAAGGGTAATAGCATGGCGCAATTAATCGTGGCGCTCGATCTGCCGACCGCGCAGGAAGCGGAGCGCTGCATCGACGAGCTCTATGAGACCGATGTCATTTTCAAGATCGGGCTGGAAGCGCTCTGCGGGTATCCCGAGCGAATCTTCGCGCACGCGGAGGCGCGCGACGTGCGACTCTTTATCGATGTGAAATTGCACGATATTCCGCGCACCGTCGGTGCGGCGATGGAGCGGCTCGTCCGCCCGAACGCATCGATCGTTAACGTTCATGCTCTAGGAGGTTCGCGGATGATGCATGCCGCGGTCGATGCGGCGGCTCGGCGAGCCGAGCAGCTGGGGATCGCGCGCCCCGAGATCTTTGCCGTGACGATGCTTACCAGCATGGAGCAACGCGATGCCGATGAGTTGGGGATCGGCGGAGATATCGGCGGCATCGCCATGCGCTTGGCGGGCATCGCAAGGAATGCCGGCTGCGACGGTGCGATCTGCAGCGTTCACGAAGTCGCCGCGCTCAAGGCGACCTACGGCGGGAATTTCCTCGCATTGACTCCGGGGATTCGCCCCGAAAATGCCGAGTCGCACGACCAGCGGCGCGTTGCGACGCCGCGCAGCGCCGTCGCTGCGGGTAGCGATTACATCGTCGTCGGACGCCCGATTCTCTCCGCTCCCGATCGCCTCGCCGCAACCCGCGCGATCCTCGATGAGATCGTCGAGGCGCGCGCATGATCGACGCGACACAACTGCGCGCGGCGCTGCTCGAACGCGGCGCGCTTCTGGAGGGACACTTCCGTCTCTCCTCGGGGCGGCATAGCGATCGCTTCGTGCAGAAATTCCGGATCCTCGAAGAGCCGAAACTCGTCGCACCGGTCGCCGAAGCGATCGCCGCGCGGTTCGCCGCGCAACATCCGACGGTGGTGGTCAGCGCAGCGGTCGGCGGAATTATCTTGGGGTACGAGACCGCGCGTGCGCTCGGTCTGCGCGCGATCTTCGTCGAGAAGGAAGGCGGCGTACCGGTGCTGCGTCGCGGCTTCGCGCTCGGTCCCGAGGACCGCGTGCTCGTCGTCGAAGATGTCGTCACGACCGGCGGCTCGGTTCGCGAAGTCCTCGATCTCGTTCGCGCGAGCGGCGCACAATGCATCGGCGTCGGCGCGATCGTCGCGCGTTCGCTCCCGGATTTCGGCGTGCGATTCGAAGCACTCTTGGAGATGCCGATCGAATCCTTCGCCGCCGAAGAATGCCCGCTCTGCGCGCGCGGCGAGCCGATTATCGATCCGGGGTCGCGCCGGGCGTGAGCCGATCCGCGGTTCGTGCGATCGCACCCTACGTGGCCGGCAATAGCATCGAAGAGGTGCGCCGCCGTTTTGGGCACGCGCGAATCGTGAAGCTCGCATCGAACGAAAACCCGCTCGGTTCATCGCCGCTCGCAGTCGCGGCGCTCCGTTCCGCCGACCAGCTCCATCTCTACCTCGACGATTCGTACGAAGCGTTGCGCGAGCGATTGGGAGAGCGCGAGCGTCTGCATGCGGAAAACGTGGTGCTGGGGCACGGCAGTAACGAACTCATCAATACGATCGCGCAGAGCTTCCTCGACCCGGGCGATGAAGCCGTAATCGCCGATCCGACATTCTCGCTCTATCGATCGGCGGTCTCGTTGGTCGGGGCGATTCCCGTCGAGGTGCCGCTCCTCAACGGCGTGCATGATATCGAGCGGATGCTCGCAGCGGTCGGGCCACGCACGAAAGCGTTTTTTGTCTGCGATCCGAACAACCCGACGGGAACGTTTTTGCCCGAGGCGACGTGGAACGCGCTCTTCGAACGTCTTCCGCCCGAAGTACTTTTGGTGATCGATCGCGCGTACGCGGAGTATCTCGAAACGCCGGGCTTCAATGTCGCCGAGGTCGTCCGCGCGCGAGGAAACGTGGTCGTGTTGCGAACGATGTCCAAAGCGTACGGACTTGCAAGCCTGCGTTTCGGCTATGCCTACGGCGATCGCGAGAGCATCGGCTGGTTCGAGCGCGTGCGCTTGCCCTTTAACGTCTCGCGCCCGGCGGCGATCGGTGCGGCGGCGGCGCTCGACGATATCGCCTTTCTGGAGAAGAGTATCGCGCTCAATGCATCGGAGCGGTTGCGCGTAACCGCCGAGCTCGAGCGGCGCGGGCATCGCTGCTACCCGAGCGGCGCGAACTTCTATGCGGTCACCGTGCCGATCGCGGCGCACGCCGCGTATGAAGCGCTTCTGGAACGCGGTATCATCGTGCGTTCGGGCGATGCGCTGCGGATGCCGGGGCGGTTACGGGTGACCGTGGGAACCCCCGAAGAAAACGATGCCTTTCTCGCCGCACTCGCCGCCGTGACCGCCGGCACGGGCGAATGAGCGCGCCGACGGTGCGCCGCGCCGATGGCGCGGCCGACCGTGCGTTCATCGCACGCTGCGGCGTTGAATCGCTCGGGAGCAGCCTTTCACCGCTTCGCGATGCGCCGATGGAGGCGCTGCAGACGAATTTCCTCCGTTTGCTCGATATCGTCCACTCGCGTTCGCACGCGATTCTCGTCGCGGTCGAGGGAGATCTGCGATTGGGCTTTGCGCTGCTGGTCTTCGATCTTCCCGACGAGGTGACCGGGCTCGCGCAGGCGTTTCTCGCCTACATGGCCGTCGAGGTGGGGCAGCGCGGGCACGGAGTCGGAAGATTGCTCCTCGCTGCCTGTGAAGAAGAGGCTCGCCGACACGGAACCCCGTATCTCGGACTTATGGTGACCGAGGGAAATGCCGCCGCCCAACGGCTCTATGAATTGGCGGGATATCGCACCGAACGCCGGTTGCTCGGGAAGAAACTGTGAGCTTCCCCTGGCGTCGGGCGCTGATGGTCGGCGCCGGCGTCCTGCTCGCTGTTCTCGCCTATTTCTTCGCGATGCATATTCCGCGCACGCTCGCGGTCTTTATCATTGCCGCGTTCATCGCCGCCGGCGTACGCCCCATCGTGAAGCGGCTTGAAACGATGCGCGTGCCGAAACCGTTGGCGGTCGCCATCGTTTTCATCGTGCTCATTCTCTTGGTCGTCGTCACCCTCTTGGTGATCGTTCCGCTCATGATCGTGCAGATTCAAGGAATCGCGCAGAACCTGCCCGCGATCGCCGCTGCGGTCGAAGCGTGGACGATATCCGTCGAACAATCGTTGCAACAGCATTTTCCGCAGATGTCGATTCCGACCAACGGCATCGATCTCTCGCATATCGGCACCGGTTCGTTGCAGCGTTTCGCCGGCACGACGCTCGGTTCGGTCGGACAGATCCTGGTCGGCACGGCGACGGGGCTCTTCGTCGCCTTCGCATCGTTGGTGCTCTCGATATTCTTCCTGCTCAACGATGCCGGTATCGCCGACGGCATCGCATCGCTCTTCCCCGCGAGCCGCCGCCCGGTCGCGCATAAAGTGTTGACCGAGATCGCGGGTACCTTCGGTAGCTATATTTCCGGACAGGTCATCGTCAGTGCAATTACCGGCGTCGCCGTCTGGGTACTCTCGGCGATCGTCGGATTCAAATTTGCGCTCCTGCTCGGAGTTATCGTCGCCATATCGTATGCGATTCCGATGCTCGGTTCGGTGATCGGCCAATTGATCGCCGTCATTCTTTGCGCGCCGCAGGGCTGGTGGATGGTGCTGTGGGTGCAGATCATCATCTTCGTCGTCGAACGCATCAGCGATAACGTGCTGGTTCCCAAAATTATGGGTGATTCCGTCGGCGTCTCCCCGATTGCGGTGATGTTCGCCGTATTCGCCGGCGGTGAACTCTTCGGCATCCCGGGGTTATTGCTCGGCATTCCGGCGGCGGCGTTGATCAAGATCCTCTGGCGCTACTTCATCGATCCGTGGCTGACTGCGCAACTCGAGCGGCGGTAGCTCGCGGAGCCGGAACGGCCGGGTTTGTTCGGGAAATGTAAAGTTTTCTCAGGATTGTTTAAGGAACACGCGCGCGGGGAAGTATTCTCCACACAAAGGAGAGCGCCCATGTTCAAACGTCCGTTCGCACCACTCGTGCCCTTCGCCGCTGCGACCGCCGCCGCGCTGCTACTCGCCGCCTGCGGCGGGGGTGGGGCCGCCGGAGCCGGCGGCAGTTCGGACCTTCCCAGCACCACGCAGAGCAGCCCCTCGCACCTCGGCCTCACCGTCGGTGCGGCATCGGGTTCCTCGCTACCGTTCGCCGTCGCCCGGCAGCCGATGTCCTCGAACACCGCGTCGGGTACCGCAGTAACCGTCACCTATAACGGGACGACCGTCGCGACCGGAACGCTCGATGGAAGCGGCTTTGCCGAACTCACTTTTTCGCAGAGCGTGCCGGCGGGCGCCGTGCTGACCGTGACGATCGGAAGTGGAGCGAGCGCCATCGTCGTGACGGTGACCATCGCGTCGGCGGTCAACGGTACGTCGGCCGACGTCACCTATAATGCAGGCCCACCGCCGAGCGTGACCATTACGAGCTCCGCCGATAATAACGGCGACGGGAAAGTCGATCCGAACGATGCATCCCAGGAAACCGAGAGCGAGAATCCGAGCGACGGTCAAGCAACCGACGTGAACAGTAACGATAACGGTTTGCTGCCGGCGAACTTACCGATCGTGATTACGTCGTGTTCGACGACGCTCACCATCGCCCCGAACACCGGCGCACCGGCGAATCTCTCGCTGAACGTCGAAGAGAAGCAGAACGACTCCGAGAATGCCGCGCAATTCGAGCAAAGCTTCTCCCCGTTTACCGGGCCGGTCAGCGTTCCGATTCTCGCGGCGTCGGCGCGCCTCGATCTCGAACTCTTCTCGAACGGACAGAAGATCCTCTCGATTGAAGCGCCGTTGACCGCCGTCACCGCGCAGAGCGGTTCGCCCGCGCCGAGTACAACGTGCGCGCCCTCGCCCGCGCCGTCAACATCCCCGAGTGCATCCCCGAGTGCGTCCCCGAGCGCAT
>JAJYRI010000023.1 GCA_021794175.1 bacterium
CTCCTTGACGAGGTCGATGCCGTAGACCATCTCGGTCACGGGGTGCTCGACCTGAATGCGCGTGTTCATCTCCATAAAAAATACGTCGTCGCCGCTCGAAAGAAATTCCAGCGTCCCCGCATTGCTATATCCAACGTGGCGACACGCAAGGATCGCCATTTCGTGCAGGCGAGCGCGAGCGCGTTCGGTGAGATTGGGCGCACCCGCTTCCTCGATAAGTTTTTGGTGCGATGGTTTCTGAATCGAACAGTCGCGCTCGCCGAGATGAACGACCTCGCCGTGCTCGTCGGCAAGCACCTGCACCTCGATATGGCGCGGGTCGAGGATGAGTTTTTCCATGTAGACGCGGCCGTCCTTAAACGACGCCTCGGCCTCGGCGGTCGCACCAAGAAATGCGCGCTCTAAATCCTCGGGGCGCTCGACGACGCGCATGCCTTTGCCCCCGCCGCCGGCGGTTGCCTTGAGGAGCACGGGGTAGCCGATGCGATCGGCGGCTTCGCGCGCGAGTTCGACCGTTGCGAGGATATCGGTACCCGGCGTAGTCGCAACACCTGCGTCGGCCATAACGCGCTTTGCCGTCGCCTTATCGCCCATCGCAGTGATGATCTCGGGGCGGGGTCCGATGAATTTCAAGCCGTGATCGGCGCAGATCTCCGCGAAGCGCGCGTTTTCAGCGAGGAAACCGTAGCCGGGGTGGACGGCATCGCAGCCCGAAACTAAAGCCGCGGAGATGATATTCGGAACGTTCAAATACGAGCGTGGCACGGGGCCCGGCCCAACGCAGAAGGCTTCGTCGGCGACGCGCACGTGCGTTGAATCCCGATCGGCTTCGGAGAATATAGCGACGCTCCCGATGCCGAGTTCGCGACAGGCACGCACGATCCGCAGAGCGATCTCGCCCCGGTTGGCAACCAGCACTTTTCGCAACATCGGACCTACCCTCGCTCGATCTCGAAGAGAGCCCGGCCGTAGTCGACCGGAGCGCCATCCTCGCAAAGAATCGCCCGGAGCCGACCGGTCGAGCGCGCGCGAACGGAGGTTCTGATCCCGAGTGCCTCGATCGCGGCGAGTTCCCGATCCTCCAAAACCTCCTCGCCGAGCGCCGGGGCATTCCGTCCGAAGCGCACGATGCCGACGACGTCGGCCCGGAGGACGTAAACGGGGACCTCGACTGCAGGCTCGGGGGATTGCACCCCCTCGAAGCCCCGAGGCGCCTGTGTCGGCATCGAGCGCGCAAACTCAAATTCCTCGTTTTCGCGCTCGATGCGCAGACGAAGGAGCGGCGTGCCGACGAAAAATTCGGCCAGACGCTGCGCGCGGGCCGATGCTTCGTCCTCGGGGGAGTACTCGGAGGTCATCGCGCCGCCTTTTCGGGGAGCTACCCCGAACACCCCTCCGCCGGGAGTTCCCGCTCGCCGAGCCGAACCCCAAATGCGTGCTCTCGTACTTTCTCTACGCCCGGGGAGCAGAGGTCGGCGATATTCCGTCCCTTCTCCACACCGCGGGTTTTGAAACCTATGAGGTCGAGTTCGACCGATTACGCGACGAAGGGGGGCTGGCCGCGTTCGGGGAGCCCGGCCCGACGATCTTGGTCGGCGATCCTCGCGACTCCGACCTTGCCGTTCTCGCCGACGATCCGCACGTCGTCGCCGTTCTCACGCCACCGATCGAGCGCGTCTCGCTCGTCGCGGCGACCCGGGCAGCGACGATGCTCGCCGCCGAGCGCACGCAAACGAGCACGCTTCTCAACGTCAGCCGCTCGCTCTCTTCGGAACGCGATCTTCCCACGCTCGAACGCTCGATCGTTCACAATGCGCGCGAGCTCACCGGAGCCGATGCCGGAAGTCTCTATCTCATCGAGGAAGTCGACGGCGTCAAACATCTGCGCTTCGTGGTCGCGCAGACCGGTCCGACCGACGAAGGAACGCTTTTCAACCGCGAGTTGCCGCTCAACACGAACTCGATTGCAGGCTACGTGGCGGTGACCGGAGAGAGTATCACTATCGACGACGCCTATCAACTCGACTCCGGGCACCCCTATTCGTTCAATCGCAGCTTCGATGAAAGCAACAACTACCGTTCTAAGTCGATGCTCGCCGTCCCCATGCGCAATCTACGCGGAACGGTCATCGGGGCGATTCAATTAATCAACCGCAAACCGGCGTTCGAGATCGTCCTCGATACGCCGACCCACACCGAATCGATCGTCCGCCCGTTCGACCATCACGATCGCAGCGTTCTCGAGGCGCTTGCATCGCAGGCGGCGATCGCGATCGAAAACGCGCGGCTCGTCGAGTCGATCCAGAATCTCTTCGAACGTTTCGTTCGCGCGTCGGTAAAAGCCATCGAAGTCCGCGATCGTTCGACGCAAGGCCACTCCGAGCGCGTCGCAGCGCTCACCGTCGCCCAAGCCGAGGCAGTAAATCGCGTCCACGCGGGCCCGCTCGCCGATATGTACTTCACCGCCGATCAGTTGCGCGAGGTGCGATACGCATCGCTCCTTCACGATTTCGGAAAGGTCGCGGTCCCGGAATATATATTCGGAAAGTCCAAGAAACTCCCCGACGGACGACTCGATACCGTTCGCCTTCGTTTTCTTCTCGCGATCGAACAGTGTCGCGATGATAAAATGCGCGAAGAACTGCGCGAATTACTCGAAAAGATTCAAGCCGCCAACGAGCCCAACGTCGTTGCCTCCGACGCCGACGACGCAATCGGACGAGCGATGCGCCACGCCTATCATGATAGCGGCGAGCAGCGCCCGCTCTTGGACGACATGGAACTCGCCTACCTGCGGATTCCCCGCGGTTCGCTCTCCGACGCCGAACGCGACCGCATGCAAGAGCACGTGACGCAATCATATCTCTTCCTGCGCGAGATCCCATGGGGAGAGACGCCCTGGTTCAACGTCGCAGAATATGCCTACGGGCATCACGAGCATCTCGATGGAACCGGCTATCCGCGCAAGCTCTCGGGCGCCGCGATCGCCCCACAAGTACGCATGATGACGATTAGCGATGTCTACGATGCGTTGACGGCAAATGACCGCCCGTACAAGAAAGCGATGTCAGTCGAACGCTCCCTCGACATTCTTACGAAAGAGTTCGCGGAACGCGGGAAAATCGATCGTCTTTTCCTCGATCTGTTTATTGAAAAGAAGCTCTACGACGCAGAGCTCGCGTAACGCGAAGAGATCCGTTCCCGAGCGCGCATCTCGATATGGCTAAGCGGTAGCCTACTCGATGTGATAAGGGCGCTCTTATTCGCCGCGCGTGACGATCCGTTCGACCGTGTTACGCTCCGACGGCGGCAGTGCATCGCGCCACGCCTCAAACGAGGCGTCGATCTCCGCGAGCGGAACCAACACGAAGGCGCGCTCGAAAAGGTGGCGATGGGGTATACGTAAGTGCTCGTCTTCGAACCCAAGATCGTCGTACAGCAAGATGTCGAGATCGATCGCGCGTGGCCCCCAATGCTCGCCGGGAACCCGACCTAATCGACGTTCGATCGATTGGAGAGCGGCGAGCAAGGCGTGCGGTGCCAACGAAGTATCGAGCCGAACGACGGCGTTCGTGAAATCCGGCTGATCGCGTTTTCCCCAAGGATCGGAGCGATAAAGCGAGGAGCGCGCGATGACGCGGCCGAGTTCGTCGAGCGCATCGATCGCTCGCTCGACCGTCGCAGCAGCATCGCCGATATTCGCGCCGATGCCGATCGTCGCACGTGCCATTAACGGCGTTGCGAGCAGGTCACGCCCGGCGTCGCCCCGTCGAGCAGTCCGGGCTTCTCGATCCTTACCGTCGCTTCGCAAACACGCCGATCTTCAAAACAGAGATCGAGCAGGCGTTGCGCGAGGCGTTCGAGGAGCGCGTAAGATTCCTCTGCGACGAGGGCGACGATTCGTCGGTGCAGTGCGGCGTAATCCAGCGTCGCCGCGAGGTCGTCACTCGCACGGGCGCCGCTTGCGTCGAGCTCGCAACACACCTCGATCTCGAGGCACTGCGCGCGATTGCGTTCGCCGGGATCTGCCCCGTGGCGACCGTAGGCGCGGATGCCGCGTAGGGTTATGCGATCCATGTCGTCGGCCTCCATCCGCGAACGACCGCATCGGAGACGGCAACGACATCGCGCGTCGCCGCGACGTCGTGAACGCGTACGATATCGATCCCCGCGGCGATTGCAAGTGCGGTCGTCGCCGCGGTAGCGAAGACGCGTTCTTCGGAGCGCTCTCGCCCGGAGAGCATTCCCAGGGTTGATTTTCGCGAGGTTCCCAGTAGCGTGGGAAAGCCCAGCGCCACGAGGCGATCGAGATGCGCGAGCAACGCGACATTTTGATCCGGCGTCTTGCCGAACCCGATACCGGGATCGAGAAAGATGCGATCGGCCGGTATTCCACGCCGTTGCGCGCGAACGGCATCGGCGAGCAACGCACGCAGCACCTCGTCGACGATCTCTCCTTCGAAGGGTCGCTCGCGGTTGTGCATGATCGCGAGCGACGCGCCGAACTCCAGGGCGAGATCGATCGTATCGTCGCTTGCGCCCCAAATCGAGTTCACGCAGTCCGCGCCGGCATCGAGCGCGGCTCGTGCGACTTCGGGTTTATAGGTATCGATGGAGATCGGCCAGTCGGGAAAGCGCGCGCGCACCGCGCGAACGACCGGAATCACGCGCTCGTTCTCTTCGTCTACCGAGATCGGCAGATGCCCCGGACGCGTCGATTCACCGCCGATGTCGAGCGTATCGGCACCCGCGTCGCGCTGCACCTGCGCTCGCTCCAAGGCCTCGCGCAATGCGACCCGCCCGTCGCCGGAAAACGAGTCGGGGGTAACGTTGAGGATACCCATCACCAACGTCCGCTTACCGCGTTCGAAACCATGATTCCGAAAGCGCAAGGACGTCGCGTTCATCCGATCGACGAAAGACGCGGTTGCGCCTCGAGGACGTCCGGGCGTAGGGCGGCGACAACAAAGGTCGAGCCCGTCACTACGACGATGCCGGATGCCCCGGCGCGCTCCCGTGCGCGGGCAAGCGCTTCGTGTGGGTCGGAGAAGCTTTCGTGCGCGATCTGCAACTCGTCGGCGATCCGCGCCAAATACTCGGGGGAACGCGCCGGGCGTCCGCCGGCATCGAACGAGGTGAGAACGAAAAAATTCTCCGGCCGCGCGAAAGCGCTGAGAATCGCCCGTGCATCTTTGCTCTCGCCGATGCCGATAACGAAGGTCTGCGCGCGATCGCCGAATCGCTCGCGCAATGCACCGGCGAGCGATCGTGCCTTTTGCTCGTTGTGGGCGATATCGAAGAGCAGCGACGGTGCTCCCGGAAAGAGCTCCATGCGACCGGGAATGCGTACCTCCGCCAATCCTTCCTCGATCTCCACGCGGTTCGGGCGGAGCGTCGGCGGCAACGCCTCTACGGCAAGCACGGCCGTCACCGCGTTGCTCCGCTGGAAGCCGCCTAATATCGGCAACCGAACGCGATAGCGCTCGCTCGCGGTGCGAACGGTGAACTGCTGTGCGAACGCCTCGCTTTCGATGTCCTCGACGCGGGCGTGCGTCGCGCTTTCGATAAGCGGTGCACCGACGCGCGCACAGATCTCCGCAATCGTCGTACGCGCGGGTTCCTCGTGCACCGCACTGACCAGCGGAACTCCGGGCTTCGCAATTCCCGCCTTTTCAGCGGCGATTTTCTCGAGCGTATCGCCGAGAATCTCCTGGTGATCGTAGCCGATGCTCGTAATCGCGCAGACGCTCGGCGAGACGACGTTGGTTCCGTCGAGTCGCCCTCCCAACCCCACTTCGATCACCGCAATATCGACCGCTTCGCGCGCAAAGTAGAGGAACGTTAATGCAAGGAGCATCTCGTAATAGCTCGGAACGCCGTGCCGTTCCGCGATACGATCGAATACGGGAAGCATCTCCGAGAAAAGTTGGGCAAATCGCTCGGGTGCGATCGCCGTACCGTCGATTCGGGCGCGCTCGGTCATCGATTGTAGATGCGGTTTCACATGAAGGCCGACGCGCAACCGGCGCCGCCGTAGCACCCGCTCGATCATCGTCGCCGTCGAACCCTTCCCACTTGTTCCCGCGACATGCACTACGGAGTAACGCCGGTGCGGATTCCCGAGAGCCTCGAGCAACGCCGTCATACGCTCCAAACCGTAATTCGTCCGCGGTGAGGTACTCTCGCCGATACTCGCGAGCAGGAAGCGCTCCGCCTCTTCGAAGTTCATGAATGATCGGTCGGACGGTCCGTCAGAAGTTCTAGGGCGTGCGGCAGCGTCGGCAAAAAGACGTCGAGCGATTCGGCGACCGCACGCGGGTTGCCGGGAAGATTAACGATCAGCGTCCGGTGCCGAACCCCCGCCAGCGCGCGCGAAAGCATCGCGGTGCGCACGCGGGGCAACGCCGCGGCGCGCATCGCCTCGGCGATGCCCGGAACCTCGTAGTCGAGCACGGCCGCAGTCGCCTGCGGCGTGCGATCGCGCGGCGAGAGTCCGGTGCCGCCGCTGGTAAGAATGCAATCGGCGCGTTCGGCATCGGCAAGCTCGATCAGTTCGGCTTGCAACGCGGCCGGATCGTCGGGAAGAACGATCGCTCGCACGATCTCGAAGACCGGCTCGAGGCGCTCGCGGAAAACCGGCAAACAGCCATCCTCGCGCTCGCCGACTGCAGCTCGATCGGAGAGAACGATGCACGCCACGCGATATTTCACCGGTCGGCGATCCACGTGCCGCTCTTCCCTCCGCGTTTCTCGAGTAACCGCACGCCTTCGATAACGATCGCGCGATCGAGCGCCTTGCACATATCGTAGATCGTCAATGCGGCAAGGTTTGCAGCCATCAACGCCTCCATCTCGACGCCGGTCTGCCCGGAGGTGCGAGCTTCGCTCTCGATGCGCAAAAGGGCGGGCTCCGCCCACGCCAACGTGACGGCGATATGACTGAGCGCAACGGGGTGCGCCAGCGGTATCAGCGTCGCGGTCTGTTTTGCGGCCATGATGCCCGCGATTTGAGCCGTTACGAAGGCGTCCCCCTTCGGACCCATCGCGGTTCGGAGCGAATCCGCGGCTTCGGGCGCGAGGCGAACGAACGCCTCGGCACGGGCGAAGCGTTCGGTCGTTGCTTTCTTGCCGACGTCGACCATCGAAATAGCTCCGTCGGTGTTTAAATGTGAGGGTTTCGGCACGTCAATCGTCAAAGAGGGTCGGTAATGGCGCTATTCCAGGAAGCAGACGGCGATCCTCGGGTCGCGCTCGATCGGCTCGCCGATGTGCTGTCGTACTACGGAGCAGTCGGAGATGCGGCCGCCGGGCTGGCTTTTGGCTTTTCGTTGCGGAAGGCCGCCTTCGCGCGCTCCATCGCCGTTGCCCTCGATGTCGACGAGCGGCTTCTCGGTGCCGTTTCAATCGCCGGGCTCATGCACGCCGTCGGTTCCCTTGGTAACCCGGCGCTAATCCGCGATAGCGATCTTCCCGACCGGCTCGCCACGATGGAACGCTGGGATATTCCCGCCTCGGGGGCACGCGTCTGCGCCGCGATCGGTGCGATCCCGGAGGAAACCGCCGATATCATCCGCTGGCAGAGCGAGGCCTGGGACGGCACCGGTTTCCCCGATCAACTCCGCTGGAACGGCATTCCGGTCTCCTCGGTCGCCCTCGCACTCGCCGACCGCCTCCTGCACGCGAACGAACCGGAGGAGGCACTTTCGAGCATCGCCGAGGAAGCGGGGCGCACCTATGCTCCGGCGCACGCGCGTGCGTTTATGGTGTGGTTCCATCGAACCGGCGCCGAAGTCGAGCCTTTCAGCTTTCCCCGCGCGGTGCTACACCCGGAATTGAGCGACCCCGGCGACCTGCTGCTCGACATCGCCGACCGCATCGATCGGCATCTCGGCGTTCCAGGGCGCGCACGCAACGTACTCCGTCTCGCCGAAGCGAGTGCCCGAATCCTCGGGTGTAGCGCTGCCGAGATCGAGGCCCTGCGCATCGCGACGGTTGCCTTCGGCGCGGGAGAACTCCACGACACCTTCGAGAGCACGCTCGATCCGCTGGTGCGGCTTGGGCTCGAACGGCGCGCCGAAC
Organism: bacterium; assembly: GCA_021794175.1. Lineage (GTDB taxonomy): Bacteria > Vulcanimicrobiota > Vulcanimicrobiia > Vulcanimicrobiales > Vulcanimicrobiaceae > JABEUX01. Next base: position 8,080 of record JAJYRI010000023.1, read on the forward strand.
AAGCGCGCGAAGGCGCGCGCCTCCTGGAGAACCTACCGACGCTCGCCGCAGCGGCTCCGCTGGTCGCCGCACGCGCCGAATGGTTTGACGGAACCGGGAAACCCGCCGGGCTCGGGCGAGATGCCATTCCGATCGGCGCGCGCGTTCTTGCGACTGCGATCGCCTACGACGCAATCGACATCGACACGCGTGCGCGCCCGGCCGCTCGCCGCGCAACGGCGGGCGAACGGCTCGACGGAGCCGCCGGCACCCATTTCGATCCGCGCGTCGTCACCGCCGTGCTGGAAGCGGCAAAGGCGCACGCATGATCGAGTTACACGAACGAACGCGGCGCATCTCGCCGACGCGCATTCATGAGATCTTATTGCGCTACGGCGCGAAGAGTTTGGTCGACCCTTTTATGGGCCTACCGACGCATCTGAACTATCTCAAACGCCACGGCATCGCCGTTCACGGCGGCGACGTTCTGGAATGGTTCGTGCGCGTCGGTGAGGGCATCGTCGTCAACGATCTCACGATCCTGCGCGATCACGAAGTCGCCGAGATCGTCGAAATGATTCCCGGCCGTATCTACGCTCTCGACCTCTTCAAAGCGTGGGAGGGCGTTTTTTTCACCGAGGAACAATGCGTCTATCTCGGCGTCTGGTTCGATAACGTACGCAATTTACGAAGCGACGGGCAGACCGGGCTCGCGATTCTCGGGCTCTGGCGCGTTTTCTGTTACTGGCTGGAGAAGGCCCAGAAGCCTGACGAGATGCCCGATCTTCCGCCGAGCGAACTCGCCTGGTACTACATACGCCAGACCGAGCGTTGGGTCGCGAGCAACATGCGCCGCAACACCGTTCGTCAGAGCGATGTTATGCAGACGTTGGAACGGCAGCGAGCCGATGCGCTGCTCTTCGCGCCGCCGCCCCGAAACGCACTCCACCATGCAGATCCGCGCATCTGGATGTGGGAGGCGTGGTGGCAGGGCAATCCCTATTTCACGCTCGAGCATGCCTATCGGGATACGCTCTTCGGCGCGCGATCGAACGATCCGGCGGCCTATCAGCGCTCGCTCGCCGGCATCCTCTCCGAAGCCGGCGAGTTCCCGCTCCTCATCGTCGCGACCAATGAGACGCGCCTGGCCGAGATCGAACCGCTCGTCCGCAACGCGCGCGCGAAGGTGGAGTGCTACGCACCCAACGACAGCGAGATCTATCTCATCGCGACGACGTAGCGTCGCTGCCCTGAAAACGTACCCAGAGAAGCGCGAGCACCCCGAGCACCGCATACAGAATCGTGTGCTTGTAATTGTGCATCGGGCTGTGTCCGAAGATCAGCGTCGAATGAAAGGTGCCGGTCCAGCTGAGAACCGCGAGAATAAAAAAGAGCACTGCGAGGAGTAATCCAAGAACCTTCACGAGATAATTCCTTTCCATGCGAGGATGCTGCCGAGAAGCCCGAGCAGCAGACAGTACCATCCGAACGGCCGTAAGTCGTTCGAGCGGAAATAACGGGTGAGGAAGGCGACCGAAAAATAGGCGGCGACCGCCGAGACGATGCCGCCGAGCACCGACTCCACCAGCGCAACGTGCGCGCCGGCGCGGAAGAGATCGGGAACCTTCAAGAGCGATGCCGCAACGATCACCGGCGTTGCCAGCATAAAGGAGTAACGCGCGGCGTCGGCGTGATCGAGATCGCAGAGCAGGCCGGTTACCATCGAGGCCCCCGAGCGCGAAATACCCGGTAGCAATGCGAAGGACTGACCGATCCCGACGAGCACCGCCTGAAACCACGAAAGGCGCGCGAGCGGACGATCGGCGCGATGTTCGACGGCGAGTTGACGTCGACGTAACGCTTCACCCAAAAACATGACCGCGCCGTTGACGATGAGGAAGAGCGATGCGAGCAGCGCGCTTGCAAAGAGCGCCCGCACCGTTTTCTCCAGCAACAAGCCGAGAATCCCGACCGGAATCGTTCCTACGACCAAGAGCCAGCCGAGACGTTCGTGCGGATCGTCGCTGAGGCGACCGCGGATGACGCTGCGAATCAACGCCGTGACGATCAGCCACCATTCCCGGCGATAGAACAGCACTAAAGCGAGTGCCGTTCCCAAGTGCAGGGTGACGACAAAGGGGAGAAAGGTCGGATCGCTCCGATGGATATTCGTCCAGTGAAAGAGCGCCGGGACGAGAATCGTATGCCCGAGACTGGAGACCGGAAAGAGCTCGGTCGTGCCCTGTAAGAGCGCGAGAATCAATGCCTGAAAGAGTGTCACGCGCCCCTCAGTACGCCAAGGCTTTCGGTGCGGCCTTTAACGAGTCGTTACAGAGCGCCCGGCAGGATTGCCGGTCCTCTCGGCCAAGGCCCAACAACGTGGAATCCGGTACGAGCGAGAGCGACCGATTGGAGATCGAGAGCGAACAGAGCCGCCGCTTCGAGCGAGTCGGCGATATGCTCCTCGTTTCGTACAGTATCGGCGACGACTTTGCCCCGGAATTCACCGAGACCTACGATATCGCGCTCGGCGGAATGGCGATGCTCACCAATGCAGAGCTCCTCAAGGATGCTCCGGTCTCCATTCAACTCGAGTTACGCGGCGATGCAACCCCGGTACTCCGCCTTCGTGGGGTCGTTCGTTGGTCGCGCTTCGACTCGATGCTGCAGCGCTATCGCACCGGCATCTCGTTCCTCGAACTCGACGAGATGACGCGGCGCCACCTTCAGCGATATATCGACACGCTCAACCTGCTGCGCGACATGGGGATGATTTAAGCCCCGCACCGGTACGCTTTCGTTCGATGGCGCCTCGACACGGCGCTTGCGGCGCCTACTCGGCGTGACAGTAGCCTACTCGGCGTGACAGCAGCATCGCCCCCGCGCGCAGCGCGGCTGCGGCGATTGCGGCGAGCGTTTAGCGAGCGGCGAGGACCCTGACCTTGCTTGTCCGAGCCGCGAAGCGTCTAGCGAGTCGCGATTGACGCAGCTGCGATGCAAGCGCGGGAAGCCGCGGTGCAGCCGCGGTGCAATCACGGACAGCCGCGATGCAACGACGGCGCCTACTCGGCGTAACACGAGCGCCAACTCAGCCCTCCTGCAGCGCGGCTGCGGCGATCGCGGCGAGCGTTTAGCGAGCGGCGAGGACCCTGACCTTGCTTGTCCGAGCCGCGAAGCGTCTAGCGAGTCGCGATTGACGCAGCTGCGATGCGCGCCCCAGGATCGGCGCGCGCCTCGATACGGCGCTTGCAGCGCCTACTCGGCGTGACGTGCAGCGCGGACAGCCGCGATGCAAACGCACTACCAAGCTTGAAACTTCACCCGGAAAAGCATCGTCCCGGCGACATCGCGGCAGTTTTGCGTCGCCGGCGCGTACGCGGCATTCTTCGCCATCTGCAATGCAAGCACGTCGAGCGCTGCGTTCCCGCTACTGCTCTGAATCATTGCATCGGTAAACGTACCTCGCGCATCGATCGAGACTGCGATCGTGCTCGTTCCGGTCGTGCGCTGCGCGCGCGTCGCCGGGTCAATCGGCGGAGCGGTCGGTTCGACGAGGATGCGGGGCGGCGTGCTGCGCGCGAGACAAGCGAGCGCAGGAGTCGGCAAAGGGTGTGGAGTCGGCGGTGGGTGCGGTGACGCAGGCGGCGGCGCGGCGGCAAGGTGCCCCGGGCCCCGATGCTTCGTCGGCGTCGCGATGACGGCGTGGGTTTGCGGCCGCGGGCTCGGGGGGGGTGTCGGCGGGGGCGTGGGAGGGGTGGGGGTGTGCCGTGCGATCGTTAACGGCTGTACGAGCGCGCGAACCGTGATGCGTGCCACGCCGGAGCGAAGATCGAATCGGTGATGTTGAAAGAAAAATGCCGCTACGACGTGCAGGACGAGCGATAGCGCGAGCGCCCACCAGAGGTAACGGTTCCCTCTTACCCGCACGCTCGTCGCCCCGAGAAAACGAAAAAGACGCTCACGCGAGCGTCTTTTCGCCGAAGGCCATCGATTGCCTTAGTCGGGCTGGAACTGTGCATCGAAGATATACTGCGACGCGACCGGTTTACAGTTCACGATCTTCGGATAGTAGGTGGTATCGCGTGCGGCGCGTTTCGCCTCGCGATCGATCGCGAAGTTGCCGCTCGATTGCACGAGCTTCACCGAGATCACCGATCCGGTCGCGCTCAACGTCACCACCACCGGAACGTCGGCAGAGCCGAATCCGGCGTCCTGCGCCGATGACGGATAGTTCGGCGCCGAGACTTGGTTGACGGTAGCGTCTTTGTACGGAACGGCGCACGCGGGAGCCTGCGTCGGCGCGACGGTCGGCTCGGGCGAAGCGGTGCCTTGCCCGGTCGGAACTCCGCTCTCCGTACCCGTCTTCGGGTTGCTGTTCGTGATGCTCGGGCCGCTCCCGGTGTTGTGGCTCTTCACAAGATTCACTTTGAGCTTCGGCTGCTGCGGTGTCTGCTTCGGCGGCGGCGTCGCCTGCGTCGGCGGCGGCGTCGGCGTCGGCGGAGGGGTCGGCGTCGGCGGTGGCGGTGTCGGCACCTTGATCGGCGCCTTCCTCGCTACCGAGACTTTCTCGACTTTCGTACTCTCGTGCGGTTTCGCGAGGTTCGGGAAGAACGGCGCCGAGAGAAGATGGAGGAAGAGCGCCGCGATCAACGCGATCCAAAGGTAATTCGGAACCTTCTCGCCGGTCGTTAAGAACGGCGACTTCTTCTTATCGTCGGGTTGCGGTGGTTTCTGTACGGCCATCGGTTACTGCGTCACTCCTTGCGGCGTGCCCTGAACGTGATTGGCCAGGCCAAAATTCGTCAAGCCGACCGATTTCGCGGCATCCATCACCTGGAGAATCGTCCCGAAGTGCGCCTTCGGATTCCCTTTGATGATGACGTCTTTCAGATGCCCGCCGACCGCGTCCTCGAGCGTTTGGAAGGCGGCCTTGGCGCCCTGAATCGGCATCGTGTTCGAGCCGATCTGGATTTGATTCTTGGCATCGACGATAACGACGATCTGCGACGGCGAGACTTTATCTTTATTGTACGCCGTAGGAAGCGGCGGTTCTTTGGTAACCGACGCGAGGATGATGAAGATGATGAGCAGGACCAACAGCACGTCCGTGAACGGCGTAATGTTGATCGTCGACATCACCTCTTCTTCACCACCTGAGGTTGAAACGGCCACGGATTAATCCCCCACGCTTACGATGTAACGAAGCCCACGTTCTCGTCGCCGGCCCGTTTGGCCGCGTCGAGGATGCGGATGATGACGCCATAGGGCGCCTTGATATCCGAGGTCAACAAAATTTGCTTCTTGCCGCGTTTTTTAATCGTATCGTACATGACGCGGTAGATGCCTTTGGTGTCGGTCTTTGTCGAATCGACGTAGATCACACCCTTGTCGTTGACGACGATCTGGATCTCGTTCTTGTTCTTGCTTGCCGTGCTCTGCGAGTTATTCGAGTTAGCTAACTGCTTCTCGAAGCCCGGTGGAGTCACCAAGGCGGCAAGGATCATAAAGATGATCAAAAGCACCAACAAGACATCGGTGAACGGCGTGATGTTGATCTCCGCCATTACCTCTTCGTCGCCGCGCGCCGAAAGTAGACTCACGTCATTCCTCCAGTGCGCTTACTTCTGCGTGGGCTGATAGAGATCCGTAGGAATCGCAGCGCCGGTATTGTGGAAGTGCAGCATCTCGGCGAGCTGGTTCGCCGCAACGATCATCTCTTGATTGTAATTCTTGATGCGCGTTTTGAAGAAGTTGAAGAAGATAACGGCGATGATTGCGACCACGAGACCGCTGAAGGTCGTGACGAGCGCTTCGGAGACGCCTGCTGCGACGACCGCCGGACTCGAGTTGCCTTTGAGCGCGATCGACTGGAACGCCTTGATGATACCTAGAACGGTACCGGCGAGACCGACGAACGGCGCGATAACGGCGATCGTACCGATGATGCCGAGATTACGTTCGAGATCGTTGAGGTGTTCCATGAGCGCGATCGAGAGCGCATCGGTGATATCGGCGCGGTTCTTATCGCCGCGCTGAAGCCCGAAACGAAGGATGCGCGGAAGCATGCCCTTCTGGCTGTCGCAATACTTGATCGCTCCGGCGAGATCGTTCGCGGCGACTTTTTTACCGATCTCTTTGAGCAGCGACTTCGTATCGCCGTGCTGGGCACTGAAATAGAGAAAACGCTCGATGACGATCCAAACGACCGCTATCGAGAGCACGAGCAGGACGATCATGTCGACCCCGCCCTGTTTCATCACACTGATAAATCCGTCAAACACGAGTTGTTCGAGCCTCCCCTTCCGGGCGTATTGAGTGAAGCAAAACCTCTGGTAGAAATGTTTCGGCGGGTCTCCCCGCCGCTCCAGGGCGGTACTTTGGCCGCCCTGGGATAGAGTCCTGTCCGCTCGTCAGTAGAGCTTGCGTTAACCGCCGAGATGCTTCAGAAAGTTCTGGATTTGCAGCACCAGCGCGGCATTATTTGCCGCTTTTGCCAACCCGAGCGCTTTTTTCAGCGTCTCTTTTGCCTGGTCGGTAAGGTCGGCCCGGTGATACACCACCCCGACACCCGCCTCTCCGACGCCGCTTGCAAAGAGCGCTTCGGGGTCGTTCGGGTCGATCGCCAGTGCTTTCTTGGCGTAACCCCGGGCGCGATTATAGTCGGGTGATTTACTCTGAAGGAGAATGAATGCCGCCTGAGTGTAGGCGGTTTCGGCGACCTTTGGATCCCCGGCAGCGGCAGCCTTATCGAGCGCGGCGAGGGCCTCGACCGGCTTCATCGCCTTCGCGGCGGCGACACCTTGCTGGAGGTAAAAGACGCCGACGAATCGGGCTCCGGGATTTCCCGCGGGATCGAGCGACTTCAGTTCGGCGAGCATAGCATTCGAGTTCGCGGTGTCGCCGGTCTGCAGATATGCTTGGAGGAGATGGCTGTCGACGGCGACCTTCGATGCTGTAGGCGTGCTCTTCTGCGCGAAGAGAATCCCGCGCGCTTTCTCAAGCGATGCGATGCTCTGCGCGTACTGTTTCATCCCGAATTGCGCGACGCCGAGCGCATAGAGCGAATTGGGGCTTGAATCGAGGGCGTAAGCCTTTTGCGCGTACGTTAATGCTTGGTCGGGATCGACGGCCGCCTGCTGTACGGCGAGCGCCGCGAATGATTGCGCAGCGGCTTCCTTAAACTGAGCACCGATCGTACCGACTTTATCGAAAGCTTGCGCTGCCGCCGCAAAATCCGATGTGAAGTAGTCGGCGATGCCGAGGTACTGTAATGCGATTACGTTGCCGGGGTGCGAGAGAAGATAGGTTCCCGCCGCCTGCTTGGCATCGGCGTAATTCCCCGCATGGATGAGGGCGTCGATATGCCCTAATGCACCGCCGGGGCTCGGCGCGCTCGCTCGCACAACGCTCTTCCCGAATTTGAGCGTGTAATCATAGAACGCCTGGATCGGCTTATTTCCACGCCGCGCCGGTTCATAGGTCGAGTGCTTCGCGATCTCTAAGGCCGCTGCAACATCGCCCTTATTTGTCGTACGAATAACCTTTACAACGTGGAAGCTACCGTCGGGAAAAACCTCGACTTGCAAGACGACAAGCCCGGGGCCCGCCCACGGGATAGTCGTTTTTCCTTGCTTGGTAAGCTTGGCGGGAACGAACTCGTTTGCATACTGCGCTCGCGCAGGCAATGTTCCCAGCGCGGCGAGTACCGCGAAGGCGAGGGTGGCGGCGGCGAGCCGAAAGCGTTTCATGCGTGCTCCTATGATGGCGGTGTTGCGTTGAGATATCCGGCAAAGTGCTTCGGCAAGCGTCGGCCCACCGCAGCGGCAACCGCCGGCATGCTTTCCATAAACGATTCAAACTCTGCAAACGTCAGCGACTGCATCCCATCGGAGACCGCCGAGGCAGGGTCGGGGTGCACTTCGACCATGATCCCGGCAGCGCCCGCCACCACCGCGGCGAGCCCCATCGGCGCAACCAGGCCGGCGATACCCGTCCCATGCGAGGGGTCGACGATCGTCGGTAGGTGCGTCCGGCTCGCAAGCAGCGGAACGACCGCGAGGTCGAGCAAATTGCGCGTCGACGGATCGAAGCTCCGGACCCCACGCTCGCAGAGGACGATCCGTTCGTTGCCGGTGAGCGCGATATATTCGGCGGCCAGGAGCCACTCGTCCACCGTCGCGGCAAGCCCCCGCTTTAGCAGCACCGGTTTGCCGGTCTCGCCGACCGCCCGCAGCAAGGCCGTGTTCTGCATGTTGCGAGCGCCGATCTGCAGCATGTCGGCACGTTCGGCGACCGCCTCGGCGTCGCGCGGGTCGAGAACCTCGGTAACGACGGCGAGCCCGTAAAGATCGGCCGCCTCCCGCATCATCGTCAACCCGTCGCGGCCGAGTCCCTGAAAGGAGTAGGGCGAGGTGCGCGGCTTATACGCCCCACCCCGGAGGATGTTGGCACCGGCCCGGGCGACCGCCGCCGCGGTCGCGAGGATCTGCTCGCGGCTCTCGACGGCGCAGGGGCCGGCGCAGATCGCCAATTCCTCGCCGCCGAAACTCGGGCCGCCGGGGCGAAGCGAGACGACGCTGCGCCGTTCGCGAGCGTCGACATGGACCAACCGCAAATCGCGCGAGGATGGCAGCGGGCGAGCGTTCATTCCCGAGATGCTACCACGCGGTCGGCGGCTGCGGGGGGTTGAGAGGTCGCACGGGCAAGTTCTGCGATCTCGCGCGAACTTAACGGGCGGACCCGTCCCGAAGCAAGCGAGCCGAGCTCGATCGGTCCGAAACGAAGCCGTCGCAGTTCGAGAACCGGGTGTCCGAGTGCGGCGAACATCTCGCGTACCTGCCGGTTGCGCCCCTCGTGAATCGTGAGATCGATGAGACTTCGCGATGAGGCCGAGGAGACGATCCGCAGTTTTGCGCCCGCTGCCCGGAAGCTCGGGGTGCGGACGCCGGCGCGCAGTTCTTCGATCTGCTCGGGCGTGAGCTCGCCGCGGATCGTCGCGCGATAGGTCTTCTCGACGCCGAAGCGCGGGTGGAGCAGCCGGTGGATCAGGTCGCCGTCGTTGCTGAGAAGGAGGAGCCCCGAGGTATCGTAGTCGAGGCGTCCGGCGGGAACGACGCGCGGGAGATCGCGCGGCAAGAGATCGACGATCGTGCGTCTCCCTTCGGGATCGGAGAGCGTCGTCACCACGCCCACCGGTTTATTCATCGCGAGATAGATGTACCGTTGCGCGAGCGCGGGCTTTCCGTCGCAAAGAATACGGTCGTCGGGGCCGACGAGAATGCCGAGTTCGCGAACGACGTGCCCGTTCACGCTCACGCGTCCGGCGAGAATGAGTTCGTCTGCGGCGCGGCGCGACGCTACCCCCGCGCGCGCGAGCGCGCGGTTGAGTCGCATCTGCGCGGCGTCGCGCTTAGTACTTTCCGTTATTTTCTTCGTAGCCACGGGACATCGAGAGCGCCTCTTTGGTGACCGATGCCAAGAACTCATCGTTCGTGCGCGTTTGGGCCATTTTATCGAGGATGATCTCGGTGATATCGCCGCTGTTGAGCACGGCGGTAGCGCGACGAAGCATCCAGATCTTGCGCATCTCCTCGTTGGAGAGCAAGAGCTCTTCGTGGCGCGTTCCCGAGCGCTTGATATCGACGGCGGGGAAGACGCGCGATTCGGCGAGCTTGCGGGTAAGGTTGAGTTCCATATTTCCGGTACCCTTAAACTCTTCGAAGATGATGTCGTCCATCTTCGAACCGGTCTCGATGAGCGCCGTCGCGATGATGGTCAACGATCCGCCTTCTTCAATTTTACGCGCCGCGCCGAAAAAGCGTTTCGGTTTATGTAATGACGCGGTATCGAGACCGCCGGAGAGCGTTCGTCCGGAATTCGGGACGACTTGGTTGTACGCGCGCGCAAGACGGGTGATGGAGTCGAGGAGGATAACGACGTCTTTCCCCATCTCGACGAGGCGTTTGGCGCGCTCCATCGTGAGTTCGGCGACCGCAGTGTGGTTCTCCGGATGTTCGTCGAAGGTCGACGCGACCACCTCACCGTCGATCGTCCGCTGCATATCGGTGACTTCTTCGGGGCGTTCGTCGACGAGCAACGCGATAATGTGCGCCTCGGGATGATTGATCGATATCGAGTTGGCGATATTTTTCAGAAGCGTCGTCTTACCGGCTTTCGGCGGCGAGACGATCAGCGCGCGCTGCCCTTTCCCGATCGGACAGAAAAGATCGATGACGCGCGTCGATAGCTGCGTCGCGCGAACTTCGAGTTTGAAGCGCTCGTTGGGATAGATCGGGGTGCCCTTTTCAAAGAGCTTCCGCACGCCCATTTTCTCGATATCGATCTCGTTCACGCGGTCGACGCGCAGGAGGCCGAAATATTTCTCGCCTTCTTTCGGCCGGCGCACGGTTGCGTCGACGCGATCGCCGCGTCGCAGGTCGGCGCGTCGTATCTGCGCCTGGCTTACGTAAACGTCTTCGTTCCCGATTACGTAACCAGCGCGCCGCAAAAAGCCGTAGCCCTCGGGGAGGATATCGAGGATTCCGCTCGCGCTCTCGATGCCGGATCGCGCTTGTTGAGCGGCAAGAATCTGGAGAACGATCTCGTCCTTCTTCACTTTCGCCGGCGTGGCAATCTCGATAGAAAACTCTTTTGCGATCTCGACGAGCTCGCTCTTACTTTTTTCTTCGAGTTGCGCTGCCGTCAGCATCGGCGGCGCCTGCGCTTCGCTCTGGGAGAATGCTTCCGGTTGAGGAAAGCCGGCATTATTATGGCGACGTCGCGAACGACGGCGGCGGCCTCCGCTGGGCGGGCGGCCATTTTCGTTGGGGCGGTGATCGAGTTGCAGGGGAGGCTCACTCTCGCAGCGTCCGCGCGCATTCACCAGCGACTTCATCGGGCTACGCCGCGACGGTGGGTGAGTGTGAGCGGGAGGGAATAGATTGCGCCGGGCGAGTCGATAGCGACTCAACGGCACCTCAGAGGTTATAGCACGGGATCGATGCTCCCTTCAAGCGCCGTGCGTAACGTTCTCTATATAGAAGCGCCGAGTGTTGCACGCGAGGCTCGATCTACGCTGCAATGCGCGAGAGCTCGGCGAGAGCCAGGTCGCGAAGATCGTCGGCGCGGCCGGCGTCAAGCGCGAGCGTCGGCGTCGCCCGCAGCGAGCAGAGCAGATGGATGTACGGCCGATGCAGGCGGTAGGGGAGCGGACGGTGCTCGCGGAGGTCGTCGAGCAACTCGGGATCGGGCACCAGCACCCTCGCGTTGCTGTGGCCAAAGCCGCGCAGGGCGTCGAGGAGCGCGAGCAGCGCTCCATACGCTGCTGCCCGTTCGGCGCACTCTTCCGGCGCGGCGATGGAGAATGGAACGCGCACGAGTTGCGAGCTCCGACCGCGCCGGATGCGAGCGATGAGGACGGCGTTGCCCGTCGCTGCGGCCGCGTAGCCGTAGTCGACCAAAACCCGGTGAAGCGACGTATTACGCATGCATGGACCTCGCGGTCAGCATATATCGAACATACGTTCGCTGTCAAGCCGGCGTTGCGAGCCTCGCGATCGCCTCTTGATAGATCTCGGCGCAGCGAGCGGCGAGGCTGCGCGCATCGAAGCGACGCGCTGCGGCGAGCATCTCGTCGCGACTGACGACCGCCGGCGATTCCGCCTCCATCGCTAGGGCAAAGCTCCGTGCCTCCGGAGCGAGCAGGCGCGCACAGCCCCCGAGGACGTCGCGATTCTGCGGCGAGTCCGCGGCGAAGACCGGCAAGCCGGCGGCGAGCGCCTCTACCTGCACGAGCCCCTGGGTCTCGGTCAGGCTCGGAAAGAGAAAGGCATCGGCGCTGGCATAGTAATCTGGAAGCGACGTGCGCGGCAGCGCGCCGAGAAAGCGCACGCGATCCTCCAGCGCGCGATCTCGCACGAGTGCTTCCAAGGCATCGCGTTCGGGGCCGTCGCCGATAAATGCGAGCCGCACGTTCGGGGAGCGCACCTGCGCGAGCGCTTCGACGACGATATCGAGATTTTTCTCGAGCGCGAGCCGGCCGACGGCGAGATAGAGCCGATCGTCGGCACGCGCGCCCATTGCCTCGCGGAGTTCTTGGCGTCTTCGCCCGCGCGCGAAAAACGCGACGTCGATGCCGCTGGGGAGTACTTCGATGCGCCCGTCGACCCCTAATTCTCGCAAGCGATGCTCCATTGCCGAGGTCGGAACGATGACCGCGGCGACGGCATTTGCGAAACGGCGGGTAAGCTCCGAAGCGGCATAACGCGTCGCCCGTGCTTCGAAAGGAACGTAGTGAGCGTACGCTTCCAACTGCGTGTGATAGGTATAGACGGTCGGGTGCCCGTAGCGGCGCGCGTATCGCAACCCCATCCAGCCGGTGACGAACGGCGAATGAAGGTGGAGAACGTCGAGTTGCGCGACGCGATGGGCGATCTCGCTCCGTCGTAGAACGGGAACGGTAAGCCGATAATCGCTCTGCGTCGGAAGCGGCAGCGATGGAATGCGAATGACACCGGCATCGTAGCGCGCTTCGGGATGGCGCGGCGTAAAGACGGTGACTTCGTGCCCTAATTCCGTGAGAAATGCGCGTAGCGTATCCACGGCGGTCACGACTCCGTTGACCACCGGATGATAGACTTCGGTAAAGAGCCCGACCCTCAACATCGCCGGGTTCGGATTCCACTCGGCGTACCCCGGGCCTTTATGGGTTGCGACAAGGATACTCCTTCGGGGAGTCGACTTTTAGCATAGGAGCCCCGCGGAAGCGGCATGCTATAGTCCGCCCGGTCGACGGCCACATTGCCCGACCCGGCCGCCCCGCGGCCCATCCGAGCGGAACCCACTGCTTACCCCGATTACGAAAACGTGCAGTGATCCGCCCCGATCCTTGGCGTTTCCCCTCCATGGTCTCGAGGGATCCGTCAACCACCACTCCATAAACGACCGGCGCTCTTGCTCGCCACCGCCGCACAACACGTGTGCGACACCGTGCCTGGAAGACGCCCGAACGCGAAAGGAACGCGGTTGATAGGACGAAGGCCCATGCGCCGACTCCATCTGATTTTTGTAGGCTTGCTCGGAGCAGGCTTCGCTCTGGGTGCCTCCTTCATCGCGCCGACCACGGCCGTGCGCGCGGCGGAGCCTACCACCTATTCCGTCATATTCCAAGACGGATCGCGGAGCACGCCATACCGGAGTACCGCCGCCAACGTAGGCCAATTTCTCATCGAGCGCGGCATCCATGTGGCTCCCGACGATGAGGTCGTGCCCGCTCCCGCCGCACCGCTCAGCAACGGCGCGACGATTATCTACCGGCGTGCGATTCACGTTACGTTTCTCAATGGCGCATCGGTAGAGAACGTTGCGACGACGGCGCAGGACGTCGGGTCGTTTCTCTCCATGCAAGGGGTAAAGATCGGGAAATTCGATAAAGTATTTCCTTCGCTCGGAACCACGCTGCACGACGGTGCACGCATTCGGGTCTTTCATATCGTTGCGTGGGATCGCGACGTCCTCGTTCCCGTTCGCATCGGCACGATCCATCGCCTCGATACACACATGCGTGTCGGCGCACGGAAAATCGTCGCCGAGGGTTCGATCGGCGAACGTCGCGTTGATTTCCGCTACTTCAAATACCCCAACGGCATCGTCCGTCGCATCGCGCTCTCGTCGACGATCGTGCACCCCGCGCACCCGCGCATCGTTCTCGACGGCGTCGGCGATATCGGCGCGTTCTCGAATTTCACGTCGCGGAGCATCGGTAAGATGCAGTTGCGCGCGGTGCATGCTATCAGCATGGTTGCAACCGCCTATACGCCGTGGTGCGCCGGTTGCAGCGGCATCACTGCAACGGGCGAACGCGCCGGTCACGGCATCGTCGCCGTCGATCCGCGCGTCATTCCGTTGGGAACCAAACTCTTTATTCCCGGCTATGGATACGCCGTTGCCGGCGATACCGGTGGTGCGATCGTCGGCAATCGCATCGATCTTGGATTCGATTCCCAGCGTGCGGCGATGGAGTTCGGGCGCCGGAAGATCGTCGTCTTCGCCATCAAAGGGTGAGCGCGCGCGGTCTACTAAACGCGGCGGGCCTACACCCGAAAAAGCGTTTCGGACAGAATTTTCTGCTCGACGAATCGCTCTGCGTTAAAATCGCAGATCTCGCTCGCGCCGACGCACCGGAATTTATCGTCGAAGTCGGCCCAGGCACCGGCGCGCTCACAGCCGCGCTCGCGCGCGACGGCGTTCTCGTCCGCGCGCTCGAGATCGATCGCGATCTCGTCGCCCTTCTACGCGAACGCACGGATCTTCCATCGGTTGAAATTCTCGAAGCCGACGCCCTGAGCTATGCGTGGCCGGAGTCGAAATTTCAGCGCTGGCATGTCGCGGGGAACCTTCCCTACAACATCGCGACGCCGCTCTTGGTACGACTGGCACAGATCCCCGGCGGCCCGCAGCGTATCGTGGCGATGATTCAAAAAGATGTCGCCGACCGTCTGCTTGCCGAGCCCGGCACGCCGGCCTACGGTAGCCTCACCGTCGCGGTAAGCAACGCAATGAGGATCGAACGCGCGCTGACGCTGGGTCCCGGTGCGTTTTATCCGCGTCCGAAGGTCGATTCGACGGTTATCGTACTCGATCGGCGCGCGCGTCCGTTGGTCGAACCGATCGACCCGGTGCTCTTCGAGAAGGTCGTCCGCGGATCGTTCGCGTATCGCCGAAAGACTTTAGCAAACTCGCTTTCGCGCGCGCTCTCCGTCGAGCGCGGCGAGATACTCATCGCCATGCAGACGGCTGGAATTGACGAAGATGAACGCGGAGAACGGCTCGACATCGCTAGTTTCGCCCGGTTGGCCGACGCATTGGCGCGAAGGGGCTTTTAAAGGTTCCTCGGTAGCCCTGCTGGTTTTTGGGCTGATCGGCCTGGCCGTCGCCTGCGCCGTCCTTGCGTTGATCGCATATATCGTCGTCGACCCATCGACGCTTTCGGTCCTCGCGCGCTCGCCGAAAAATCTTCCGGTTACCGCGGTACTGATCGTCCAACTCGCTTTTGAATTGCCGCCGATCTTCGTCCTGATGGCGATGCTTCCACGCGTTGCGCTCTATTCGTGGGAGGAGCTCGGCCTGCGAATGCCTTCGGCGATCGCGCTTCTCTATGTCGTCGGCGGGTTCGCGGCTGCGATCATCGTCGGCGACGGCGGCTCCGCCCTGGTCGAGCATCTCTCCCATCATCCCCACCACATGCAAGATGTCGCGAAGATGTTCGAGAGCATCCGGCACACGCCGGCGCTCGTCGCATTCGTTCTTTACGGAGTGGTCGTCGCTCCGATCGCCGAAGAGTTGATCTTCCGAGGCTTCCTCTTCAATCTCGGCTTACGCTATGGAAATTTCTGGATCGGTGCAATCTTTAGTTCGCTCCTGTTCGGAGCGGCGCACGGCGATCTCGAACTCTTTCTGCCGCTCTCGCTGGTCGGTTTCGTCCTCGCAACCGTTTACTATCGTTCGAAAAATCTCGTTGCCTCGATGCTGACGCATGCCTCGTTTAATGCGATCGCGTTCGCGGCGCTTTCGAACCTCAAGCATTAGCCGTTTTTCTTAATAGCCTCGGATTGGTTGTTCCCTAGCCATCCGTATCCAGCGGCCTTCTACAGCGCCTCTCGCGCTGCGGACGCGTTCAATTCCACTGACCCCCTGTTTGTGTCGAGCGATCTCGTACCCGCGCGGCACACGATCCGCCGACAGCCACGCGTGCGTGCATACGATACCAAGAAGCCTGTAATACGCATCACTCCAGGATCTGCTCCCGGTCAACCCGTTAGGCACCACCCAGGTTCCCCAAAGCGTGGAGGAACACGCCGTACCACAGGTTTGATGTCCTCTGATAGATATACCCTGTAACGAGCGCAAGTGGAAGCGCCGAAAATACTTCAAAAAGCACGCGAGGTAGTGCGACATTCCCAAGCAGCTGCACGAAGTGCGCACTCGAGAAAAGCAGTGCCGAGATTATCGTACCGAGCTGGAATGACCAGGCCTTTCTTCGTCCAAGTCGCGTTCGATTGAGCGAAGTTTGAATTGCACCGCGAAAGGCAAATTCCTCGGCAACCGACGCAAGCAACACGCCGGTTGCAAGCCAAAGATACCATATCGTCGAGTGACCGAAAAACAGGCCCTGGAGGTTCGCTGCAGCTACCGCAAGCCCGAATGCGATCATCCACACCCACCAGATCCTTCGAATTGCATCGACTATGCTGCCGATGGGAAAATACGGATGACCGCGGTGTCGCTGAACGATAACGACCGCGAGAGTTACGAGCAGGATCCCAATAGCTTGACCGAGAGCGAGCCATGGATCGCGCGCATCGGCT
The DNA here is from genome assembly GCA_021794175.1 of bacterium. Taxonomy (GTDB): domain Bacteria; phylum Vulcanimicrobiota; class Vulcanimicrobiia; order Vulcanimicrobiales; family Vulcanimicrobiaceae; genus JABEUX01. The sequence continues at coordinate 24,423 of JAJYRI010000023.1, forward strand.
CGATTAGCGAAGGCTCCAACGACGTTCAGCGCAATGAGGAACGCATACAAAAACCTGCGTCGGTCCACGCGCCGACTTCGTTGGTTTCACGAGTTATCATCAACTACCATGGAGGCGACAATCCGTGAGTAAATGTCGTCTCTTCGCATTCGACGATGCCGTTCGATGACAACGCTCGGCATCCTACAATCGAGCACGTCGACGTTTCGAGGGCTATACGGTCGCCGAATGCTCCGTAACTCAAGTAATTCAACACGCTAGATCGCGTCGGTTAGCAGAGGCGCTATTCGGGTTCTCGTAATTTGAGATAGGTGACGAAGGGTAGGATATACGGCATCCGCTTCTTCCGAGCATGGAGATGCACGAAACGAATCGCGACGCGATCGTACACACGCCCGGCGTAGCGATACGGAGCATCGGCGCGCTCGGAGGCGATGTAGCGTGCGCCATCGATATCGGCGAAATCGACCGTCCAGGGGATACGGGTACCCGGACCGGTGACGAAATTGAGCGCGATACGCGCGCGGATCGTCGCATAGGTCTTGGTATCGATCCAGAGATCGCGCAAGCGATAGTTCCCGTTCACGCGTACGGGTCGCAGCACCAGGTGATAACACCGGTGCGTACCGATCGTGTCTTCGCCGGCCAGCGTGATGACGTACCGGCGTTCGTAGGCGACGACCGTCGTAATAACGTGTAGCTTCGATCCACGCGATTGCATGGGCGGCGGGCGACGGAGCGGGTCGTGGAATTCTGCCCGAATCTCGCGGACGAGCTGCGCGGAATCAGGCGCTCCGCCGACGTTCCCGACGGCCCCATTCCCGAGCGAAAACGAATAGTTCGGCGCGAGCACCGGCACGCCGATAAAATCCTGATTCGGCGCCGGATCGATCGGTGGGCCGCAGGGCGGCAATATCGGCGGCAACCTGTTCGTCGTGAACGGCGCGGCAACCGTCATCGGAGCGATCGCTATAAAGCAGAACTTCACACCTCGCCCCCGAGCGGGATGGTCACGCTCGTAGTCGCTGACGGTATCGACCCAGATGTGTCCGTTACGTGCATTGTAGGCGGAGCGAAAATTCTCTACTCGCCTGCCGGCCTTATCGTGAACGCTGATACGAACGCTATAATTGATGCGGGGTGGGTATACCTGCGTATCCCAATAAGTACGTGCTTTGGCGAAAATTTGATAGGCAAGCGCTGAAGCGATCATCGTTCATCCTTCGAGACTCAGTCCGTTACCGGCGAATCGTGCTATCGGCACACTGCAATTTCGAGCGTTCTACAGCTTCGTAGAGAGTCGATCGATGCGCTCGGCGGCCTCAAGTACGACGATGGCGAGTGAAGTCCTCGGGGGTTCGATACGGTTCTGTTGGTGCGAGCCAATACCGTTTATGTCTCCGTGCATCGAGAATTGTGCTGACGCGGCGCGGGCCATCTTCGGATTCGGCGCCGAAGTCGGTTCTGAAACGACGCTCGATAAGGAAGCAAAGCCGCGCGGTTATGGCCGGTAACCCACGATATACCGTGCGAACAAACCTCGACGGCATGTCGCGGGAATCATGGCGCGGCCGATGAGATCGCGCCTACGCGGGCCAGCGCATCGAGCACGCGCTCCGGGGAAATTCTCTCGCTATCGACCGTTTCGATGCGGTAGGCGAGAGTCGTCGGAAGACTCGTCGAGGCGGGCCGCAAATGGAAGCCACGCGCGATCGGGCGCCGGCCGACGAGATGCAGCGCAAGCGGATTGGGCTCGTCGTACCATGTCGGGTAGTGTGCGAACCAGAGGCCGACCAACGGAATATCTGCGCGCGCGGAGATCGCATGCAGCGGACCGCTCGGGACGCCGATGCATGCGTGGAGGCGTGCCGTTAACGCAAGAAATAGCGCAGCAAAGGGTTCGTTAAAATCGGCAACAACGCTTCGAAACGACACGATATTGCAACGCTCGTGCCATCCGTCATCCGGGTCACCCAGGGGGTCGAGCAGTATCACCCGCATGCGGGGATCGCGCATGGCGAGGAGCTCGACAAAGGCTCGCGCATCCTCGCTCGGCCAGTTTTTCCCGGGAAAGGTATGCCCGCCGACCGCCACGAGCAGCAGCCGATCCCGCGGCGAAATATACCGCGCGAGTGCATCGTCGAAGCGTCGCTGCAGCTCCGGGGAAACGGTAAACTGCAACGATTGCGGTAATGGCTGCGCCAAGTCGAAGCGAGAAAGGTGCGAAGCCTCGACGAGCGATCGTGCGAGCGCGCGCGCCTTGGTGTGAAACGGGAAAGCGTATCGCCCTTCGGGTTCGGGGTAATCGGTGTAGAGCAGCGCGGTCGGCGCAAAATCGGCAAATGCGCTCGGGAGCTCGCCGGGTAGAGCGATGCGCTCTCGTTTACCCGATAAGCGCTTCCAGTTAAGACCGAGGTGCCGTGCCCCCAGAGCCGATCCGTCGGCAAGCGAGCGAACCCCGGACGGAAACGAGCCCACGGGCTGCGCGCCCGAATAAAGCGCGCTATAGTCGTCGCCGAGGCGGAAGATTGCGTAAACGTTTTCCGGCGAGAGCATCGGAGCGATAGTGCCGAAGTGAATCCAGTCGCCGAAGCCGTGCGGCCAATAGATCGCAATGCGTTCGCCGCGAAGCCGCGCAAAACGCCCGGAACGCTCGTTATACGCCGGCAAGACCGTCGACGGAATGGTCGGCGCGATCGCCGGGTGTCGCGGGAAAAAATTATCGAGCATCGACGAGCGCGGTGAGACGGCTGCGAATGCGCTCGATGAATGCGCGATTTGAAAACCGCGCCGCGTGCGCGCGCATCTTCTCCTCTGCGAAATCTCCAGCGTTGAATTTAATCAACGTCGCCGCAAGATCGGCCGCCTCGGGACGATCGAAGAACGACCCGGTCGTGCCTTCGATAATGCTTTCGGTCGCTCCACCGGCACGATAGGCGATGCTCGGCGTTCCGCTCGCTGCCGCTTCCAACGGCATGAGACCGAAATCTTCCACCCCCGGTACGACGATCGCACGCGCGTGGGCGAGTTCATCGGCAATCGCGCGATCTCCGAGTTCGCCGAGAAAGGTGACCGGAGCGCCCTGCGCTCGCCGTTCGAGGGCAGCCCGCATCGGGCCGTCGCCGACGATGCGCAACGGTCGCCCCGCGATGCGTGCTGCATCGATTGCCAGATCGATGCGCTTGTACGGCAGCATCCGCGCCACGACGAGAAAGGCCTCGCGCGGCTCGCGACGCTGCGCGAAGCGCTCGGTATCGACGGGCGGATGCAGCACGTCGAGCTTGCGGCCGTAGTACTGCAACGCCCGGCGTGCCGTCGTTGCGGAGTTGGCCAGCATCTCGGTCGGGCGCTGTGCCGCGCGGATATCCCAGCGCGACAATGCCGCCACGAGCGGGCGCGCGAGAAGCCCGACGCCGAGCCCGCCGACATAGGCATCATAGTCGAAGAGAAACCGGCTCACCGAATGGAGATAACAGAAGTGCACGCAGCCGGGAGGCACGCGGACGCCCTTCGCCCATGCAGATGAAGAGCTCAGTATCGCGTCGTATCCGGAAAAATCGAAGCGTTCGAACGCATGCGGATAGAACGGCGCATACCAACGAAAGCGCTTCCGAATTCCCGGCATATCAGCAAGCCACGAACTATGAATCGTGCGTCCGACGAACCAATCGCCGGTTTTTTGCTCGTCGTAGAACGCCGTATAGATCGGTGCATCGGGGAATGCCGCGGCGAGCACCGCGAAAACGCGTTCGGCGCCGCCGCGTTGATTGAGATAGTCGTGGACGAGTGCGAGCTTCAGGAGCCGCTTCCGTCGCTTCCCTGCACGACGGCGATGGTAGGATGGACGAGATATCGCTTTGCGACGCGCGCCAGATCTGCAGGGGTTACTTTCGCGATTGCCGCGATCGTTTTCGCGACCGGATCGCCGGTGCCGCCGGCGTTGCGATAGATGCGCAGCAAGCGCAAGTGAAGGCGCGGATCGCTCTCCTGACGGGCAAAATCGCCGATCGCCTGCGCCTTCAATCGATCGATATTCCCGTGGAGTTTTCCGGCACCGATCATCTGCGATAGCGCGAGCGCTCCACCGATAAGTTGGTCGGGGCGACCGACCGCGCCGGAGGCGTAGAGCAGCAGTTGCGGCCGACCGCCGAGCGATCGGTAGCGAGCTCCGTACGACCGGCTGACGTAAAACGCGTCGAGCCCTTTGGGCAAGCCCGCCGTTTCGGCAAGGATCCGCTTCATCAGCGCAGCCTCGACAAGCATCGCCGGGAAATTCGCCGAGGTTGGCTTCGGCGCGTGGAACGACGCGACGATCATCGTTGAGAGCGCCGGTCGCGTCGTGCGGAGAATCAGGCTCGAGGCATCGAGGAGCAGCGGCGGGGAGCTCACCCGCGGCGAGGTGCCGCCCGGCAGCGCATCGGCGAGACGAACGAGTGCGCCGGCGAGTCCCGGGGCCTCTTCGCCGACGATCGTAGTGGAGAGATCGCCGCGGCGATAATTCCAACGATAAAACGTCCGCGCCTGGGCGATCGAAAGGTGCTGTATCGAGAACGGCGTTCCGTCGCGCGGCATCGCCAGGTTGCCCGAGCGTGCGAGCGAGCGACGCAACATCTCGGTCGCCAACTCCCAGTTATTTTGCTGCCGTTCGGCGATCCGGTCGAGCAGTGCTTTGCGCGCTGCGGTCAGTGCCGGAAGCGAAAAATCCGGCGCATTCATCGCCGTCGCCAACACGTCGACGAGGGTCGGCATCGCCTCGGGAAGTCCGGCGAGTTCGATGGCGACGCGGTTGTCATGCACGTGGATGCTCAGATCCCCGCCCTCGGAACGAATCGCATCCTGCAACGGCAGCGCGGCGCCGCCGACCTCGACCGGTGTCCGGGAGAGCAGATGCGCATCGAGCGCCGCGATACCGTTCTCGCTCTCGTGCTGACGATCGAGACCGGCACGAAGATCGATCTGCACGAAAGTCACCGGCCGTACCGGTAACGTCGACGCACCGCTCTCGCTCTCGGCGCGCACGCCGTGCGGCGTGCAGATCGATATGAGGGCGAGCATAAGAGCAAATGGGGCGAGGCGCTTCATCACACGCTCTTTTCTACAACGGAGGTCATGAGAATGGTCGTCGGATGTTCGAGATAACGTCGCACCGTCTCGGCAACGCGCTCCGGCGTGAGGCGCGCGATGCTCCGAGCATACTCGCCTCCCGGCAGGCCGGGCGCGTACGCCGCATCACCGGAGGCCGCATACCAACCGAGATTATCGGCGAGCCCCTGGGGGACGTCGATCGCCGAGGCGATGTGAAATTTGAAAGCCCGCAGCAAGCGCGCAAAGCGAGGCTGTGAAAGCGGCGTGCGCAACCGCGCCAAATCCTTCAGCAGAACGCTCTCCATCTTCTGGGGATTCTCTCCGACGCCGAAGATCGTGAAGACGCCGACGTGCTGCAAGGTGACAAATCGCGCGACGGCGACGTTCCCCGCAGGAAGCGGAAGCGCCCGGCCGAGTTGCCGATCGAGCAGCGCGGAAGCGATGAAATCGAGCGCGGTTGCATCGTCGCGCGACGAAATCGGCGGCCCCGCAAAGCCGATCGCAACCGCCTGGCTCGAGCCATGAACCGAATGCGTCGATGCGCTATCGTCTACCGGCGAATCGATCGGTGCATCGTTCCCGGTGCGGCCGACCGCCGAAATATCCGCTAAAAGTGTAGATCCGACCGCACCGGCAAATGCCAGGCTGGCATTTCCCGGGCGGAAAGCCCGTTCGGCATAACGCTGAACGCGTTGGAGATGAATCCCATCGAGCGACGAAGCCGAGTTCGGATAGACCGGCGCGTGCATCGGCCCATTCGAGAACAGCGCTGCAAAAAGTCGGGTCTGCAGCTCGTTCTCGATGTTAAAGCGTTCTTCGACCGCGCGTACACTGGTCTCATGGCGTGCCTCGTCGAGCGTTTTTTCATCGATCGTTCCCGCAAAATAAGCTTGCGTCAACGCGCGCAGCGTCGTCGCCGCATCGGCTTTCGGAACGACGATACTGATTCCCAACAGGTTCGGCGAGGGCTCTATTTCGATCGTTCCGCCGACGTTATCGACGATCTCACGCAGCGAGGCGCCTCCAACGATCGGCGCATCGGCGAGCGCATGCGCCGCGAGATCGGCGATCCCCGGTGCATCGAAGGAGAGA
>JAJYRI010000024.1 GCA_021794175.1 bacterium
CGTTGCCTACCCTTGGGCTCGCGCTGGTAATTCTCGCGGTAGTAATGCTGGTGGAAACCCGTGATCTTTATTCAAGCGCTCATATCGATCGCGTGGATCGCGCTGGCACTGCGTACCGAGAGGAGCGCGCCGTTCCTACGAGCGGCGTGGATCCTCTTTGCCCTCGCACTCGGCGATCTCGCCCTTGCGAGACTCTCCGCGTTCCGGGTACCCGGCATTCTGCGAACCGGGGATTTCATCGCCACGATCCTGTTTATCGCGCTCGCAATCGTCGCCTATGTCTACTCCCGCATTCGCAACGAGCCGCAGAAAGCGCGCCGCTGGCTCTGGGATCGCTCGTACGCCGAATAACGGGACCTAGAGCAGCTTCATCGCGCGTTTGACGTCGGCGATGACCTCGGCCGCAATGGCGCGCGTGCGCGCTGTTCCTTCGGCGATAATGCGCTCCACTTCGCCCGGGTCGCTGCGAAAGAGACGGTACCGTTCGCGCACCGGCGCGAGATAGGCGTTGAGCGCTTCGGCAAACGCCGCTTTGTCGGCGACGCAACCGAGAGCGCCGCTCCGGCATTCGCTCGCGATCCGTTCGAGTTCGGCTGCGGGCACCAATTTCCACAGCGCGAAGACCGGACAGATCTCGGGGCGACCGGGATCGCCTTTGCGCAATTTCAGCGGGTCGGTAAACATCGTGCGGATGCGCTGCGTCGTCGTTGCTTCGTCGTCGGCGATGAGGATTGCGTTGTCGTAGCTCTTGCTCATTTTGCGCCCGTCGGTCCCCGGTACTTCGGGAAACTCCGAGAGCGTCGGCTGCGGTTCGACGAGCACCTCCGCGCCATCACCGTAGAGATAGTTGAAACGACGAACGACCTCGCGACCGAATTCGAGGTGCGCGACTTGGTCGCGCCCCACCGGAACGCGTTCGCCGCGCACGACGGCGATATCGCAGAGCTGCAACAAGGGATAGCCGAGAAATCCATAGGTCGCAATCTCGGCGCCGAGCGCTTCGATCTGCCCTTTGTAGGTCGGCACGCGTTCGAGCCACGAAACCGGCGTCACCATCGAGAGCAAGACGTGCAGTTCGGAGATCTCCGGCACGGCGCTCTGTAAAAAAATCGTCGACTTCTGTGGGTCGACGCCGGCCGCGAGCCACACGGCAACCATCTCGTTGCGTGCGTCGCGAATGCTCTGCGGATTTTCAAACCCGGTCGTATACGCGTGCAGATCGGCGACCTCAAAGAAGGCCTCTGCGCTGTCGCAAAAATCGCGCCATTGCGTCAGCACGCCGACGAGATGACCGAGATGGAGCCCGCCGGTCGGGCGCATGCCCGACATCACGCGCGGTTTTCGTTCCAATGCCATCGTTCGTTTCTACCTTGCCGTCGCTGCGAACGTCAATGCGTTATACCGCTTCGCCGAGACGCGCGCGCACCAACGCACGCGCGGAGCGAAGTGCGTCGCCGATGGAGGCGCCGTCGGCGAGCGCAGCGGCGAGACCGAATGCCAGCGTACAGCCCGTTCCGCGATGCTTTCCCGGTATCCGCGATCCGGAGAGCGTTTCGGAGCGTATGCGATCGCGAGCACGCTCGACGAGCACGTCGCGTGGATCGCCGTCGAGGTGTCCGCCGGTGAGCACTACCGCGCAGACGCCGAGGGCGAGCAATGCCCGCGCCGCTTCGTCCATCTCGTCGCGCGCCACCGATCGCCCTCCGAGAAGCGCGCCGGCCTCGGCGAGATTCGGCGTCACGATCGCATTCTCGAGCCGCAATAGCCGCTCGCGCAGCGCTGCGAGCGTTCCCGCCGAGACGAGCGCTCCACCCGGCGAGGCGGCGAGCACGGGATCGATGACGGCGTAGAGCCGCGGATGCGCTTCGATGCACTCCGCAACGAGCGCGACGTGCGCGGCACTCGGCAGCGCGCCGACACGAATCGCCGAAATATGCGGCCACGGCAGGCAGGCGAGTTGCTCGCGCACGGTGGCAAGATCGACGGCGTGCAGCGCGCGGACGCCATCGCCGTTCTGCGCGCTCACCGCGGCGACGACCGTGAAAACCTCGTTGCCGGTACGCGCGCCCAACTGAATGTCGAGCCCGAGCCCGGCGATGTTCCACGGGTGGGTCGTGCCGATGCTGAGGACCGCCTTCACGCTGCCGCCTCCCATGCCGCGACGAAGCGGCGTGCGGCATCGAGCGGATCGGCAGTCGCGGCGAGCGCGGAGATCGTCGCCGCCATCATCGCGCCGCTCGCGCGCACGCTCGCAAGCCGCTCGGAGGTGATGCCGCCGATCGCGCAGATCGGCAGCGTCGTCGCGTCGACGACCGCGCGGAGGCCGTCGAGGCCGATCGGATCGCCGGCATCGGGCTTACTCGCGGTCGCGAAGACCGCGCCGACGCCGAGATAATCGACGGCGCGCACGTCGATGGCGCGCGCCTCGTCGGGTAGCCCGATCGAGAGACCGAGGATCGCTTCAGGCCAGAGCGCGCGCACTCGCGCCGGCTCTTCGAAGCCGTCGTCGCCGGGGCCGAGGTGGACGCCGTCGCAGCCCGCCGCTCGTGCGGCCCGCCAATCGTCGTTGCCGATCGCCAACGCGCCCTGCGACTGCACGCGCTCGCAGAACGCGCGCAATCGCTCCGGATCGATGCCTTCTTTCGCTCGATACTGCACGATCCGTATTCCCGCAGCGAGCACCGCCTCGACGATACGTTCGGCGCCGGGCGCCTCGTTGACGATCGCGTAGGGACCGCGCAGCAACGCGCGTGCGTCGGCTCGATTCACGGTTTGTTTTTTACCGGACGTAAACGCAGCCAGAGCACGACGTTGGCCGCAACGTAGAGGACGAACACGCCGATGACGGCAAACGCGAGCAGGCGTTGGCCGCGTTGGAGCGCGAGCGGAACGAGAAAACCGAAGCAGAGCACCGCGCCCATCGCCAGCGAGAGCGCGCGCGTGAATGGAAAGAGCGGCCCGGGACCGGAGTTCATGAGTACACCTGCGGTCCTAGGCGTCCAATAAGAGATCGCCGAGACGCATCAGCTCCTCGTCGTCGGAAAAGCGCAGTTCGATACGCCCGCCTTTTCCGGAGCGGACGATCCGCGCGGCGGTTCCGAATCGGCGTTCTAACCCTTCGACGAACGCGCGCTCGTCGGCATCGAGTTCGCGAGCCGTTGGTTCGCTGCGCCGCGAGGTTGGGGCAGCCGTTTCGCGCACGAGTTCTTCGATCGTGCGGACCGAGAGCTGTTCGTCGGCGACGCGTCGCGCAAGCGGGAGACGTTTGGCGGCCGGAACGGCGAGCAACGCGCGCGCGTGCCCGGCGCTAATGCGGCGCTCGACGAGCATCGCTTTTATCTCGTCGTCGAGCGTCAACAATCGCAGTGCGTTTGCGATCGCGGGGCGGCTTTTGCCGATGCGCACGGCGAGTTGTTCCTGCGTGAACGAATATTCGTCGATGAGGTGCGCGAAGCCGTACGCTTCTTCAAGCGGATTGAGATCCTCGCGTTGCAAGTTCTCGACGATGGCGACTTCGATCGATTCGACGTCGTTGCTCGCGCGCACGATTGCCGGAATGCCGCTTTTTTTAGCGAGCGCGCTCGCGCGCCAGCGCCGTTCGCCCGCGATGATCTCGAAGCGTTCGCCGCGCGCGCGCACGATAATGGGGACGAGTACGCCGTACTGTTCGATCGATGCGGCGAGTTCGGCGAGTGCGTTGCTGTCGAAATGCTTGCGGGGCTGTGCGGCGTTGGGCGAGACGCGGTCGATGGGAATCTCGCGCACGACGTCGCCGGAGATCTCGGGTGTCGATGCGGTCGGGCGCACCGGCGTCGGCGCAACTCCGGCATCGCCGAGGAGGGCGGTGAGCCCGCGGCCGAGCCCGCGCTTCGGCGCGCTCACGCGCCCGCCTTCGCGCGCACGCCGATCTCTTGCGCGAGCGCGATATACGCTTGCGCGCCGCGGCTTTTAATGTCGAAAAGAATCGCCGGCTGCCCGTACGAAGGCGCCTCGCTCAAACGAATATTCCGCGGAATCTGCGTTTTGTACATTTGTTCGGGAAAGTATTTTTCCAGTTCGTCGATCACCTCGCTCGCCAATCGCGTCCGCCCGTCGAACATCGTGACGAGAACGCCGCTCACGTGTAAATTCGGATTGAGCGCTTCGCGCACTTTATGAACGACGGCCGTCAACTGCGTCAGACCTTCGAGCGCGTAGAACTCCGCTTGCACCGGAATAACGATCTCTTCGGCGGCGGTGAGCGCATTGATCGTCAGTAAACCCAGCGAGGGCGGGCAATCGATGAGGACGTAATCGTACCGCGAAGCGATCGGTTGCAGCGCGGCGCGCAAGCGCGTTTCGCGCGAGAGTGCGGAGACGAGCTCGATCTCGGCGCCGGCGAGATTGAGCGTCGCAGGAAGCAATTCGAGCTGCGCGATGTCGGTGGGAACGAGCGCGTCGTCGATGCGCGCATCGCCGAGCAAAACGCTGTAGGTGTCGGCGCGGAGTTTGCTTTTCTCGATGCCGAAGCCGGTGGTGGTGTTGCCTTGCGGGTCGCAATCGATGACGAGAACGCGCTGCCCTTCCAACGCGAGGGCCGCACCGAGATTGACGGCGGTCGTCGATTTTCCGACGCCGCCTTTCTGATTGACCAACGCGATGATACGACTCAGGGAAATCTCCTTAAATGTTTCACGTGAAACCTTGGCTGTCGTCTTCGAGTTTTGCCGATGAAAGATACTCCTCAAGCAACGCGAGGAGCGAATCACGCTCGTTATGCCCGGGTTCTTCGGTAACCTTCTCGAGGAGAAGCGCGAGCGCCGCCCCTACTCTCTTATCACCTCGAAACGCGGCGTTGACAAGCCCCCGAGCTCGCATTGCCTCGATGACTTCTGCGCCATCGATCGCCAGATCGCGAACGCCGAGCGGCGGCTTTTTCGCAAGCTCGGCACGAACGCGCGCCTCGAAGCGTTCGTTGGAGTCGTCGCGCTTGGGGAGGCCCGACCCGACGATATCGGCGTGCCGGAGCGCGAATTGCCGCTCGAGACGATCGGCCCCGACGCGGCGGATAAAGCGCCGCAGCGCAGGCTCGCTGAGGTCGGGATCGGCAACGTACATGTGATTGCGCACCAAGGCTTCGACCTCGTCGATCACCTCGCTGGAGAAGCGCGTGCGGTGAAGCAACGAGCGTGCGAGATCGCCACCGACCTGCTCGTGCCGATAGAAGTGCGGCCCCTCTTTGGTTCGTGGTTTTCCCACGTCATGCAAGAGGGCGGCAAGGCGCAGAACGAGATCTCCGGCCGGCGCGGCATCGAGGGTGGCGTAATTATGATCGAGCACGTCGAAAGCGTGCCACTCGTTCTGCTCGACACCGCGACCCTCGATCACTTCAGGGAAAAGCACCGCCAAGACGCCCGTCTCCTCGAGTAATCGCAGCCCTACCGAGGGCTTTTCCGCGAGCACGAGGAGCTTCTGGAGCTCGTCCATGACGCGTTCCCCCGAGATCGTTGCGGCGAGGGGAGCAGCTTCGCGCATCGCCTGCCGGGCCGCTTCGCTCACCGAGAAATCAAAACGGGCCGCGAACTGCGCCGCCCGGAGCATCCGCAGGGGGTCCTCACGGAAGGCGGCCGGTGCGATGATGTCGATCCGTCGGGCCGCGATATCGGCAACTCCGCCGAATGGGTCGACCAACGAACCGCCGGGAAGAGCGCGCGCGATCGCGTTCATGCGGAAATCCCGGCGCCCGAGATCCTCCTCGAGGCTGACGCCGGGCCCGCTCTGGATATCGAAGGCGCGATGTCCAACTCCGGTCGAGCGCTCTCGCCGCGGGGGCGCGATATCCACGCTCTCTCCGTGCAGCGTCAGCTTGAGAACGGCGAAACTCTCGCCGACGAGATCGATGCGCCCCAGGGCCCGGAGCCGATCCTGGATCTCCGCGAACGAAAGACCGGTCACGACGTAGTCGAAGTCCTTCGGTTCCGAGGCCGCACCGAGGCGCACTTCGTCGCGAACCCGCCCACCAACAGAGAAAAGCGTCCCGGGTGGAAGCGCATCGGCGAGCAACCGGTCTATGGGGTGCAGCGGCATCGACTCCATTCTACCCCGCTTCGATGGCCCCGACGAGTATTTTCAAAGGGATTGTTTCTCGTGAAACAACACGCAGCCCGAGTAGCCGCGCTCCGTGCGCCCGAGTAGCGCGCTCTCTGTCAGCCCGAGTAGCCGCGCTCCCTGTCAGCCCGAGTAGCGCGAAGCGCGTATCGAGGGCAGCACGCCCCTCGATACGGTGGCTGCGCCACCTACTCGGGGTGACAATCCCGCTCGCCCTGGATCCGCTCGCAGGGGATCCGCTCGCAGGGATCCGCTCGCGTAGATCGCGCGACCGCTCACGATTCCCGGTGTTTCTCGTGAAACATCGCGCGCGATCGGCGTACACCTTGAGAACCGCGCGGCGCAGCCACCCGAGAACAGCGCCGGGGCGCTAGCGGCAGAGCGGTTTACTCTCCGGAATACCGGTGCGACGCGGGAATCGGCTCGGCGTCGGGCGCCGCTTGACCAGCCTGACGATCCGGCGATCCCCATCGAGCAAAACATCCGCGAGCGGCTCCGCACCGAGAACCAGCGCCGCGTCGGCGATCGCGGCCGCCTCCCCCTCCTCAACGCGCCCGCGCGGCATCAACGCTACTCCGCCGACGCGGAGGAACGGGATCAGGTATTCGGCGACCGTCGTTGCCGAGGAGACAGCGCGAGCAACGGCTCGGTCGTATTGCTCGCGCAAGAGCAGATCGCGCCCGAGTACCTCGGCCCGACCGCAGAAAACCTCGGCGGTTGCACCGAATGCCGCGATCTGCTCGCGAAGAAAGCCACATTTCTTCGCGTTCGACTCAAGGAAATCGACCCGAGCGCCGGCGAGCAAGAGCGGGATCCCCGGAAAGCCGCCCCCGGAGCCGACATCGATCGTTCGGCCCTCGATCTCGGGAAGCAGGGTCAGCGCATCGAGCAGATGCGGCAGCAGTGCGGCCGCATTCTTCGCCCCGGTGAGATTGAAACGTCGGTTCGCCTCCAGCAGCGCGGCGCCGTAAGCGCTGAGGGAGCTCCGCAGCGATTCGTCGAGCGCCGATCCGCCAAGCAACCCGTAGAGCTCGTCGCGCTCGCTCATCGCGACGCTCCGAGCGAGGATTCTTCGCGGCGCTGCAAGTGGAGCGAGAGAATCGCGATATCGGCGGGCGCGACACCGGGGATCCGCGCCGCCGCTCCGAGCGTCCGCGGCCGCTGTCGGAGCAGCTTCTCCCGCGCCTCGGTCGAGAGCGCCCCAACGCGTTCGTAGGCAAAATCCATCGGAATAACGAGCCGCTCGCGGCGTGCCGCCTGCGCAACGGCCTGCTCCTCGCGCTTCACGTAGCCCTCCAGCTTGATCTCGATCTCGAGTCGCTCGGCGATCTCCCCGACAAGTCCCTCCGGGAGCCACGCACGGAGGTCGCCGACGTGAATTTGCGGGCGTCGAAGGGCTTCGGCGATGGTGGGAGCGCCCTGAAAGCGCTCCTCCCCGATCTCCCGTACCGGGAGGCGCTGATGCTCGGCATTGGCGATTTCGCGATCCAAGGCGGAAATCTCAGCTTGATAAGTGGCCCATTGTTCGTCGTCAACCAATCCAATTTCGCGCCCGAGCGGCGTCAGTCGACGGTCGGCGTTGTCGTGGCGCAAAAGTACCCGGTGCTCTGCTCGCGAGGTCATCATCCGATAGGGTTCATCGACCCCCTTCCCCACCAGGTCGTCGACGAGCACGCCGATATAGCCCTCGGAGCGCGCGATCCGCAGCGCCTCGCGCCCGCGCGCCGCGAGGGCGGCGTTCGCCCCGGCGACGAGCCCTTGCGCGGCCGCCTCTTCGTAGCCGGAGGTTCCATTGAGTTGCCCGCAATGATAGAGGCCTGCGATACGCCGCGTCTGCAGCGTGTCGTCCAACTCCGTCGGCGCGACCATGTCGTATTCGACGGCATATCCCGCGCGCAACATCGCGCAGCGCTCCATACCGGGTAAACTCTGCAGCATCGCGATCTGCACCTCGGCGGGCAGCGAGGTCGAGAAGCCGCCGACGTAGAGCGTCGGCTCCTCCCAACCCTCGGGTTCGATAAACAGTTGATGTGTCGGATTGTGTGCGAACTTTACGACTTTATCTTCGATCGACGGGCAATAGCGCGGCCCGATTCCGCGAATTAAATCCAACCCGTAGAGCGGCGAACGATGCAGGTTCTCGCGCACGAGCGCGTGCGTGCGTTCGTTGGTGTCGATCAAATAACACGGCAACTGCTCGCCGACGAAGTGCGCTTCGCTACGCCGCGAAAACAACAACGGGGTCGGGCTCGGTTCTTGCACGCGCATCGCATCGAAATCGACGCTATTGCGATCGACGCGCGGCGGCGTCCCCGTCTTTAGGCGCTGCATCGAAAAACCGAGCTCGCGCAGTGCCTGCGAGAGTCCGATCGACGGCGCTTCGGCAAATCGTCCGCCGGGCTGCACGTCTTCGCCGCGGAAGAGCTTTCCGCCTAAAAACGTTCCGGTTGCCAAGACGACGCGGCGCGCGTAAAACGCGCGTCCATCCGCACAACGGACGCCGCGCACCTCGCCCGCCACGACGATCAACGCCTCGACCATCGCCGCTTCGATCTGCAACGCTGGTAAACGCTGCAACAAACGCAACGCCGCGCGATTGTACGACGGCTTGTCCATCAATTGCCGCAACGCGCGCACCGCCGGCCCTTTGCTCTCATTAAGAAACCGCGAGTGCAAGCTGCACGAATCGGCGAGCAGCCCCATCGCGCCGCCGAGTGCGTCGATCTCGCGCACCAGTTGACCCTTCGCGCTTCCACCGATCGAGGGATTGCAGGGCAGCGTGCAGATGCGCGCCGGATCTCCCGTCAGCAACAGCGTCGGCACGCCCATCTTCGCAGAGGCATGCGCCGCTTCGACGCCGGCGTGCCCTCCGCCGACGACGATGACGCCCGCATCGTCGCTTTGCATCGCTTCCATCGTTATTTTCCGATACAGAAGCGGGCGAAGATACTCGCGAGCATCTCTTCGCTCGCCTCGGCGGGCGAGAGTTGGGCGAGCGCCGCATCGACGAGTCGGAGATCGTTGCCGACCAAATCGAGCGGCTCGCCGGCGGCAAGGGCGGCGCGCGCGGATCGCAACGCATCGAGCGCGCGAGCGACGGCGTCGAACTGTCCACCGAACGCGAGATGCGCGCGTTCGAGATCGGGGTGCGCCGCGCCCCATCCGACCTGCGCGATTACCGCCCGCAGTTCGCGGAGGCTCTGCGACCAAAAGGTACTGCCGATCACCGAATGACCCGAAACCGCGCGGACCGCGGACGTCCCGAGATCGGCCTTGTTGAAAAACACGATTCGCGCGCGCCCTTCGCTGCGCGCGAGCAATCTCTCCGCCTGCTCCGAGAGCGGCGCGGAGGCATCGAGCACCAACAGCAGTACGCGCGCGCTCTCGAACGCGCGCTGCGAACGTTCGATCCCTAACGCCTCGATGCGGTCGGCGTGCGCGCGAATGCCGGCGGTATCGATGGCACGTACCGCGACGCCGTCGATGACGAATCGCTCTTCGATGCTGTCGCGCGTCGTTCCGGGAAGATCGGAGACGATCGCGCGCTCTTCGCCGAGGAATGCGTTGAGCAGCGAGGATTTTCCGGCATTGGGCGGCCCGACGATGGCGAGACTGACGCCCTCGCGCAGCAACCGGCCGACCTCACCGTCGCGTTGCAACCGCACGAGCTCGCTTTCGAGTTCGCCGAGCATTGCGGCGAGCGGTCCGCGTGCCGGCTCCTCGACTTCGTCGGGGAAATCGATCGATGCGGCGAGGCGCTCGAGCGGCTCGCGTAACGTCGCGCGCATGCCCGCTATCTGCGCCCGCAGCCCGCCGCCGAGATTGGCGAGCGCGGCACGCGCCGCCGATGCCGTCTCGGCAGCGATGAGGTCGCCGATCGCGCCGACCCCGTCGAGATCGAGTTTTCCGGCGAGAAACGCGCGCCGCGTAAACTCGCCGGGCTCCGCCTGGCGCGCTCCGCAGGCGATGGCGGCACGCACGAGTTCGCGCGCGAGCACCGGCGCACCGTGCAGATGAAACTCGACGACATCTTCGCCGGTCGCCGAATGCGGTGCCGGGAAAAAGAGCGCGAGGGCATCGTCGAGCGGACGCCCATCTTCGTCGACGAGCGTAACGTGGGTCGCGTGACGCGGCGCGAGCGCGGCACCGGCGGTGAGCTTCGCAGCGAGGGCGCGCGCGCCGGCCCCACTCGCTCGCACGATCGAAATCGCCCCATGCCCCGGCGGCGTCGCAACCGCAACGATCGTCGGCTCGGCCGCATCCTCATGCGACGGCAACGGTGCGTCGTCGATCAACTCGATACGGTTGCCGAACGGATCGGCGACGTAGCAATGCGCCCGTCCTTCGAAGGGGAGGGCGTCGGGTTGGATCCCGACCTGCGCGGCGCGCAATCGTTCGAGGAGCGTTGCATACTCCGCGCACGCGATGGCGACGTGCGCTTTCTTCGCGGGACGAAAATCGGGATCGACGCCGAGATGCACGGCGACCGAACCGCTGCGAAACCAGAGCCCGCCGCGCGCGAGCAGTTCGGGTGGTTTGGGAAGCTCGCGCAAAGCGAGCAGCGCGCCGTAAAAGGCGCGCGCCGCTTCTTCACCCCCTGCGGGGATCGCGATCTGCAGATGGTCGACCCGGGTCGATGCGTAGCGCTTCACGGCAGCGTGCTTCTCGCGACGAAGCGCTATGCGGAGATCAAGCCGGGAAAACGACGACGCAGCGCTCCGGCTCCACGCCCTCGGATTCGGTGCGAATGCGAGCATCCTCGGAGATCGTCATGTGCACGATCTTGCGCTCCGAGGGCAGCATCGGTTCGAGTTTGCTCGGCTTGCCGCTGCGAACGACTTCCTCGACGGCATCGAGCGCGATCTCTTTGAGGCGCTCGGCGCGGCGAGCGCGATAGCCCTCCGCATCGATGGTGAAATACCGGCGGTTGCCGCGATTTCCCGCATTGATGATGTTGTTGAAGACGAGGTTGATCGCCTCGAGCGTATTGCCGTGTCGCCCGATCAGCATCGCGAGGTCGGGGCCGTTGACTTCGAAATACTCGCCTTCCTGTCGCGGAATATACGAGATATCCGAAGCTCCGACGCCCATCTTCGCGAGCATCTCGGTCAGCAATGCGTGTGCCGTCTTCGCGTCTTCGGGAACGGGCTGCGCCTTCCCCGACGGGCCGTTGGAGCGCGGACGTCCGCCGCCGCGGAAGGGTCGACGGCCGCGGCCGCCGCCGCCGCCGCTGCCGGGGATCGCGCGGTCGCGAATGTGCGCCGGCTGTTCTTCAAACTCGTAATCGTCTTCGTAGAGCATTAGGGCTTCGCGCCTTTCTTTTTAACCGAGCCGTTGGTAAGCGACGGCGACGAGGCCGTGCTCTTTTTCTTTGAGGATTTTGCGACACGTTCGTCGATCTCGCGCACGGCGGCAGCGATGCCGTCATCGGAGGTGATCGCGCGATCGCTATCGATTGCGCCGAGCGGTTCGTGATATTGCCGCAGCATATAGAACTGCTGCGCCATCGTCAGCACGTTATACGAGAGCCAGTAGAGCACCATCGCCGACGGCCACTGCGCGCGATAACCGAAGAAACCGATCATCAGCGGCGAGACGATCTGCATGATCTTGTTGGTATTGGCTTGCTGCGGATCGGCTGCCGGCATCGTCGTGAAGCGAAGGCTGACGTACTGCGAGATCATGTACAGCACGATGAGCAGCAGGTCAGGCTGAGCGAGGCTCTGCGCGAAGATCGCCGGGAAATGCGCCGAAAGCGCGGTGCCGATCCACCAAAATTTCGTTTGCGCGTAGAGATCGCGATGTAAGATGACGACCCAGAAGACGCTGAAGAGAATCGGTAACTGCACCAGCATCGGCAAGCAGCCTGCCAGCGGATTGACGTTGTGCTCTTTGTAGAGCTTCATCGTCTCTTCTTGGAGTTTCTTGGAATCGTCTTTGTAGCGCGCCTGCAGCTTCTTCATCTCGGGTGCAACTTTTTGCATCGAGATCATCGCTTTAAATTGCGCGACGTTGAGCTTCCAGAAGACCAGGCGGATCAGCAGGGCAAGAACGACCAAGCTCACGCCGAGGTTATGCGTGTAGCGGTCGATCCCCAGAACCAACCACGAAAGCGAATTGACGATCGGGTCGAGTATCGAGGCGGCGAAGATTGGCGTCACCGGGGTCCTTTCAACGAGATGGTCGGGGGAACGGGATCGTACCCCGAGGCGTGCCACGGATGGCAGCGCAAAAGCCGGAGCAGAGCGAGCCAGGCTCCCCGCGGCACTCCGAAGCGAGCGATCGCTTCAGTTGCGTACTCCGAACAGGTCGGCGTATAACGGCAGGCCGGCGGGAAAAGCGGCGAGAGGAGGCGCCGATAGAGCGCGATCGCCGCAATCGCGGCGCGCTGCGCGAGCGTCATCGGGTCGCCTCGAAAACGGCACGCTCGAGCTCGGCATAGCTCATGCCGGCGCTCGCCGGCTTGGCGACGAGCAAGAGCCGGCCCGGAGCCGGTTCGGCGAGCCGCGCTTGGATCGCCGCCCCCAGGCGACGTTTGACGAGGTTGCGGACGACCGCTCCCCCAACGCTGCCCGAGACCGAGATCCCCACGACGGGGAAGGCCCCGTCGCGGCCGCGATCGGAGAAAAGCGAAAAGGCCGACGTCTCGACACGTCGGCCGCTGCGGCGCAAACGATGGAAATCGGCTCGCCGCTTCAGGGTCTCGTAGCGGCGCATCGGCACGGGGTGCTTCTCTACCGCCTAGACGCTGAGGCGGTGACGCCCCTTCTTGCGCCGACGTGCGAGCACGTTGCGGCCGTTCTTCGTGCGCATGCGCTCGAGGAACCCGTGGACGCGCTTGCGGCGCCGATTGTGCGGCTGGTACGTCCGCTTCATAATGTTGTAGCTCCTAGGTGGGACATTGAAAAGGCCGCCGATGGGCGGCAGACGGCTTACGGAGTATAGGCAGGGGAAGCCCCGTCCGTCAAGCAGGGGCGCTCTCCACACCTGTTGAGAAAGCTGTGTATAGGGAGGCCTTTTTTGTGCTTCGGATACGCCGATTCGCCTGTAATGACGGGCTTTTCAACACCGTCGAGGCGATCCCCCGATTGTGGGCAAGAGGCGGCAAAAAGACCGAAAAAGCGTCGGAACAGAGGCTGTGGATAAGTGCACAACTCCGTGGATATTTTCGCAGGGAGATGCCCTCATTAAGCCAAGCCGAGAGACCCACCCCGATGTTCGAAGGCTCCGGCCTTAGGGCATCGATAACGTTCTTAATCAGGCTTGTGAAGGAGCAACGGCATGGCGCTGACGGTCGGCACCTCGGAGTTTTCTACGGAGCTTTGGGAGAGCGCATTAGTTGCGTTACGCGATGCGTTTTCGAAGCCCGTTTTCGAGATGTGGATCAAGCCGATGCACTTGCTGGCCATCGACGGAAGCGAGCTCTCGTTGGGCGTGCACACCGGCTTCGCGCGCGAATGGGTCGAGACGCGGTTGAAATCGCAGATCGTCGAAACCTTGAGCGGTGTCTTCGGCGAAGCGGTGACGCTACGCATTCGCGTCCTCGAGCCCGAGGAGATCGCGCAGTTCGCGCAGGCCGCCGCCCCGGTCCGCGAAGAGCGCGCGCAGAGCGCCGGCGCCGCCGAACCAAGCCCTGCCGCAGCGGTAACGCCGGTACGCAACCTCGACACGTTGCGCAGCGCCAACCTCAACGTTCGCTACACGTTCGAAGAGTTCGTCGTCGGCAACTCCAACCGTTTCGCGCACGCCGCCGCACAAGCGGTCGCGTCGGCGCCGGCGCGCGCCTACAATCCGCTCTTCCTCTATGGAGGCGTCGGGTTGGGGAAGACGCACCTCATGCACGCGATCGGTCACCGCGTGCTCCTCGATCATCCCGGCGCCAACCTCGTCTACGTTACCTGCGAGAAATTCACCAACGAATTCATCATCGCGTTACAAAATAACAAAACGCCGGAATTCCGGAACAAGTATCGTCAGGTCGACGTGTTGCTCATCGACGATATTCAGTTCCTCGCCGGAAAAGAGACCACCCAAGAGGAGTTCTTCCACACCTTCAACGCGCTCCACGAATCGGGGCGCCAGTTGATCATCTCCTCCGATCGCCCGCCCAAGGAGATCCAGACGCTTGAATCGCGGCTCCGCTCGCGCTTTGAATGGGGGCTGCTGACCGATATTCAGAACCCCGATATCGAGACGCGCGAAGCGATCCTGCGCAAAAAGGCGCAGACCGACCGGATCCCGGTTCCCGACGAGGTTACCTCGTTCATCGCCCGCGTGATCCCCTCGAATATCCGGGAGCTCGAGGGGGCACTCATCCGCGTCGTCGCCTTTGCCTCGCTCACGAAGTCCCCGATCACCACCGAACTCGCCGGCGAGGCGCTCAAGAGCCTCATCGCCGATGCGTCGGTCAGCCGGGTTACCATTCCGAAGATCAAAGAGGTCGTGGCGGCCGCGAACGGCCTAACCCTCAAAGAGCTCGATCACCCGCGTCGCGACGCGCGCGTCGCCGGGCCCCGGCAGATCGCGATGTACGTCGCGACCCAACTGACCAATTGTTCGCTCCCCCAGATCGCGCGCGAGTTCGGGAAGAAAGATCACACCACCATTATTTACGCGCGCAATAAAATCAAAGAACAGATGATGCGCGACGAAGCGTTCCGCAACCGGGTCGAACGCCTGATCGACGCATGCCGACGCTAACCGCTTTCTTCTCCGCGTCGGGCTCTCCACGGCGCCCCGTACAGGGGCGGTGCACGAAGGTGGATAACAAAACCGCCGCTACGAGCGCCGGAAACTGCGAAGAACCGCTCGCAGCCTTACCCACACGGTCGATGCGATGGAAAGCCGCATCCCCGTAGGCAAAAAGCGAACTTGTTCGCACGCCCCACCGCTCTACTGGTACGACGACGACTTATATACTCAATAAAGAACGACGGCTTACATGCAAGAGGACGTGAGTAACTGTGAAGCTATCCTGTGAGACCAAGGAGATCTCGGCCGCCGTCGGTGCGGCAAGCAAAGTCGTAAACGCGCATACGACCGTGCCGATTCTTTCCAACGTACTCATCCAAGCCGACAACGGCTCGGTCTCGGTACGTGCGACCGACCTCGAGCTGACGCTCGAGCAACGGGTGAAAGCGGAGATCGAAGAGCCCGGAAGCATCACCGTGCCGGCGAAACTCTTTGCCGGCTATCTTGCCAACCTCACGCAAACCTCGAAGCTCGATCTCAGCGGAACGCCCAATCGCGTCAGCGTGAAGTGCGAGCGGACGAACTACGATTTTAACGCGCTCCCCGGCGAAGAGTACCCGCCGCTGCCGGCCGCGGTAAAAGGCGCGCAATTCTCGCTTTCCGGAAAACGTCTGCGCGAAGGCATCGATGCGGTTATCTTTGCCGCAGCGACCGAAGAAGCGCGCGGCGCGGTGATGATGGGAACGCTGCTCGAGATCGAAGGCGACAAATTAACGATGGTCGCAACCGATGGGTATCGGCTCGCGCGCTACGAAACCACGCTCGACGAGTCGCCCGGCGGGCACGAACGTTTCATCGTTCCGTCGCGGGCGCTCGCGGAGACGGCGCGCAACCTCTCCGGTGCCGAACGCGTCAGCGTCAACGTCTTGGGCGCGCAGAATAATCAGTTGCAGTTCTCCGCCGAAAACGCCGCGGTTACCGTGCGGTTAGTCGACGGACAATATCCCAATTACCAGCAAGTGATTCCCGCGAAGTTCGACCGGAAGATCACCGCGAGCGTTCCCGCGCTCGTCGGCGCGTTACGCCGCGCCGAGCTCGTTGCCGGCGACCGCGCTTCGATGGTGAAGATGAATCTCTCGAATCACACGTTGATCGTCACTGCGAACTCCGAACGCTCGGGAAACGCCTACGAAGAGATCGAAATCGAGCAGGAAGGCGACGATCTCACGATTGCATTCAACGCACGCTACATGATCGAAGTGCTCAATCACGTAAAGAGCGCGCAATGCCGGATCGAATTCGTCGGCCCGCTCTCGCCCGCGGCGTTAACGCCGGCCGAAGCAACCGAAGGTGCGTCGCAGCTCTACGTGCTGATGCCGTTGCGCCAATAGCGCGATGCGCATCACGCGCATTACGTTGGCGAATTGCCGCAATTACGGCGAGGCGACGATCGAACCGCAGGCGGGCCTCAACGTTTTCCTCGGGCGAAACGCGCAAGGGAAAAGCAATCTGCTCGAAGCGATCGGCTTGCTGGGAACCGGGAAATCGTTTCGCACCTCGCGCGAGGCCGAGATCGTCCGCGAGGGATTCGGGCTCGCCGCCGTGAGCGCCGAGGCGGTCGTACGTTCGGGAAACGTCACGCTCGGCTGCACGATCGCGCGAGGCGAGCGAACGACACGAAAGACGCTGACGATTAACGGCCGGGCGGTGCGCTACGCGCATTTTCTCGGCAAACTTCGGGTGGTGAGTTTTGCTCCCGCCGATCTGGCATTGGTCGTCGGTGCGCCGGGGTTGCGACGCGCGTTTCTCAATCTCGCTTTGGCGCAAGAGCAACCGAACTACTACACCGCACTCGCGATGTATACGCGTACCCTACGGCAGAAAAACGCGTTGCTTCGCGCCGGCCCGCCCTACGACGAAGAGCTCTTCGCGATCTACGATCGCACGATGGTCGAGCGCGGCGCGCGCATGACGCTCGCGCGCGCGCAGTACGTGCAGGCGCTCGGGCCGCACGCGCGCGCCGAGCACCTGCGTTGGAGCGCCGGCGAAGAGCTCGAACTGAGCTATAGCAGCGCGATCGGGTACGAAGTCGGCGACGATGAAGCCGCGCTGCGCGAACGCTTCGAGCGCGCGCTTGTTGCGGCGCGTCCGCGCGAACGCGCGCGCGGCATCGCGCTGGTCGGGCCGCATCGCGACGATCTCACGCTCGCCCTCGACGGTCGTTCGCTCGCGGAGTACGGTTCGCAAGGGCAACACCGCACCGCACTGCTGGCGTTGAAGATCGCCGAATATCGAGCGATGGCAGCGGCGACCGGGGAGGCTCCGCTCTTACTGCTCGACGACGTGCTCTCCGAACTCGACCCCGATCGTGCCCGCCGCTTCCTCGAAGGGCTCGGCGGCTTCGAGCAGGCCTTCGTCACCGCGACCCATCTCGAGCGCAGTCTACCCGACGCGGCCGCATTCTCGATCGAGAACGCGCAGGTCGAGCGCATCGCATGAAGTTTACGGCGCTCGGCGAGGCGTTGCGCGGCATCGACCTCGGCACCCCGATCGGCGACCCGCTCGGGATCCTGCAGACGCACTGGGGGGAGATCGTCGGGATGGCCCTTGCCGGGCACACCTATCCGCGCGCCTTCGCCGGCGGGGAGCTCACCATCGTCGCCAGCTCGAACGGCTGGATCGCCAACCTGGCGTGGCTCGAAGAAGCGATCCTCAAGCAGATCGGCGTGCACGGCTACGAGGTCGAACGCCTGATCTATCGCGTCGGGCGTATCCCGGGGCGCAAGGGACGCCTGGAGCCGGGGGCGTCGGGGGCAGCGGGCCCGGCCAACGCGCGATCCGCGCCGCGCGAACCCCGCGCTCCAAGCAAGGATGCCAAAGAGGCGCTCGCTCGTCTCCGCGCCGAAATCGAGGCCGACCGGCGGGCAAAAGCCGCCCTCGGGTGGAAAGCATGCAGTCGATGTGGAGCGCTCGTCGCGCCCCACGCCGGGACGACCTGCGTCCTCTGCACGCTCGCCACCAGCGAGCAGCGCACCCGAACGCTCGCCCGCCTGCTCTTCGATGAGCCGTGGATGAGTTTCGAGCGCGCGCACGTCGCGGTAACCGGGCTGACGCGTGAGGACTTTTCCAGCGTGCGCCGCGAGTTGTTGCGCCGTTGGGGAGATATCGTCAATCGGCTCACGCGAGGGCGCGGGACTCCCATCGCGGATCGGGAGCGGGCGGTCGCACTTGCGTTCGTCGCCCTCAAGACCGGCCGCGTGCCCGACGAACTCGCTCCCGCGACGTTGCGAAACGAGTTCGGGGACGAATTGTACGCTCGACTCTTTGGAACTGAAACGACAAGATAGGTTATGGCAACAGATTATACCGGCGAACAGATCGAGGTATTGCGCGGGCTCGAAGCCGTGCGCAAGCGCCCGGGCATGTACATCGGCAATACCAACGAACGCGGCTTGCACCAGCTCGTCTATGAAGCGGTCGATAACTCGGTCGACGAAGCGCTCGCGGGCTATGCAAAAAACGTCGCTGTAACGCTCTATCGCGACGGTTCGTGCTCGGTGGAAGATGACGGGCGCGGAATCCCGGTCGACATTCATGCCGAAGAGGGGTTGCCGGCAGCGGAAGTCGTGATGACGGTGCTGCACGCCGGCGGTAAATTCGGTAAGGGCGGATACAAAGTCTCGGGCGGCCTTCACGGCGTGGGCATCTCGGTCGTCAACGCGCTCTCGGAGTGGATGCTGACGCGCGTCTATCGCGACGGCCACATCTACGAATTGCGATTCGAACGCGGCGTTACCTCGCAGAAAATGAAAAAGGTCGGCAAGACCGATCGCACCGGCACCTATCAGCAGTTCAAGCCGGACATGGAGATCTTCGAGACCGGCGATTTCCACTGGGACGTGCTGCAGAAGCGCTTACGCGAACTCGCCTTTCTCAATCGCGGCCTGCAGATAACGCTGCGCGACGAGCGCGGCGAACAGGTACGCGAGCGAACCTATAAATACGAAGGCGGCATCGTCGAGTTCGTCAAGTACCTCAACGAAAAGAAAGACGCGCTCCACGAGATCATCGCGGTCCACCACGAACGCGACGGCGTCGATATCGAAGTTGCGCTGCAATACACCGACAGCTACAGCGAGCAGATTTTCTCCTACGCAAACAATATCAACACCATCGAAGGCGGCATGCATCTGCTCGGCTTCCGCACCGCGATCACCAACGCGGTCAACGCGTCGGCGCGCAAGCGTAGCATCCTCAAGGATTCCGACGGCAACCTTTCCACCGACGATTGCATGGAAGGGCTCACCGCAGTCGTCTCGGTGAAGCTCGCGGAGCCGCAGTTCGAAGGACAGACGAAAACCAAACTCGGTAACGCCAAGGTGCGCAGCATCGTCTACGGTCTCCTCAACGAACGGCTCGAGTTTTTCTTCGAAGAGAACCCGAAGGCGTCGCGCGCGATCATCGACAAATGCATGCAGGCCTCGCGCGCTCGCGAAGCGGCGAAGAAAGCGCGCGACCTATCGCGGCGCAAGAACGCGCTCGAAGGTTCGGGGCTTCCCGGGAAACTCGTCGACTGCAAAAATCAAGATCCGCGCGAAAGCGAGATCTTCTTAGTCGAAGGCGATTCCGCCGGCGGCACGGCGAAGGGCGGGCGCGACCCCGACAAACAAGCGATTCTTCCGCTTCGCGGAAAGATCATCAACGTCGAAAAAGCGCGCTTGGATAAAGTGCTTTCGAACGAAGAGATTCGGACGATGATTACCGCGTTGGGCACCGGTTTCGGCGACGAATTCGATGTCGGCAAACTCCGCTATCACAAAGTCATCATCATGACCGATGCCGACGTCGACGGTTCGCACATCCGCACGCTGCTGCTGACGTTCTTCTACCGCCAGATGAAACCGCTCATCGAGCAGGGTTACGTGTATATCGCGCAGCCGCCGCTCTACGGCGTTCGCAAGGGCAAAAAACAATGGTGGGCGTTTAACGAAGCCGAGCTTCGCGACATCTTCGACGGTGCCGATCCCAAAGATTTCACCGTGCAGCAATATAAGGGCTTGGGCGAAATGGATGCCGAGCAGCTCGCCGAGACCACGATGGAGCCCGAACACCGTCGGCTCGTCCGCATCGCGGTCGAAGATGCCGTCGAAGCCGAGCAGATCTTCGTCGATCTGATGGGCGATAAAGTCGAGTCGCGCAAGCAATATATTTTCGAGTACGCGAAAAACGTAAAGGCGCTCGACCTCTAAGAACCGCTCCGGCGGCGGGGGCTGCGCTCTCTCGGGGCGCATAGTGGGAGGAAGAATGCGCACGCGACTCGCCGTGTCCGCGGCGGCCATCCTCCTTCTCATCGCTCTCGCCGTCGCGCGCGGCGCGGTGCTGGCGCGCATGGGAATCGAGGCGCTCGGCTCGCTCGCGCTGGGCGGGAACCTGCGCATCGCCTCGATCGAGCGCGCCGGCACGAGCTTCGATCTCCACGATCTCCGCTTCACGCAAGCGGGCACGCTCGTCGCGCGGATCGCCGACCTGCGGGTCGGCTTTCGCTTCCGCGATCTCTTGCCGGGCAGCCGCCATCGGTTCGGTATCCACAGCCTCGAGATCGACGGCGCGCGGATCGCCGTCGTTCGGCTCCCCGACGGCCGCTTCGCGCTGCCGCACCTGGCGTTCGCGACCCCGAGCTACCCGCAGCCGCCGAACCGCGTCCCGCTCGCGCTGCAGGTGCGCGTGCGCGATGCTTCGCTGCGTTTCGCCGATACGCTCGGCGATGCGGTCCGTGTCGGTTCGATCGACGCAACCGGGAGCTTCGATTCCGCCGGGCGCAGCACGCTGCGCGCGAGCGGCCGCATGCTCGGCCCCGGAGGCTCGCGCTTCTCGCTCGTCGGCGGCGCCGACGCAGGGCTCCACCTCGCGCGCTACCGGCTCGCCGCGCGCTCCGTACCGCTCGCTACCGCGCTGCGCGTCTTGCTCGGCCCCGGTTCGAGCGTGCAGTTGCGTGCCGGCGCAGCCGAAGATCTCCGGGCGACGCTCTACGCGATCGGCGCTCGCGGCCGCTACCACCTCGATCTGCAGGCCCGGCTCCTCGGCGGATCGATCCAACTTCCCGGGCTCGACCTGCCGGTTGAAGGGCTCGCGGGCCCGGTCGCGCTGCGCGAGGGCGGGCTCTATCTCGGGCATATCACGGGCGATCTCGCGGGGATTCCTATCGCCGCGACCGGCAGCATCTTCGATTGGGGGGCGCCGCAACTGCATATCGCGTTCTCGGGGAGCGGGCGTACCGAGGCGCTTGCGAAGGCGCTGAGCTGGCTGCGCGGCCAACCGCTCCACGGAGAGCTCGATTTCGGCGCGCTCGCCGAAGGGCGCGTCGATGCCCCGGTACTCCGTCTCCGGGTTCGCGCGGCAAAGATGCGCTACGGCAGCTATGCGGCCGGGCGGCTCGGGGCGCACGCGATCTACTCCGACGGGCGGCTCGCGATCGCTCGGGCGCATGCCACGTACGGGAACCTGCAGCTCTCGCTGAACGGCATCATCCGTACCGGCGAGCCGGTGCGCAGCGATCTCCTCGTTCACGGCGACGGCAACGCCGCCGATCTTCCCGTCGTCGGCGAGCTCCTCGGGCGCGAGCCGCTCCGCCTCGAACTCGCCGTTCTCGGGCGAGGGGCTGCTTTCGGAGCGTGGGGCAGCGTGCTCGCGCGCAACGACGCGCGGCGCGCGGGGGCGTTGATCGCGCTGCAGAGCAGCGGCGCCGGCTCGATCGCTCCGGTCTGGTTCCAGCGCGGCGGAGCCTCGCTTCTCGGCGCTTACGCTCGCCCGCCGCACGGCGCGGGCGTCCTCTGGGTGCGCGCCCGCTCGCTCGATCTCCAGCTTCCCGCGCTGCCATCGCCGCTTGGGGCTCCGCTGCTGCCGCCGTTCTCCGGACATCTTGCACGGCTCGATCTGCTCGGCGGCGGTCCCGGGCGCGTGCTCGTCGGCAGCGCCGCGTTTCAAGGGTTGACGCTCGCCGGGGTCCCGTTCGCGGGGCTGCGTTTCTCGTCGGCGGGAGCGCTGCCGGAGATCGCGCTGGGCGCAATCGCGGCGAACGGCTCCTGGGGCAGCTTTTCCGGTCGCGGCGCGCTCGAAACGCAGCGCGTCGTCGTCGTCGGCGCGGCGCGGATTCGTCCGGGGCGACTTCCGTTTCCGCCGGGGCTCAGCTTGCATGGTGCGCTGAGCGGGCCGATCTCGCTCGCGCTCGCGCCGGGTTCACTCGAGGTCGGCAGCTCCGGAATGCGCGGGGAGGGGCTTGCGGTCGACGGCGTTCCGGTGACGCGGCTGGCGGGCTCGGTCGCCTACAACGGCAGCGAACTCACGGTGCACGGCCTCGCCGCCGAGTTCGCCGGTGGGCGCGCCTTCGGCTCGGGGACGCTCGCGCTCGGCCCCGGAAGCGATGCGCTCTCGATCGTCGCCTCGCAGATCGCCGCCGGGCCATTCCGGCGTTTTGGGTTGCCGCTCGATTCCGGGCGGATCGGGGCGCGCGGCGAGCTCGGTTTCGACGGGAAGGCGCTGAGTTATAGCGGTGGCGTGGTGCTCTCGGGGGCGCGAAGCGGGCGCTTCACCATCGGGGCGGTCGGCGATCTGCGCTACGGAAACGGCAACCTCGCGCTCGCTCGGGCGACCGGTGAGCTCTCCGGCGCGGTCGGCTCGATCGCCGGCTCGCTGCGGGGGATCGGCGGCGCGAATCCGCGCATCGCGGCGCACGGCAGCATCGCGGCGGCGCCGATCGCCCCATTGCTCGACGCCTTCGCGATTCTCCACCCGCCGGTCGGAGGGGTGGTCTCCGGGCCGTTCACGCTCGGCGGTTCGTTGAAATCGCCGCTGGCCGATGCCGATCTCACCGGGCTCGGACTCCATTTCAACGGGCAGGGCATCCGCCGCGCGAGCGGCAGCATCACGCTCGCGCCGCAGCGCATCGCACTCGCGGGCGGGCGCCTGCTCGTCGGCTCGACGGCGGCGCGCGCCGACGCTGCCTACGGCACAGCGGGCGCGCGGCTCGCGCTGAGCGCCCGGAACGCCGATCTCGAAGATTTCGACGATCTTTTCGATACCGGCGATACCCTCGCCGGGCGCGGGAGCGTTGCCTTCGACCTTCGCAGCGATGCACGTGCGCTCGGCTCGCAAGGGCGCTTCTCGGTCGTCGGCCTGCGCGTGCGCAACCTCACGCTCGGGGCGGCGGCCGGGCACTGGAGTAGCGCGCGCAACGTCGTTTCCGGGGTGGTCAGCGATGCCGGGCCCTTCGGTGCGCTCACCGCGACCGGGAGCGTCGCCGCGCACCCGGCGCCGAACTGGCGCTCGGGACTGCTGCATGCACGGTACGATCTGCGCGCGACGCTGAGCGGGCTCGATCTCGCCACCTGGATCGCGGTGCTCGATCTGCCGCGGATCCCCGCGACCGGGCAGGTCGATGCGACGCTGACGCTTCAGGGCTCCTACCCGCACGTTCGCGCCCAAGGTAACGCGGCGCTGCGCGCGGGCACGCTCTTCGGCTTCCCGATCGAGAAACTCACCCTCGCCGGGCGCAGCGACGGCAGCAATGTCGAGCTTCAGGGCGTCGAGCTCGCCGCGCCGGGGCTCGACGCGCGCGCGAGTGGGAGCTTCGGCGTCGCCGCCGATGCACCGATCGCGCTGCAAGGCTCGGCGAGCTCGAACGATATCGCGGGCGTCGTGTTGCGGCTCGCGCATCGCAGCGTCCCGGTAACCGGGAGCTTCGAGAGCACCTTCACCGTCGCGGGCAGCCGGCGCCATCTCCGTCTGCGCGCCGGCTTCGATGGCCGCGCCGTCAGCATCGATGGGGTGCGCGTGCCGAGCCTCTTCGGGTCGCTCGCCTACGCCGACGGCCGGCTCGAGCTGCAGAACGCGGGCGCCCGCTTCACCCGCGGCCGCGTCGATCTCTCCGGAGCGTTGCCGATTCGCCTGCGGCCGTTTGGCATCGGGCCGGGCACCGCCCCGGTCGATGCCTCGCTGACGGTGAGCGACCTCGACCCCGGGCTCGCGGCGCGCTTTCTCGGAAACGCCACCGAGCTCGGCGGGCGGATCGACGGCGTCGGGCAGCTCGCCGGGCGGCTCGGCGACCCGACGCTCGCCGGGCGCTTCACCCTCCGCGACGGTACCTACCAGAGCGACCTCGAGCGCGTCCCCCTCACCGGGATCACCGGCACGCTGCTCTTCGGGCGCAAGCATGCGCAGCTCGTCGGGCTGAGCGCGTTCGCCGGGCCGGGCCGACTGCTCGGTACGGGGACGCTGACGATCGGCACCGGCGGCGCGCTGCGCTACCAGGCGCAAGTGCAGGCGCTCGGAGCGACGCTCTCCTCCTCGGTCTTCGGCGGCGGTACGCTCGATGCCGATTTGCGCCTCGCCGGGCAGAGCGGATCGCTCGCGACGGTAAGCGGCACGGCGACGTTGCGTGACGGCGTGCTGCCGTTCATGGCGTTCGCCGGCGCATCGGGGCTCGCAAGCGGGCATCTGCCGTTCGATCTCGCTTTCGACGTCGATATCGCGCTCGGCCCCGGGGTGCGCGTTCGCGGCAGCGGCTACGGCGCGGGGCTCGATATCGGCGCGACGGGCAGCGCCAAACTTGCCGGGACGCTGCGGTCGCCGACGCTACAGGGGCGATTTATCTCCACCGGCGGATCGCTGGTGTATTTCGATCGATCGTTCCGCGTCGACGATGCGACGCTGCGCTTTCAAGCGAGCAACGGCGTGATGCCGATGTTGACCGCATCGGCATCGGCACAAGTCAGTAACCCCGACCCCAATCGCGCCCGCAACCCGTTCGGAAGCGCGAAAGTCAGCATCGCGGTGCGCGGTCCACTCGACGCGCTCGACGTGCAACTCAGTTCGGAGCCGAGTTATCCGCGCGAGCAAATTCTCGCGTTGATCGCACCGTTCGGCGGCGTCGTCGGTTCCGCGCAATCGTTCGGCGTGAGCTCGGCGGCACCGTCGGTCGGCGAAGAAGCGTTCAATCTGCTCAACGCACAATTTTCGTCGGCGTTGCTCGGACCGATCGAAAGCGCGCTCGGGCGCGGGCTCGGGCTCAGCGATCTCAGCTTGAATCTCAGTTATACCGGCGGCGTCGCGGTGACCGCGCAGCGAATACTCGGCAAAAAATTCAGCGTTGCGTATTCGACGAGTTTCGGAACGATCACGCGACAGTCGGTATCGCTGCAATTCGTGCCGAGTCGTCGCACCGTCGCAAGCCTGACGTTCTTTACCGTGATCGGCTCGCCGCAATTGCTCAACACGACGTTCGGAACCGGTTCGAACCTGTTGTACTACGGCTCGGCGTTGCCCGTCGGGGTCGCGCTCAACGGCACCAACGGTTTCAGTTTCACGCTTGAATTACGGCCGTAGGGGGCGCGGGCGAGATGCCCGAGGGAGCGCGGGCGACCTCGAAGCGCTTTGCGATCGTCCCGAAGTCGTCGACGGCATCGACGACCTTTTCCGTAGCCGGCAACGGCAAGATAGTGCTCGCCACCCGGCCCCCGGGGAAAGGCGGGTCTCTCGTGGCTACCTCTCGGCTCGCTGCGGGGCTTCGCCTGTCGAGCATCGCCGTCGTATCGTGCCCGCGGTAGGGATCGACCGGGAGCAGGAGGGTACTCTTTTTCTGCGGCCCCGAAGCCGTAGGGAATCGCCGCCTCGGCGGTCGCTTGGCAAGGAGCGAGGGGGGCTTGGGCGAATCGAGCGCTCTTAGCCCTGGGTTCGGCGATTTGCCGTTCCCCGTTGGCCGGGCATCCCCGGCCACACTCAAGATCGAGGGATTGCGCTTTCTATGAATGTCCGTTTTCGGCGTGCGCACCGCGCACTCTGGAGAGCCGCTAGCGCGCTGGTCGCGCTGACGGCGATCGTTGCGATGCTCGCACCGCCGAACGCTTCCTCCGCCGTCACGCCGAAAATCGTTTCGGTCGACGTCACGGGGAATCTCCACGTCCCAACCTCGGAGATTATGGCGGTCGTGCAAGCGCGCCCCGGCGAGACCTACGATCCGAAGATCGTGCAGGGCGACCTCGCGCGCATCAACGCGCTGGGATACTTCTCGGCGATCGCGCCACCGCTCATTCGGCTGCGCCCCGGCGGCGTCGCGATTACTTATCGCGTCGTCGAGAACCCGGTCATCTCGAAGATAACTTTCGTCGGCAACAAGAACGTTCCGACCGATACGCTGCTCGCGCTGATGGATAGCGCGCCGGGGCAGGTCTTCAACGGCAACACCCTGCGCTCGGACTTGCTCAAGATCAACAGCTATTACGAACGCATCGGCTACGGCGGCCAGTTGCCGACGCACATTAAAGACGTCAACCTCGATCCGAAGACCGGCGCGCTCACGCTGACGGTTCAGGAAGGCTTGACGATCCGCAAAGTGATTATCGGCGGAGACCCGGTCATTCCGCCGCAGTTGATTCTTTCGAAACTCAACGTGAAGCCGGGCGTCATTTACTCCGACGCGCTGCGCGAAAAAGATTACAAAGCGATCTCGGCGCTCTACAAAAAGTACTCGCTCTTCGTCGGGAACTTCGTCGGCGGCATCGAGCCGTCGTCGATCGATCTGAAGAACGATACCGCCGACGTGAAGTACGACGTGTACGTCGCGCGCGTCGCCGCGGTCGAGATCACCGGGAACACGAAGACGAAAGACGCGGTCATCCGTCGTCAGTTGCGTCTGCGTCCCGGGATGTTGCTCACGCGCGCGGCGATTAAGTACGATCTCCAGCGCTTGCAGAACACGCAGTTCTTCTCGAACGTCACGCCCGACGTCAAGCCGGGCCCCGACCCCAAACACCCCGAAGACGTCACCGTCGTTTGGAAGGTCACCGAACAGAAGACCGCCCAAGCGCAGATCGGTTTCGGTTACTCCGGCGGCATCAACGGCCAGGGACTCTACGGCGATCTCGGCTACCAAGATAACAACCTGCACGGCACCGGCAATGGCGTCGGCGTGCAGTTCCAGCGCAGTATTCGTACCTCGTCGATCCAGGCGTCGGTCACGATTCCCTACGTCGGCAACACCACGAAGTCGCAGAAATACAGTCTCTCCGGATCGCTCTTTAGTAACTCCTCAACCTATTACTACCCGGTCTATGCCGTCTCGCAGACATCGTTCTCGGCGATCACGCCGACGGTCGGCGCAACCCCGCAGCCGATTCCGGTGACGCTCTATCCCTCGCTCGGCGTCTCGTCGATCTCCGGCGTCGCCGCGACGAATACCAATAGCGCGCTCGGCGGTGCCCTTCAAGTGGGGCGTCGACTCAACGACTTCACGCAGATCACCGCGGGCGTCGGCGCGCAGACGATTCGTTACAGCACGACGGTCGGCTCGCCGTATTACTTCCAGTCGAACGTGCAACCCAACGTCTTCGTCGGCGCGACTCCGAGCCCGTTGAGCAACCTCAACCTCAATGCCACCAATACCCTCGGCGTCTCGGCAACGTCGATCGCCAACGTCAACACCGGCGCGCCGTATCGTCTCGATACGCTCTCGCTCGGCGCATCAACGCTAACGCTCGACGATTACATCGAACCGCGCCGCGGCGTCAATGCGAACTTCACCGAGACGTTCTCTTCCCCGTCGATCGGATCGAGCTTTACCTTCACGCAGAGCGTGCTCGATATCGCGAAATTCATCCCGGTTCGTCGCACGGCGACGATCGGGTTGCATTTCCTCGGCGAACTTTCGACCGGAGCGATTCCGCCCAGCAACCTCTTTAGCTTCACCGATCAAACGTTGCGCGGCTACAATCAAATCTTCTACGGTACCGACGCGGGGCTCTTCCAAGCGGAGTTCCGGCAGCCGTTAAGTATCGATCGCAACCTCATTCTGGCGGCGTTCGTCGACCAGGGCGCGTTCCGCATCCGCGGCGCGTCGCCGATCCTCGACCCGTATACCAACCGGATTACGAGTTATCCCGGAGATTGGACGCTTCGTTCCGACTATGGGCTCGGCGTCCGCTTCAACGTTCCGCAACTCGGCAACCGCGTCGTACGCATCGATTTTGCGAGGGGCGTCAACGGGTTCCACACCAGCTTCGGCCTCGGCGAAGCTTTCTAGCACCGCTCGTCATTAGGACTTCGAGAAGGACATCATGAAACACCGCATACTCGCAATCGTCGCACTTCTTTGCGCGGTCGGCGTCTTCATCGCCCCCTCGGCGATCGCCGACGACCTGACCGACGTCGGGACGATCGCTCAATCGGCGATCGCTTCGTTGCCGGCATTCGTCAGCGCGAACCGGCAGCTCACCGGGATTGCCTCGCAGATGCAGCAACAGGAAGCCGCGCAGATGAAGAACGCGAAGAACGACGCACAGCGCCAGCAAATTCAACTTGAGTTTTCGCAGCGCTTTAATGACAAGCAGAACGAGATTCTCGGGCCGTTGCTCCAGCGCGTGCAGCTCGCGCTCGCCGCCGTCAGCGCCAAGCGCAAGCTCGCCGTCGTCGTCGATCGGCACATCGTCGTATACGGCGGCCAAGATATCACGACCGACGTCCTCAACTTAGTGACCGGCACCCAGGCGATTCCGCCGGTAACGGCGACCCCGCCGCCTTCGCCGATCGGCTACGTGGATCAGAGCGTGCTCGATAACGGGCTCCCGAGAGTAAAAGCCGCCAACGATGCGTTTGCAAAGTATGCTCAGCAGCAGCGCGCGATTTATGCCGCGAAAATGCAGAAGGCGACCACGAGCGCCGAGAAGCAGCAGATCTCGGTGGAGTTCAACAAAGTTCTCGCCGACGAACAGAACACGTTGCTCAAGCCGCTGGTCTCAAAGGTGCGCGCGATTACCGCAACGATCGCCGAGAAGAAACATCTGCTCGTCGTCGTCGATAAGGGCGATATCGTTTTCGGCGGCACGGACATCACGCAAGATGTGAGGAATGGCCTCAATCACTAGACTTCTCGCGGGCGTGCTTCTGGTCGGCGTGGTTGCCTGCAGCCACGTCGATGTTTCTTCGCCCAATATTCGCGGCATCGCCTACGTCAACACCAACAAAGCGACGAAGGCGCATCCGCTCTATGCGCAACTTCAAGATCTCGATGCGGCGATCGCCGCGATCGATCTTTCCGCTGCCGTGCCGATGGTGCCGAAATCTCCGCAAGAGATGAAAGCCGATATCGCGAGCATCAAAGCGCAGCTCGCGCAGGCCGAGCAGCAGAGCTCGCAGGCGGTAGCGGCGCTCCAGGGCCGTTTTGCGAAGGAAGAGCGTACCGAGGTCGCCGCGGCGCTCCGTTCGGCGGGGCTCAACGCCGCCGCGCAAGCGTACGAATCGGCACCGCTGATCTCCTCGGCGGCGCAAGCGCAAGCAATCGAAAAATCGGCAGCGAGCGATCTGCAGAGCTATCAAAAATCGGTCGTCGAGCAAGGACAGGCGACGATGGGCGCGCTGGAAAACCGCTTGCACGAACAGGCGCAGGGGCGCTTTCAAACGCGCGCCGCGCAGTACGCTCGCGAGGAGTCGGATCTCTCGTTGCGGCTCTCGCAACAGGATGCAAACCAACGCCTAGCGTTGCAGACGAAGCTCAACAATCTCGCCCTCGACGACGCGCAGCGGAAGTCCATTACGGCGCAGCTCAAGGCGATCGACCAGAACGAGAAATCACAGGTCGATGCAATGCGCGCGCGCCATCAGAAAGAGCTTCAAGCCTACCAGAACCAGCTGCAGGCCGGGATCATGAAGCAGATTCGCGCGCACGCAACAACGCTTCAGGCGCAGACGCAAACGCAACTCCAGGCACGTCAGCAGCAAGTTTCGCAGCAGTTGGCGGCGCTCTCGGGCCCGC
Source organism: bacterium (assembly GCA_021794175.1). Classification (GTDB taxonomy): domain Bacteria; phylum Vulcanimicrobiota; class Vulcanimicrobiia; order Vulcanimicrobiales; family Vulcanimicrobiaceae; genus JABEUX01. Next base: position 29,579 of record JAJYRI010000024.1, read on the forward strand.
GCTTGCCGGCAAATTTACCGGCGGCGACGAAGGCGCAGCTCGAACAGATCGCCTCCAACCTGCAGCAGCGTTATCAAGCCGATCTCACGAAGATATCCAACCAGTTCGACCAAACGCGCAGCGACCTCGAGGCGCAGTACGAAGCGCTCAACGGCGTCGATGTCGGTGCCGTCGGCGCTGCGAAGCAGCAGCGGGATCAGCTCGCAAAAGAGCGCGGCGACCTCTACAAAAAGATCGAAGATCAGATCGCGGCCGCAGCGCGGCGCATCGCCAAACGTGACGGGTTTTCCGTCGTCCTCCTCGACCCCATCGCACATCCGGGCGGCTACGACCTCACCGGAGATGTTATCTCCTCTCTCAAGAGCACAGGAACGTGAAGAAGAGCATTATCGCACTTGCCGGACTCATCAGCATCGTCGGATGCGCGTCGTCGAGCCCCATCGGGCTCGTCGATATCAATCGCATCACGACGAACTGGACCGAGTTCCAGACCGATCAGAACCACCTGTACGCCGACGAGCAGCGCATCGCTGCAAGTAAAGCGAGCAACGCTCAGAAGGCAAGCCAAGTCGCCGCGCTGCAGAAGAAATACGGCGCGTTGACGGTGCAACTCACCGATCAGATTCGCGCTGCTGCGGCGAAAGTTGCGGCGAAAAAGAACCTGAAACTCGTGCTGACGCGCGAAGGCGTGGGTTACGGCGGAACCGATATCACCGCCGACGTGGAAAAAGTTCTCGGCATTACCGATACGGCTTCGCCGAAACCCTCAGGTTCGTAACCGCAGTGCTCGGGAAGCTCGGCGAGATCGCCCGGCGCCTGGGCGGTACGGTTATCGGTGACGCCGAGGTAGAGATCCTCACCGTCAGCGCCGTCGATGAAGCTGGGCCCGGGGCCCTGACGTTC
>JAJYRI010000120.1 GCA_021794175.1 bacterium
CGTCGTCGTGCGGTACATCCCGCCGACCCCGCCGCCGGCTCCGCCGACCGCACCGCCGGCTCCGCCGACGGCCGCTCCGGCAACGCCTCCGCCGACCCCGACCCCGGCTCCGGTCGTTGCACCGTACCAGGATCGTTTCATCGTCGGCGATTACTTGATCTCACCGAAGATCTACAACGAGTTCAGCCCGGGTAACACCGGCAAGACCAGCCCGTTCTCGTATGCGGTCCGTGGCGCCGCCGAGTTCAATCTCTTCAATCTCCCCTGGATGATCGAAGGCGACTACCGGCAGTTCAACTACCCGCATAACCAGGGCGTCAACACGCCGTTGAACTACACCCCGGCGAACAACAGCTGCAGCAACCTCGGCGTCGCCGGCGATGTCGGCTGCGTCACGGGTATCGGCGGCACCGGTTCCTACTTCGTGCCTGCGTTCACCGCCAGTGACTACACTGCCGATGCGCGTCTCGGCCTCCGGGTAGCGAATCCGCACATCTACATCGGTGTCGGCTACATGGTTCGTACGAACAACTACGGCTACGGCCGCTTCAACGGCGTCGGTTTCGGCATCGAGAAGCTCCCCAGCCTGAACAAGCAGTTCTCGATCTATGGCAGCCTCTGGGATTACCCGACCGTGAAGACAAACTACAGCAGTGCGTCCTTCAACGGAACGGTCTCCTACAGCATCCTGCGGTACGAGTTGGGCGCAACCTACTCGTTCCTCAAGAGCCCGCTGTTCATCGATCTCGGCTTCCAGGGCGACCGCGGCACGGTGAAACAAAACGCGCCGTCGGGCTTCACCGAGAACGGCCCGTATATCGGTCTCGGTATCAAGTTCTAAGCGACTCGTCGCAGACGAACAAAAAAATCGAGCTCCCGTCGAAAGACGGGGGCTCGATTTTTTTGTTCCCGCCGGTGAACCGGTTACGGCGTCGGCGAGCTCGAAGGCGCGGGCACCGGAATGCACGGCGACGCGAGGAGATCGATGTGGAGATGCGGATCGGAGGGCGTTGCGAGCGGCGAAGTAACCCCGGTACTGCCGCACGGCTGCGGCGCCGCATACCAATGCTCGGTAAAGCCGCGCGCTAAGCTCTCTTTCATCACTTTGCCGAAGTAGGTGTGCGGAAACTTCTTCACCAGCGCCAGCATATAGTGATAGGCCCGCTCTTGCTCCGGCTTCACGTAGATTTTGCTCATCGCTTGAATCGCGAGAAAGTAGCTTCGCGCAAGTTGCGGATCGCCGGGATAACGATGCGCCCAATCGCGGAGCGCCTCATCAGCGAAATTCACCGACGATATCAAGCCGGTATTCGTGGTATAGGCCCCGGCGCGAATGGCGTCATCGCGAAAGGTATTGTTGATGCCGAGATAACTCATCTTCAGCCGACCGAAGTATTGATCGCCCGGCGCCGAGCGAACCATCTCGCGGCACTCCGTTCGCTGCCATTTGCTCGGCTTCTCCGCGCAGGGGTGCTCGGCAGCTCGCGCGGTAGCGCTACCGAGAAGGGCGACCGCACTCGCAAGCACGATTCCGCCGGTAAGGAAAGAGATCTTCACGTTACTCCTTGTCTCCATGTCGTCGAGGGAGATTGCGCGCCGCAGCTGCTGCGGCGAGTTGCATCCTTGAGGTTAGCGATGAGAGGGCGTCGAACCCTTGCACGATGAGTTCCCAATTGCGGGTCGCCGCACTCCAGTTGCAAGCACACGACCGCTCCGATTTTCCAGGCCGTTGGCCCGCAATACGCAAGGCGGTCGAGCGCTCGCTGGCAGGAAAGCCCGATCTTCTCGTTCTGCCCGAAGCGACGATCCCCGGCTATATTCTCGGCGAGGAGCCGGTCGAGCCGGGCGAGATCGATCGAGCGGTCGGGGAGCTCGCGGCGCTGGCGCGGCACTTCGGCAGCGCGATTCTCGTCGGCTTCGTTCGCATCGAAGCTGCACGTCGCATGAATGCGGCACTGTTGATCGACCGTGACGGGAGCCTTGCCGGTCACGCCGACAAGATCTTTCTCTGGCACTTCGATCGCCGTTGGTTCACTCCAGGAGAACGTATCGAACCGCTCGATTCGTCGCTGGGCAAGATCGGCGCCATGATCTGCGCCGACGGCCGTATCCCGAGCATCGCGGCGACGCTCGTCGACCGCGGCGCGCAGATCCTCGCCATGCCGACCGCGTGGGTAACCAGCGGGCGAGATTCCGCCGCGCTGGAGAACCTCCAGGCGGATTTGCTGGCCTTCGTGCGCGCCCGCGAGAACCACGTACCCTTCGTCGCCGCGAACAAAGTGGGGGGTGAGGCCGGTATCGCACGCTATTGCGGAAAGAGCGCGATCCTCGACGCGAACGGTTCGATCCTCGCTCGGGCTTCGGAGCGCGATGAGGAAGCGATCTCGGCAACCGTCGAAATCGGCGCGCCGCATGCCTTCACGCGTCCGCGGGCGCTCGCGGTTCCCGGGCGCGCGGCGAGCACGACGATGCCGCCGCATCGACGCGTCGCCGTCGCATACGACCAAACGCTGGTAACCGAGCGGGCGCGTCGCTTTCTCGACGCTCCTGATTCGTTCGACGATGCGTGGGAGATCGACGATGCGGCGCTGGCATCGCCGCTCGCACTGGTAGAGGCACGATTGCACGGCATGCGGATCTTGCGCTGCGCGAGCGATATCGAACGAACGTGGTGCGAACGCATCGCGCGCGCGCGATGCGCCGAACTACGCTGCTACGCCATCATCGCCCATCGCCCCTCAGCAGAGATTTTCGCCATCGATCCCGACGGAGCGATCCTCACCGCGAGCAGCCCGCAACAGCCGATCGTTGCCTTCGCGATCGATCTCCCTCGCACGGAGAGCGGCGAACTCGCACCGAGCAGCGACGCACTCGCCTCCCTCGAGCGCGTTGAGACGCTGCGCCGCAAAGGCATCCGATGAAACCGTTTCGCACGACCCTTCTCGCATGCGCTGCAACGGCGGCTCTCCTCGGTTCGATCTGGCTGCCGCGAGTCGGCAGCTTCGTCCCGGCGAAAATTTCGTTCGCTCCGCTTCCCTATTTTGTCGGGAGCCGCATCGCACTCACGGCGGTCGGCCTTGCGCCAAATGCCGCGTGGTCGGTTCTCGGCCCCGCACGCATCTCGAAGACGAACGGAGGCTTGCGTTATCTTTCGTTGCTCGCCCCGGGAAGCGCGCAGGTCGTCGCCGGCGACGGCCGCGCGATCGCCGCGCGATCCGTAACGGTGCTGCCCGCTCCACCGAAAAACGCAACCTTGATCGCCGTGGCGTGCTACGACGACGGTGTCGCCTTCTATGACGCGCGTACGCTTTCGATGCTCGGAGTGCTTGCAACGGGCGGCTCGCCGAGCGATCTCGCCGCCGCAAAGGGTCGGCTCGCCGTCACCGATAACGACGGCAGCGCCTTTACCGTCGTTACGCGCGCACCGTGGCGCGTCAGCTATCGCCCGCTATCGGGAAGCGATGAGATCGCCGCAGCTCCCGACGGCACCTTCTTCGCCACCCTGCGTGATTTCGCAGGGCTCGGCGCCGTCGCGCGCGTCTCGGCACGGCCGACGGTGACGAAGACCGGCCTGACCGCGGAAGGGATCGCGTTCGACGCCCGCCGCGACCTCCTCTATGTTGCCAACGTCAACGACGGCACGATCCTCGAACTCGACGCGCGGACGATGAAACCGCTCGCCCGCATCGCGATCGGCGCGCGCGTTTTTTCACTCGCGCTCGATGCCGACGGCTCCCACCTCTACGCCGTGCGTAACGGCGGTCTAACCGACGACGACGGCGATGTCGTTGAAATCGCGACGCAACCGCGGCTGCACGTCGTCGCGCGGAGCGCCCTGCTGAACCTCCCGCTCGGCGTCGCGCTCGACCAGCGCGCGCGTCGCCTTTTCGTAACCGACGAAGCCTCCGACGTCATCTACGTGCTCGATCCACAGAACTTGCGCGCGCTCCATGCGCCGTTACAGACCTGCCACACGCCGTGGGACCCAACCTTCGATGCGCGTTCGGATCGGCTGTACGTTCCGTGCGCCCGCGACAATCGGTTGGATATCTTCGACGCATCGACCCTTGCGCGCATTCCCGGTGCCCCGATTCACACCGCCGGGTATCCGCTGTCGGTAGCGGTCTGGCGATGATCGCGCGTGGATCGCTGCGCGCGCTCTCGGCGAGCGTTCTGCTCCTTGCAACCGGGGGGATCGCAGCACCGCCCCCCTTTCCTCGCGTTCTCGCGCAATCGATATCGAAGGCGAAAATCGCGCCCGGGCTTCAACTCACGCGCTATCGTATGCTGACCGCACGAGGCCCCATTCATGCTTCGGTGCTCGCCTTCGACCCCCACGACCCGCGGCTGCAGCTCACCCCGTTCCTCGCTCACCACACGCTCGTCGGCGCACGCGAGCGCCTCTCGGTGATGCTCGCCCCGCATGCGCGTGCGGTCGCCGCGGTGAATGGTGATTATTTCGCCATCGCCGGAGACGGAGCGCCGATCGGCGGGCTCGTGCGCGACGGTATTCTGTTGCGCTCGCCCTATCCGCGCGCGATGTTCGCGATCGACGCCAATGGCGATGCATGGATCGGTACTGCTGCATTCTCGGGTTCGGTAACGATCGGCGGCGCAGAACTTCCGCTCGCGGCGGTCGACCGCCGCGTGCGGCACGGCGTCGCACTCTTTCTTCCATCGTATGGGGCGCTGCCCGCGCTCCCCGATGCAACCGTCCTCGCACTCGCGCCGCTCGTCGGATCGCCGCCGTTTACGACCTATCGCGTGCTCGGAACCGCCGATAATTTGCATGCCAACCCCGCCGGCTATTATCTTGCTTATGGGCTCGGAAGCGAATCGACGATCGGCGTCCCCTCCGTCGGCACAACGCTCGCGGTCGCGGGAACGCTGGAAAGAGCGGGCGAGAGTGTGCCGATTCGCACGGCCTTCGGCGGCGGCCCGATCTTCCTCCGTGCGGGGAGCTATCACCACGATCCGGAGGGTCCGAACGGCGCCGGATTCTCGGTAGCGATACCGACGACGGCGATCGGCATAACGGCGAACGGTCGCGTGCTGATCGTCGAGATGGACGGAAAGAATCCGCATCACAGTATCGGCGTCACCCGTCGCCAACTCGCGGCGTTCATGCTCTCGCTCGGCGCGCGCGACGCGATGGCGCTCGACGGCGGCGGCTCCTCGGTGATGCTCGCACGTACGCCCGGTCGCATGCACCCGCACGTGCTCGGGGTTCCCTCCGACGGTACGGAGCGACGCATCGCCGAGGGAATCGCGCTCGAAGAACTCGTGCCCATCGGCGTTCCGGCGGCGCTCGCCGTTCGTCCGCAAAAAATTCGCGCGTTGGTCGGAGCGCGCGTTGCACTCCATATCCTGCGCGTCGATCGTGCGCTGCATCCGCTCGGCGCCGTTGCATCCGCGGTTCGCGCTCGCATCGAACCGTCGTCGCTCGGCAGGTTCGAAGCCGGCACCTTCGTTGCGCGCACACCGGGTGTCGGACGCCTCGTCCTCAGCGATGGGAGCTTGCGCGGAAGCATCGCGCTCGAGGTCTTCGCTCGGCCCGCCTCGCTGACGATCCACCCACGGCTCGCCGATCTTGCGCCCAACGGCACGCTGCAACTCCGCGCAGTTGCGCGCGATGCCGACGGCGCACGGATCGCCCTGCCCGACGAGCTTCCGTGGCGCGCGGTCGGAGCG
>JAJYRI010000025.1:0-25207 GCA_021794175.1 bacterium
CGGCTACACCATCGGCCGCCGGCACGTTGCGCGCCTGATGCGGTTGATGGGCATCGAAGCGCTCTACTGCAAGAGATCGACGACCAAGCGCAATCCGGAGCATGCGGTCTTTCCGTATCTGCTGCGCAATCTGACGATCGAGCGACCGAACCACGTGTGGTGCGCCGATATTAGTTACATCCCGATGCGTCAGGGCTTCCTGTACCTTTTCGCCGTCCTTGATTGGGCGACGCGTCGCGTGCTGGCTTGGTGCCTATCGAACACGTTGACGACGGACTTCTGCATCGAGGCGGTAGAGGAGGCCATTGCGACGCACGGCAAGCCGAAGATCTTCAACACCGATCAGGGCTCGCAGTTCACCGACGGCCAGTTCGTGAAGCTGATTCGTGACACCCATGGCATCGCGTTGAGCATGGACGGCAAGGGCTGCTGGCGCGACAACGTCTTCGTCGAGCGCTTCTGGCGAGGCATCAAATACGAGGAGGTGTATCTGCACGCGTACGAATCGGGTTCGCAAGCGCGCGCCGGCATCGGCAAGTACATCACGTTCTACAACAGCGCCCGCCCACACTCGGCGCTTGACGGCCGAACGCCGGACGCGGCATACTTCACCAAACTGGCCGCCGCTCGAGCAGTCTTACTTGCGGAGACATCACTTATCGGAGCGTGATTTTCAGCTCGAAAAAACGAGGCCACCTCTCTTCTATTCGCACAGCCTCGCTCTAAAACAACGATAGTTGCGCGTGCTCTTCGAGATATTCGGCATCGATGCCGAGGCGCCGCAGGCGATGCGTGAAATCGTCGCGTCCGTGGACGAGCAAGACTTTGCGCGGTTGGACGCGTTCGATCGTTTGCAATAACGACGGATAATCGGCGTGGTCGGAGAGCGCGAAGGTGCGATCGACGCCGTAACGATAGCGCGCGCTCCGATCGATCGCCCAGCCGGTGAGCATTGCGCTCCGCGTTTTCCCTTCCCTCGGCGGCGCGTTCGAGCGCCCCGGCGGGCGAATCTCGGCGCAGCCTTCTAAGGCGTCATCGCCGACCTCTTCCGGTAAAGCAACCCCACAAGCGCGATAGACGGCGGCGATCTTGGCTACCGCCGAATGCACGCGGATCGGTATGCCCGCAGCGCCCAGCATCGCCATTGCCTCCTGCGCTTTCCCCAGCGAGTATGCGTAGAAGACGGGCGTCGCTCCGTCTTCTAGGGCCGCTCTCGCGAAACCGACGATCTCCGCTTCAACCTGTTCGCGCGGAGGAAAAACGTACTGCGGCGAGCCGAACGTGCACTCCATCACCAGTACGTCGGCGGGCTTGATCTCGGTCGCTTCTGCGGTTCGCGATGCGGTGAGTTTGAAGTCGCCCGTGTACACGTGGCGCCCCGACGCACCTTCGACGAGCAACTGCGCGCTGCCGAGAACGTGGCCGGCGGGGAAGAGCGTGAGGCGATATTCGCCGATCTCCCACGGTTCGTTGAAACGATGGGTCTCGAAAGCGCTGCGCTTGCCCGAACGAAAGCGTACCGCGCAGAGCGCGGCGGTCTCGGGGGTGCAGATGACGACGTCGTGTTCGCGGGCATGGTCGGCATGCGCGTGCGAAACGTAGCCGCGGTCGCGCCGCCGCGACGCATCGACCCAGAGGTCGATCGCCGGCAGGTAGAGGCTTGCGTCGCGTTTGGCGAACATAGGCCGAAGCGCTTCGGTGCAACGCTCGCGCGCTCTTGCGCGTTGAAGGTGGAACTATGGCTCGCATCTATGACTCGATCGTCGATACCTTCGGCAACACGCCGCTCGTGCGGATACCGCGGCTTAATGCCGGCTTGCCCGGGCAGGTCCTGGTCAAGGTCGAATCCTTTAACCCGGCGGGTTCCGTGAAAGATCGCATCGGCGTCGCGATGATCGAGGCGGCGGAGGCCGACGGCCGCCTACGCCCCGGAATGGCGATCGTCGAACCGACCAGCGGGAATACGGGCATCGCGCTTGCATTCGTCGCCGCGGCGAAGGGGTATCCGATCGTTCTCGTGATGCCCGATACGATGACGCTCGAACGTCGCAATCTCCTCAAAGCCTATGGAGCGCAACTCGTTCTGACGCCGGGAAGTGCCGGAATCAAAGGCTCGATCGCTCGGGCGACCGCGATTCGCGATGCCGCGCCGGAGCGCTTTTTCATGCCGCAACAATTCGAGAATCCCGCAAATCCCGAGATCCATCGCCGCACGACCGCCGAGGAAATTTGGCGCGATACCGACGGCAGCGTCGATCTCTTCGTCGCCGCGGTCGGCACCGGCGGAACCTTGACCGGTGTCGGGCGCCTGCTGAAAGAACGCAAGCCGGGCGTACGCATCGTCGCGGTCGAGCCCGATGCGTCACCGGTGCTCTCCGGCGGCGAGCCCGGGCCGCATAAAATCCAAGGTGCCGGAACGGGCTTCATTCCACCGATTCTCGATACCGCGATCTTCGATGAGATTATCCGCGTGACCGACGGCGAGGCGATCGCGATGGCGCGCCGGGCGGCGCGCGAGGAAGGGCTGCTCGTCGGTATCTCGGCCGGCGCGAACATTCATGCGGCGCTCGAAATTGCGGCGCGCCCGGAGATGCGCGGAAAACGAATCGTGACGATCGGCTGCGATACCGGCGAGCGGTATCTCAGCAACCCGGTCTTCGCCGAGCTCGAAGCCGTCGTCGTCGACGCCGGCATCGCCGCGGAGTCGCCGTAATTGAATGCTGAAGAGCTCGGCGGCGTCGCAGCTGTCGAAGTTCGACGCGGCGCCTTCGTTGAATCCTGGCATCGCATCTCGGCATGCGCGAGCGATGCATCCGGACGGGTTCTTTTCGCAATGGGTGATATCGACCGCCCGGTTTACCTGCGCTCCGCCGCGAAGCCGTTCATCGCCGCGACCGCCGTTGCCGCCGGGGTTCGCGAGGCGTTCGGACTCACGATGGAAGAGATCGCCGTCATGTCGGCTTCGCATAGCGGCGAGCCCTTTCACGTCGCGGCGGTTCGCTCGATCCTTCGCAAGATCGATCTCGACGAGTCGGCATTGCAGTGCGGAACGCATCTCCCGCTCGACGAACGCAGCGCGCACGAATTGATCCGCGCCGGGCTTGCGCCGAGTTCGGTTCACGATAATTGCTCGGGAAAGCACGCGGGAATTCTCGCGCTAACGCGCTTGCTAGGCGCGGACGTCGCGACCTATCGCGATGCCGCTCATCCCGCGCAACGCGCGATTCTCGATCTCTGCGCGCGTGCATGCGACGACGACGCCGATCGCTGGCCGGTCGCGCTCGACGGTTGCGGCATCCCGGTCTTTGCGACGCCTTTGCGAAACGCCGCTCTCGCATTCGCTCGCTTTGCCGTGCTCGAGGGGCTTCCCGACCGAGAGTTACAGGCACTGCTCGTCGTCCGCGACGCGATGCTCTCGCATCCGGAGTATGTCGCCGGCACGGGACAGTTCGATACGCGGCTGATGAGTGCCGCCGGGGGCGCGATCGCGTCGAAGGTGGGCGCGGAGGGCGTCTCGGCGGTCGCCTCGATGACCGCGCGTCTCGGGTTTGCGCTCAAAGTCGTCGACGGCGCCTCGCGGGCGCGGCCGCCTGCGGTTCTCGCAGGTTTGCGGGTGCTCGGAGCGCTTCCCGAGAGCGCTGAGGCAGAACTCACAGAGCTCTCCGAGCCGATCGTCTATACTAGGAAGGGAGCGCGCGCGGGTGAGATACGCGCACGCGAACGCGATTTTACGGAGGCACGAACGAGCTGAATTGACTGGTTATCTCGACGCTCTGCAGGAGCGAGTAGTGCTGTTCGACGGCGCCATGGGCACGCAGCTCATGGCGTTGGAGTTGACGGCGGTGGATTTCGGGGGTGAACGCCAGCTCGGCTGCAACGAGGCCTTAGTGCTCTCGCGCCCGGAGCTTATCCGCTCGATTCACGAGCGGTATTTCGAGGCCGGCGCCGATGTCGTCGAGACCGACACGTTTACCGCATCGCGCCTGAAGCTCGACGAGTTCGGGATCGGCGAGCACACCTATGCGATCAATCACGATGCGGCGCAACTCGCACGCAAGGCCGCCGATGCCTATAGCACCGCGGCGCGTCGGCGCTTCGTCGCCGGGTCGATGGGGCCGACCGGCATGCTCGTCTCGTCGAGCGATCCGTCGCTTTCGAAGATCACCTTTGCCGAGCTCGCCGAGATTTACGGCGAGCAGGCGCGCGCCCTCGTTGAAGGCGGCGTCGACCTGTTGTTGCTCGAGACGATGCAGGATCTCTTGGAGCTCAAAGCCGCAATCGTCGGCATCGGGCGCGTCTTTCGCGACGGCGTGCGCCGCGTTCCCATTCAAGCGCAGCCGACCCTGATCACCGAAGGCCGCATGTTGTTGGGGACCGATATCGCAGCGGTCTGCGCGGTTCTCGATGCCTTGCCGATCGACGTGATCGGGCTGAATTGTTCGACCGGCCCGGCGCAGATGCGCGATTCGGTTCGGTACCTCGGCGAGAATTCTCGCTGTTACGTCAGCGTAATTCCCAACGCGGGGCTCCCGTTGATGGGGCCCAAGGGCGAGACGATCTATCCCGAGACGCCGAGCGAACTCACCGCCGAACTCCTGGAGTTCGTGACGGAGTTCGGCGTTCGTGCGATCGGCGGTTGTTGCGGCACGACGCCGGAGCACATCGCTTCATTACGGGCGGCGCTCGACGGATGTGCCGAAGCGCGTATGCCGCACCGCCCCGCGCCCGCGCGCCCCGAATTCGTCGCGAGCGCGATGACGGCGGTCTCACTGGAACAGGAGCCGCGCCCGCTCATCGTCGGCGAGCGCATCAACAGCCAAGGTTCGCGCCGGGTCAAGCGACTGTTGCTGGAGGACGATTACGAAGCGATCGGACAACTCGCACGCGATCAGATCGAGGGCGGAGCGCACGTTCTCGACGTGTGCACGGCGTTGACCGAACGGACCGACGAACCCGAACAGATGCGCGCGGTCGTTCGCCGCTTGGCGCAGTCGGTGGAAGCGCCGCTCATGATCGATTCCACCGAAGCGGCCGTCGTGCGCGCTGCGTTGGAGAACTATCCGGGGCGCGCGATCGTGAACTCGGTGCACCTCGAAAGCGGACGCACGAAGATCGATGCGATTCTTCCGATGGCGATCGAGCATGGTGCCGCCGTGGTCGCGTTGACCATCGATGAAGCGGGAATGGCGAAGACGGCGCAGCGAAAGGCCGAGGTTGCCAAACGCATTTACGATATCGTCGTCGGAGAATACGGGCTGCCGCCGCGAGCGCTAATTTTCGACGATCTCACGTTTACGCTGGCGACCGGCGACGCCGAATATATCGATTCGGCGCGCGAAACGATCGAAGGCATTCGCGCGATCAAGGCGACGCTTCCGGGCGTGCTGACCTCGCTCGGCGTGAGCAATGTTTCCTTCGGTCTCAAGCCGGTCGCTCGCGCCGCGCTCAATTCCGTTTTCTTGCATCACTGCGTCGAGGCCGGGCTCGACCTCGCGCTCGTGCATCCCAAAGAGATTACCCCGTATGCCGAACTCGATGCCGATGCACGCGAAGCGTGCGACGACCTGGTATTCAATCGTCGCCCCGACGCATTAGCGCGCTTTATCGAACGCTATGAAAACGTCGTCGTTCAGAACGATGACGAGCGCTCGAATGAGGACGGAGATACCTCGACCGAGGCGCGGATCCATCAAGCGATCTTACGACGCAAAAAGGACGGCATCGAGGCGATGCTCGACGAGGTATTGCTCCGCCGAACGCCGGTGGAGGTGCTCAACGAGGTTCTGCTGCCGGCGATGAAAGAGGTCGGCGATCGCTTCGGTGCGGGCGAACTCATTCTTCCGTTCGTTTTGCAATCGGCCGAGGTGATGAAGCGCGCGGTCGCTCACGTCGAGCAGTTCCTCGAACGGCGCGAAGGCAGCACGAAGGGAACGGTCGTGCTGGCAACGGTCTTCGGAGATGTCCACGATATCGGCAAAAATCTCGTGAATACGATCCTCTCCAACAACGGCTATACCGTTCACGATCTCGGCAAACAAGTGCCGATGAACGTTATTCTCGAGAAGGCAAAGGAAGTAAATGCCGACGCGATCGGCCTCTCCGCCTTATTGGTCTCGACCAGCAAGCAGATGCCGATCTGCGTGCAAGAGCAAGATGCGCGAGCGCTATCTTTTCCCGTTATCGTCGGGGGCGCCGCGATCAATCGCGACTTCGGCCGGCGCATCGCGCTGCTCGACGACGGGCAACGGCTTTTTGAGCCCGGGGTATTTTATGCCAAGGACGCCTTCGAAGGGCTCGATATCATGGACGTGCTCACCGGAGAAGAGGAGAGGCGTCGCGGGTTCGTCGAGCGAGTGAAGGGCGAGGCCGTTCGCGCGCAGGCGAAGCTGCGAGAACCCGCGCGCCCGGTAGGCGAAGTTCGTATCTCCGCAGTGAAAAGCGTCGTCGTCGAACCGCCGAAACCGCCGTTTTGGGGGGCGCGAACGGTCGCCAAGATCGACGTGCGCGAGCTCTGGGAGTGCTTCGATCTCAAGTCGCTCTATCGGCTCTCCTGGGGTGCAGGCAATCAGAAGGGCGAGGCGTTCGAGAAGACCGTGCGTGAAGAGTTCGAGCCGCGGCTCGCGCGTTATCGCGCCGAAGCCGAACGCGGCGGAATCCTCCACCCGCGCGTTGCGTACGGTTATTTCCCGGTCGCCGCTAGCGGTGACGAGGTGCTGTTCTTCGATCCAAACGATCCGGCTCGCGAAATCGCTCGCATGTCGTTCGCTCGCCAGATCGGCGGGGAGCATCTCTCGCTCGCCGATTACCTTCGCGAGCCGGTCGCCGGCGCGGCCTCCGATCTCCTTGCGCTGCAGGTGGTGACCGTCGGTGCCGAGGTCGGAGAGAAGATCGAAGAACTCCATGCGCGCGGTGACTTTAGCGAATCGTATTTCCTTCACGGTTTCTCCGTCCAGTCGGCCGAGGCGTTAGCGGAATGGAGCCACCGACGCATTCGGCGCGAGCTCGGCCTGGCGCCCGAGCGAGGAAAGCGCTATTCGTGGGGGTACGGAGCGTGCCCCGATCTCTCGCAGCATGAGATCGCCTTCGCGCTGCTCGATGCCGTCGCATCGATCGGCGTACGCTTGACCGAGAGCTTCCAAATCGTCCCCGAACAATCGACGGCCGCGCTCGTGATCCACCATCCGCAAGCGAGTTATTTCAACGCGGCGGCAACGCTCGAACGCTGAGGGGCTAGGAGGAGTGCCTTCTCGGCGCACCTAACTAGCCGGGCAACTGCTGACGGGAGAACCTATGGGAAAGCGCGCCGCCGGCCCGCGGGCATCGAAGTCGCTCTCTATTCACGTTGACGAGCTCGTACGTCGGCTCTCTACGAGAACCGCGACGGTCGGCATTATCGGACTAGGCTACGTCGGTTTACCGCTCGCCGTCGAGTTCGCCGCAGAATTTCCCAAAGCGCTCGGTTTCGATATCGACGCCGAGCGGGTCGTGCTTTTGAACGCCGGCCGCTCGCATATTCGCGACGTTCCCGAGGAACGGGTCGCATCGCTCGTTACTGCGGGGCGCCTGGAGTGCAGCGGCGATTTTACCCGACTCGCCGAGTGCGACGCCGTCGTCATCTGCGTTCCAACCCCGTTAGGGATTGGGAATCTCCCCGATCTCACCTGTATCTTCGATGCCGCCGAGCAGATCGCGGGCGCATTGCGGCCGGGGCAGTTAGTGGTCTTAGAATCGACGACGTATCCCGGGACCACCGAAGAAATACTCGTCCCGATTCTCGAGCGTTCGAACCTTGCGGCCGACCGCGATTTTTTGGTCGCATTCTCGCCGGAGCGCATCGATCCGGGAAGAGATCTTCCGCTGCGCCGGATACCGAAAATTATCGGCGGCTGCAGCAAACGTTCCGCCGATGCAGCACGACTGTTGTACGGCGCGATTTTTGAAGAGACCCACGTCGTCTCGTCGGCGCGCGCTGCCGAGACGGTAAAGCTCCTCGAGAATACTTTTCGTCTGGTGAACATCGGTTTCATCAACGAGTTCGCGCGCCTCTGCCGCCAGCTCAACATCGATTCGGGCGAGGTTATCGCCGCGGCGTCGACCAAGCCTTTCGGGTTTATGCCGTTTCAACCCGGCCCCGGCGTCGGCGGGCACTGCATTCCGCTCGATCCGCATTATCTTGCTTGGGAGTCGAAGCGGCAGGGCTTTACGTCGCGCTTCATCGAGCTTGCCGAAGATGTCAATGCGCAGATGCCCGGCTACGTGGTCGAGCTGATCGCCGGGGCGCTTAACGAGGCAAGGAAGTCGTTGCGCGATGCCCATATTCTCGTCATCGGCGTGGCGTACAAGAAGAATATCGACGATACGCGACGTAGCCCGGCGATTGCGGTCATCGATCGCTTGCGCATGCGTGGCGCGGTGGTCTCCTATCACGATCCGTATGTCGCCGAACTCCACGGCCGGCATAACGATTGGCCGGAGTGGCGGCCGCGCGTCTTCGTTCCCTACGAACGGCGTGCCGGAGATCGCTCCGGGGAGGCGCCTTCGCTGCGCCGCCGGCGGGTCGATACGCTCACCAGCGTTCCGCTCGATCCCGTCCATCTTGCGCGCGCCGACTGCGTGGTGATTCTCGCCGATCACGAGGTCGTCGATTACCAGGCGATTCTCGACCATGCTTCGCTCATCGTCGATACGCGCCAAGTCATCCCGCATGAAAAGGCGGTGGCATCGTCGGCGAAGGTCTACGCATTGTGAGAGTCCTCGTTACCGGAGGGGCGGGCTTTATCGGCTCGCATCTCTGCGATCTGCTCCTCGATGCGGGACACGCGGTGACCGCACTCGACGATCTCTCCACCGGGAGTCTCCTCAACCTTACCGGTGCGCTCGCGCGTCCCGGATGCAGATTCATCCAGGGGGATATCCGCGACACGTTGCTCGTCGAACGCGCGATGGAACATTGCGATGCCGTCGTCCACCTCGCCGCACGGATCGGACTGCGGATTATCGTCGAAAGCCCCTTCGATACGCTCGACGTGAACGCTCGCGGCACCGAGAGCGTCGTGCAGGCGGCGCTCAAACAAAAAACGCCGATCCTCATCGCCTCGACATCGGAGGTCTATGGACACTCCACAAAAATACCGTCGAGCGAGAGCGACCCGATCTGTTTTGGGTCGCCGACGATCGGACGATGGAGCTACGCCTGCGCCAAAGCCTACGATGAATTCTATTCGCTCGCGCTGCAGCAAGAACGCGGACTCCCGGTCGTCGTCGTGCGGCTCTTCAATACCGTCGGCGCCCGGCAGAGCGGCCGTTATGGGATGGTCGTGCCGCGCCTCACGGCACAGGCGCTCTCCGGCGCACCCTTAACGGTCTACGGCGACGGAACGCAGACGAGATGTTTTTGTTCGGTCCGCGACGTGACGGACGCGCTGCTCGCGATATTGCTTCGCATCGATGCGTTGGCCGGAGAGGTCCTGAATATCGGAAATCCCGTGGAGATGACCATTATCGAACTTGCCAAGCAGATCGTCGAACGCACGGCATCGAGATCGGCGATCGAGTTCGTTCCCTTTTCTCGCGCCTATCCCGCCGGATTCGAGGAGATCATGCGCCGCGTTCCCGATATATCCAAGGCGCGGCGCGTGATTTCGTTCGAACCGAAGATCCCGCTTGAAAGCATTCTCGACGACGTCATCGCGGGGCTGCGATCTCCGGCACACCGATGAGACGATGCTCCGCGCTCGCGACGATACTGTTCGTCATCGGAATGCCGACGGCTGCATCGGCGTTTTGCAGCATTCCGCCGCCGCCGACGCAACGCGTGACTATGGAAGTAGGCGCGTCGAGCGCGACGCTGACGAAAAACCGAGGCGATTGGAGCAGCAGTTCGTTGCTGCTCGAAGAGCGTGACGGCAATCGGCACTCCGCGTATATTCGCGCTGCCGACGATCTCCGTTTCGGGCAAAACGATAACGATTACGAGGGCGGCGCTTATCTCGCAGTGCGGCCGCATGTAATCGTCGATCTCATCGGTTCGTTTAGCCCGCAGCACAATATTTTGCCGGCCTCGAGCCTGCAAGGGGACCTCGATCTCCGCGCCGGCGGCGGGTATGGTTACCAGGCCGGGTATGCCTCGCGGCAGTACAGCACGGTCGGCGCGTCGATCGAGAACCTCGGCATGGATCGCTACTTCCGCGATCTCCGCGTAGCGGGCACCGTAACCTTTGCGCGGCTGACGAACGTTCCGGGCATCGCGCTCTCCGAGGGCGTTTCAATGGCGCGTTACCTACCTTGCGACACGGAGAACCTCGCGCTCTCGACCGGGCGCGACGTCGAAAATGTCGGCATCGGAGCGCCGCCGGCGGTCTATCACAGTTTAACGGTCTTTCTCGGCGATACGCACCGGCTATCGTCGCGCACGGGGCTCGATCTCGGCCTTGGGTGGTATGGTTTGACCGGTGCATACGATCGCTTCGAGGTACGTGTTGCGCTTCGCGAGCGCCTCTGAACCACTGCTGTGGCTCATCGAACTGAGCGTTCTGTTCTCGTCGATCATGACCGCCGCACTGATCGTGGCCTTTGTGTTCCTACGCACGCGCAACTCGATCGTTCGGCGACGGCAGGAACAGCTTACGCAGCGCTGGCGTTCTATTTTCAAGACGGCATATACCGGCGAAGCGCTCCCGGAGGTGCTGCCGCGCGTGGGTCGACGCGATTGGTTTACGGTGATCGCGTTGTTTTCGCAATTTCACCAGCTTCGCGATAAGGATCGCGACCGCGCGCGCGAGGTGCTCCCAAAACTCGATACGCTCGCCTATGATATCGGTCTCGACCGACACGCTCTCTACTGGCTCGGTCGCGGTGACGATGCCGAGAAAATTCTCGCTTTGACCGCGCTCGGACAACTCCGCGAACGCGCGGCCCTCGACGATGCGATCCGGCTCTCGGCCGACGAAGGGGCGGAGCTTTCGCGTGCCGCAGCCCAATGTGCGCTGCGTATCGACGCTCGCTTCACCGACGGAGTCTTAGAGCTCGTCCGCGATCGCGATGACTGGGTCCGTTCGCGCGTCGAGACGATGCTCAAAGAGATCGACCGGATCGACCTCGACGAAGCATTACGCGCGGCGATTGCCGGTGCCGACGAGGCGGGCCGACGGCGGCTCCTCGATTTTGTACGCTTCTGCTCGCCGTCCCCGGCTCGAGCGGTCTGCAAGCGCGTTCTCGAAGAGTCCGAAGAAGAGGAGACGGTCGCCGCGGCACTTCGTTCGCTCGCTCCGCTTGCCTCGGAAGAAGATCGCGCGCTCGCGCTACGTTATTGCGCCCACAAATCGCCGATCGTCCTGCTCTCGGCATTGCGCGTATTGCGAAAGTGCGTTCGTTACGACGATCGCGAGACGCTTCTGCAACTCGCCTCGCACCGCGATTACTGGGTTCGCTTGCGCGCGGCGGAGGCGATCGTGGAACTCTACGGTGAGAGCGGTCTGCTCGATGATTTTGTCGTCGAAGTCGAAGACCGATACGCTCGCGACGCGATCGCACAGGCGCTCGCCGAGCGAAAGATGATGGCGCAGCGTTCGCCGCTGCGCGATCGACGTACCGCCTCGCAGGGAGCCCCGGAGGCCCGCCTATGAGCATCGACGGGCATGCGACGATGGAAGCGATCGTGGTGTTTATCGAGACCGGATTGTTTTTCTACTTTTTGGTAATCAACGGCTACTACGCGTTTACCGGCGGCGTAGCGCTCTTTCGTTTACCCGGCTTTGTGAAGATGCATCTGGCCGATCCGGTCCGCCGTTCGAACTCGACGCTCGATCGCCCGGTAACCATGCTCGTGCCGGCCTTCAACGAGCGTGAAATTATCGTTACCTCGGTGCGCTCGATGCTGGCGCTGGAGTACGTAAACTTCGAGATCGTCGTTATAAACGACGGGTCGACCGACGATACTTTGGAGCGTTTGAACGAAGCCTTCGAGCTCGAACCGTACGAAGGGATCTATCGCGTCGAATTGCCGACGGAGGAGGTTCGCGAGGTCTATCAATCGCGGTTGCACCCGGAACTGCGCGTGATCGATAAGGCGAACGGAGGGAAGGGCGATGCGCTCAATGCCGGCATCAATCTCTCGCGTTACCCCTTGCTTTTTACCGCCGATGCCGATTCGTACTATCATCGCCAGACGCTGCAGTGGATGGTCGAGCCGTTCCAACGGGATCGCCGCACGGTCGTCGTCGGCGGGGCGGTTGCGGTGGGAAACGCCTCGACTCCGGTCGACGATAAACCCTTCGAACCGTCGTTGCCGAAGAATATGATGCAGCTGTTTCAGGTGCTGGAGTACTTGCGTGCATTTTTAGCGACGCGCATGGGGTTTGCCCCGTTCAACGCGCTCGGCATCGTCTCCGGAGCCTGCGGGCTTTGGCGCCGCGACATCATCATCGCGTGCGAGGGCTTCCGCACCGACACCATCTGGGAAGACATGGAGATGACGCTGCGCGTCCATAATTACTGCATCAACACCGGGCAGCCGTATCGGATCGCATTTTCGCCGTTTCCGGTCTGCTGGACCGACGTTCCCGCATCGCCGAAGGTGCTCTACAATCAGCGCAAGGGGTGGCACCGGCACCTTTCGGAGTGCGTGATGATCCATCGGAGATTGCTCTTCGGCAACGGCGGCGTCTTTAGTTGGGTGACGATGCCTTATCTTGTGTTTTTTGAATGGCTCGCTCCGGTCGTCGTCATCGGAGGCGTTCTCTTCTCGCTCCTCATGGCCGCTCTGGGTTACCTCGACTGGAACACGCAGTGGTGGCTGCTCGGCCTGGTGTTCGTGCTTGCGATGTTCGGTTCGATTATCAGTATTTTGCTCGATGAAATCTCGTTCACCGCTTATCGGCTGAGCCAGGTTTGGGTCCTTTTTGTCGCGGCCTTGCTGGAGAATTTCGGCTATCGCCAATTCGTGATGGTCGCCAATCTCTCGGGATTGCTTGCTTGGGCCTTTCGCCGCCCGATTCGAGGGAACACCAAGTATCCCGGGATCTTCGTCGCGCCCTGGGTTCCCAAGCATCGTGATTGAGAACGCAAAAAGGAAGCAGGAAGGTCCCGGCAGCAAGGAGGACTTTCTAGGCCGGCTTCTGCGGATTGGAGGATAGCGTATGTCTCTCACCCCTCGTGGGATACTTCTTGCACTCATCGCCGTGCTTCGATTTGCGTTGGGGCTCGCCGTGTGGGTCGCCTCCCTCGTATTGCTGGGGCTCTTTGCTCTGGAATTCGTACACGCACCTCGCCTTGAAGCGACCGCACTCGTGAAGCTCGCGCACCGAGTCGGCGACAGCGACATACGCGTCGTGTCGCGCTGGTTTGGCCTGAGCTGGCCGAGCCCCACGCGCATCAATTACGCGCCGCTCGGCATTGCGATCGCGGTCTGGATCGCGAAGGGGATTCTCGATTCGCTCTTGCAACGGCTCGATTACATCGTCCGTCGCACCTTTAAAGCCTCGACGCGCAGCGGACTGAGTGCACCGCGCGGCGATGGTGCCGACGGCGGCCTTTCGTTGCGCAGGCTCGACGCGGAATCCGAGCACCATCGCAGTATCTTGCTGAAACGCTACCGCGAGATCGAAGGGGCGCTGAAATCGTCCTCGCGCAAACCCTGTACGTTTCTTTCGATCGATATCGTCGGCTCCACGAAGATGAAGGTCGGCGAGCGGCCGACGGCGGTCGCCGCGACGTTCCAAGCCTACGAAGAGATGGTTCGCAACACGTTCGATTCCTATAGCGTGTGGAAGCAGACGTGGACCCCCGACGGCGTGATGGCTTGCTTTCTCGACCGGGATCTCGGCGTCGCCGCGGGGCAGCGCGTGCTCGCCGCACTCGCGTCGTTCAATCGGGATGAGAATCAACTGCGCACGCCGATCGAAGTGCGTTGTGGACTAAACGACGGCGAGGTGGTGATCTTCGAGGATAGTCAGCTCGAGAAAATCGCCGACCATGCGATCGATGTCGCCGGGCACATGCAAAAACACGCCGATATCAACGCGCTCTGGCTGAGCACCGAGGTGTTCGGGCGGCTGGAGAACAAGAGCGGTTTCACGCCGGTTGAGGCGGAGGTCGACGGTTTTGCGGTGATGGAATGGAAGCCGACGTCCGAAGAAGCCGAGGCGCCAGGGGAGAATGACCGGGCGGGCTAATCCGTCAGGCATGAGATCGCCTCGTATCGCCGCGCTAGCGGCCCTTCTTTTGCTCGCCGCGCCGCTTGCGGGCTGTTCGAGCGGCCCCGCTCCCGCATCGACGACGATCGGTATCGGCGTCGACTTGCCGCTCTCCGGGGCGGATGCCTCGGTCGGTACCAGTACGCTCGACGGCATTAAACTTGCGGTCGCCCGCGCGAACGCCCAAGGGGTTCCCGGCGGCTTCACCTTCGCCGTGCAAGCGCTCGACGATACGCAACAAGGCGTTCACAATCCGCAGCAGGGCGCGAGCAACGTTCGGACGCTTATCGCCGACGACAGCGTGCTCGCGATTATCGGCCCGTATAACTCCAACGTCGCTGCCGCGGAGATTCCGATAACCAACCAAGCGGGAATCGTGCAGATCAGCCCTTCGGCGGTGAGCGACGGCCTGACGCTTGGTAAGGGCGCGGCGATGTTGCGTCGTGCGAACCCCACCGTCAACACGTTTTTTCGCGTCTGCACGACCGATTCACGGCAGGGTTCGGCGGCGGCGCGCTTCGCGCTCGATCTCAAGCTCAAGCGTGTGTATATCGTCGACGATAATGAGACCTACGGTCTCGATCTGGCAAACGTATTCTCTCGCGATTTCGCAAAACTCGGCGGCACCGTGCTCGGACGCGATCACATCGCGCCCGATACCCAAGATTTCAAAGCGTTGTTGCTGAAAATCAAAGGATATAAGCCGGACTTTATTTTCTTCGGCGGTACCACCAGCACCGGCGGCGGCTTGCTGCGTCGGCAGATGTTCGATGTCGGGATGGGGAAGGTTGCATTTATGGGCGGCGACGGCATCCCCGATATCGCCGAGGTCGCGAAGAAACGCGCCGACGGAACCTATTACACGGTTGCGGCTCCGAACGCAGACTTACTGCCCGCGGCAAAGCAATTCGTCGCTGCGTACAAGGCGAAGTTCGGCAGCGATGTCGGCCCCTATAGTGCCAACGCCTATGCGGCGACCGAGGTCGCAATTTCGGCGATCGAACAAGCTATCGTCGCGAACGGAAAGAAGATGCCCACGCGAGCGCAAGTGCTCGCCAAGATTCCTCGCAGCGCGAAGAACGAGGTGCTGACGCCGATCGGGCCGATCTCGTTCGATAAGAACGGCGACGTCCGCAAGCCCGTAATCTCGCTCTATGCGATTCGCAACGGTCGTTCTGCATTTATCGAGCAACTCAATTTAAGCGAATAACGGCTTGCACGAGTTTCTCGCCCAACTAGCCAACGGCGTCGAACTCGGCGCGATCTACGCCTTGATCGCGCTGGGTTACACGCTTGTCTATGGTATTCTCGAGCTCATTAACTTCGCCCACGGTGACGTCTATACGTTCGGCTCTTTTACCGCCCTCGTCGTATTAGTCGCCTTGCGGGCGGCGAACGTCCTGCACGGAGCGGGCTTGATCCTCGGCATCGTCGCGGCGTTGCTGGTGGCGATTCTTGCCTGCGCTCTCCTCAATGCCGGCATCGAGCGGCTCGCCTATCGGCGCTTGCGCAAGGCGCCGCGCTTGGCGCCCCTTATCACCGCAATCGGCGTCTCGTTCATGCTCGAAAATCTCATCGAGCTCTGGCAGGGTTCGGCACCGGTTCCATTTCCCAACGTTATTCCCAACCCGGAGTTACAGATCGGAGCGCTGCAAATCGGCGTCCAACAGATCGTCGTCGTCGCACTTGCCGTTGCGACGATGATCGCGCTGCACTATTTCGTGCAACGAAGTCGGCTCGGGAAAGCGATGCGCGCGGTCGCGCAGGATCGTGACGCCGCTGCATTAGTCGGCATCGACGTCGATCGTACGATCGCCCTTACCTTCCTCATTGCCGGAGCCCTCGCCGGCGTCGCCGGTTTCGTCGGCGGCGTATCGTTCGGTTCGGCATGGTTCCTCAACGGCTTCGGCGCCGGGTTGCGTGCATTTACCGCTGCGGTGCTCGGCGGAATCGGGAACATTGCCGGAGCGATGCTCGGTGGTTTTCTCATCGGACTTCTGGAATCGTTTTCGACCTGGTTCATCGGCGGGCAGTGGAGTAACGTGGCGGTTTTCTCGGTCCTGATTCTCGTACTCGTTTTTCGCCCGAGCGGGTTGCTCGGTGAGTCGCTGCCGGAGAAGGTATGATCTACGCGTACGCCTTCATCGCCATCGCGGCGTGCGTCGGGATCGAACGCTTCCACGACCGCCGGGTGAAGATTGCTATCGCGCTCGCCCTGGCGGCCTTTCTCGCCATCGCCCCGCGTTTTTATGGAAACGAGGCGGTCTTTAGCGTTTTAGCCGATGCCGCCGTTTACGTGATGCTCGCGTTGGGCCTGAATATCGTGGTCGGTTTTGCGGGCTTACTCGACCTCGGCTACGCGGCGTTCTTTGCGATCGGCGCCTATACGTACGGAATGCTTGCAAGCCCGCAGTTCGGGCTGCACCTGCCGTTCTGGGTGCTACTCTTTCTTGCCGCCGCGCTGGCGGCGCTTTTCGGAGCGCTGCTCGGCGCACCGACGTTGCGCCTGCATGGGGATTATCTTGCGATCGTGACTCTGGGGTTCGGTGAAATCGTTCCGCAGATTTTTCAGAATTTGACGAAATATACCGGCGGCCCCAACGGCATCGCCGCACTCGACGTGCCGACGTTCTTCGGCCACTCCTTCGGTGCGTCGGTGATGCCGTACTATTACATCGCACTCGTAGGGATTGTCTTTGCGCTCTGGATATCGCGGAATCTACGTGAGAGCCGCTTGGGACGCGCCTGGATGGCGATCCGCGAAGACGAACTCGCCGCAAAGCATGCGGGGATCGATGTTCTGCGATCGAAGCTGGCGGCCTTTGCGATCGGTGCTTCGTTCTCCGGGATCGGCGGCGTGTTGTTTGCCGCAAAGCTTGCGCTCGTATCGCCCGATCTCTTCGGTTTTCAGGTGAGCGTCTTAATCGTCTCGATGTTGGTGCTCGGCGGTATGGGGAATATCGTCGGTGTCGTCGTCGGGAGCTTGCTGTTGACGATCGTGAATTCCGCGCTCCTGCCGCAGATCAATTCGTTGGTCGACACGACGTTCCATACGACCGTCGATCTCTCCAATATCCACTTCCTGATCTATGGTGCGATCCTCGTGGGGATCATGCTCTTTCGGCCGGAGGGACTGCTGCCCAATAAAGAGCGACGCGCCGAATTACACCATGCCGGAGAAGCTGAGGCCGAGGCATGAGCATTCTCGATCTCGTGCAGGTAACCAAACGCTTCGGGGCATTGACGGCGGTCTCGAACGTGACGCTCGCCGTTGAAGAGGGCGCGATCTTCGGCATCATCGGTCCGAACGGTGCGGGGAAGTCGACGCTCTTCAATCTTTTGACGGCGATCTACCGCTTTGACGAAGGCAGCATCGCGATCGGTGGAACCTCGATCGCCGGTTTGACGACGCAGCGAATCGCGAAACTCGGCGTCGCGCGAACCTTCCAGAACCTTCGGCTCTTCGGAAACGCCTCGGCGCTCGCGAACGTGATGGTCGGCGAGCACCTCTTGCTGCGGTCGAATGTCGTCGATTCGTTGCTCGATACCGCGCGCGAACGTCGCGAACGTGTTGAGGCAGAACGGCGCGCCCGCGAACTCCTCCGTTTTGTCGGCATCGCGGGGATCGACGAACAGTTCGCGCGCAACCTCCCATACGGCACGCAACGCCGCCTCGAGATCGCGCGCGCCCTCGCCGCTCGCCCGCGCCTGTTGTTGCTCGACGAACCCGCCGCCGGGTTAAACCCGTCGGAGAAACGCGATTTGCTAACGTTGATCCGCGCGATCCGCGATACCGGCGCGACCGTGCTGTTAATCGAGCACGACATGGGCCTGGTAATGAACCTTTGCGAACGCATCGCAGTACTCGATTACGGCGAGAAGATCGCCGAAGGAGCGCCGAGCGAGATTCGCGAGCATCCGCGGGTCATCGAAGCCTACTTGGGAGCGCCTGCGTGAGTGCGTTGCTCGACGTTCGCGGGCTCGAAGTCCGCTACGGCGGCATCGTCGCCTTGCGGGGCATCGACGTTCGGGTGGACGAGGGCGAGATCGTTGCAATCCTCGGCGCGAACGGGGCCGGAAAGACGACGACGTTGCGAGCGATCTCGGGGCTGGTGCCGATTCGCGCCGGCGAGCTCCTTTTCGGTGGAGTGAATCTCCGCAAGCGCGCCGCCGATGCAATCGCACGGCTCGGCATCGCACACGTTCCGGAGGGGCGCCGCGTCTTCACGCGCATGACGGTGCGCGAAAACCTCGAGCTCGGCGGATATATGGTCGCGGCACGCCGGGAGCTCGACGAGCGCATCGAGGAAACGCTCGCGATCTTCCCGCGACTTCGCGAACGCATCGCGCAGCGTGCCGGCACCCTCTCGGGCGGCGAGCAGCAGATGCTGGCGATCGGGCGCGCTCTCGTTTCACGTCCGCGATTGCTCGTGCTGGATGAGCCCTCGCTCGGGCTTGCGCCGCTCGTCGTCGCGCAAATCTTTGCGGTCCTTCGCGATATACACCGCCGCGGGACGACGATCGTTCTCGTCGAACAGAACGCGCACGCCGCCCTCGCGCTCGCGGATCGGGGCTATGTGCTGCGTAACGGCGAAATAGCGCGCACCGATACGGCCGCCAATCTGGCGCGCGATCCCGCGGTGGTGGCGGCATACTTGGGAGGGGAAGAAGAATGACGGGTGGTTCGCTTCCGTTTTCGATAGGGATGGCACAAGGGACGCCGATCACCGCGATCATCGCGGAGATGATCGCTCCCGCCGTGTTCATTTTGGCTTGCGGGAATTTGTTGAACGTGACGATGACGCGGGTGGTGCGAGCGGTCGACCGGGCGCGCGCCCTCTTCGTCGAGATCCACTCTTTACCGATCGACGGCGATAATCAACGCGCGGCGATACTCGCGGAGTTGCGTCTCTATCAAACGCGCATCAGCTATTTACAGCGCGCGCTCTCCGCCTATCACTTAGCGATCGGTCTCTTCGTGCTTGCAAGCCTCGCCGTTGCGCTGAACGCGCTCACCCGCGATGCGCTTCCATGGTTGCCGACGGCGTTAACGGTCGGTGGGACGCTCACGGTTCTCGTCGGCGCGATCGAAGTGTTTCTCGAAACGCGCGTCTCGACCGATGCCATGAAGGCGGAGATTGCGCGAGAGCTCGGGACGTAGGGACCCGTTAAATCGGGACGAGGGCGTCCGCACGCCGAAAGACGAATTCGCCGCCTACCATCGTCGCGAGCACTTCGTAGCGATCGTCCCAGAACGAGAGGTCGGCACGCATGCCGACGGCGATGCGTCCGATCTCGCTCTGAGCGCCGATCGTGCGCGCGGGCGCGTGCGTCGCCGCGACGATTGCTTGCGCGAATGGGAGGCCGGTAAAGGCCATATAGTTCCGCAACGCGCGGTCCATCGTCAGTGCGCTTCCTGCAATCGTGCCGTCGTCGGCGCGCATGACGCCGCCTTCGACGCGATATCCCGGGCCTGCTGGGGGCATGAAATCGGTCGTCAGGACGACGCGATCGCCGAGCATACGATAGAGCAGATCGACCATCGGCGGCGAGACGTGATGTCCGTCGCAGATCAGTTGAACGGTCGTGCGTCGATCCTGCATGAACGCTGCAAGCAACGATGGATCGCGATGATCGAGCGGGCCCATGCCGTTAAACGCATGCGTGAGGCTTCGATAACCGGTACCGATTGCGAGTAATCCTTCCGCATACCGTGCCGCAGTGTGTCCGGCGGAGCAGGCGACGCCGTGCTCGAGCATCGTGCGAACGAAGTCGCTCGCGCCCTCGACTTCCGGAGCGAGCGTGACCATGACGAGCGCGCCCCGACAGGCGTCGACCATCTCTTGCGCGCGCGCGCTCGATGCCGCCAGCAAACAATCGCCGCGGTGAACGCGGCGAAATTTTGTGTTGAGAAAAGGCCCCTCGAAATGGATGCCGAGGCAGCGCGCTCCCTGTGGCTCGTTCTCTTCCAACTCGTGCGCGGCTTCCACGATCTCCGATGCGGCGTGCAGCATCGATTCCCACGGCGCGGTCATGACCGAGGCGACGAACCCGGTTGCGCCGGTGGCAGCATAGGCGCGCGACGCGACCGGAACGGCGTAGCCCTGATCGCGATTGAAGAGCATGTCGTCGGCACCATTGGTGTGCAGGTCGATAAGACCGGGTGCGACCGAACAGCCTTCGGGGCAGGGATGCTCGCTCGGGCCTTCGGCCGGGAGAATCGCCGCGATGCGGCCGCGATCGATCGAAAGCCTCGCGAAGGCCGAGCTGCCGTCGCCTAAGGCGAGGAAGGCCGGGCCGATAATGATAGGCATACCGAAATGCTGCTTCGACGGGCTCGGATTACCCCCTAGCCTGCCGCGGCCCGACGCGCGAGGCGCCGGCGCAATGATCCGTGAGCTTCGGCGTTAGCCGCCGAAGAGGCGGCGCAAGAAGGTCGTTCCTGCGGGGCGCGCCGCGACCTCGACGGCGGGTCGCCGAACCTCGCGGTCGATCTCGGCGCTCGATCGCTCGAGGCGCGCAAGGCGCTCCATGTGCGCGGCCGCGTGCCCGTCGAGGGTCTCCCGCAGAGCATCGAGTTCGTTCCAGCCTGCGGGGGCGCGGCCGGCAGCGCGCGCGCTTGCATACTCTTGCGCGGAGACGGTAAAGAGCCGCGCGGCGGGGATCTTTCGTTCGGCGAGATAGCGGCGCGCGAGATCGAGCACGTTCCGCCGTTCGCCGGCGCTCTCGTTATCGGCCATGGTGTGCGCGAACGAGAGCGGTTTACCGAGCTCGGCGATCCGTTCGTAGAGGCTAAGCTCGCGTTCGGAGAGTTGGCGCGAGAAGAGGCAGAGGACTTCGCTCGCGCTACGCGCGGCCATCAATGCGATATCTTCGGCATCGATATCGCCGGAATCGAACGCCGGCGCATGGACGAGCACCAACTCGCGCGGAAATTTCCACGGCGTGAGTACGAGCACCGGTGATTGTCGCGCGGCCTCGCCGACCTGCGACGGTTCGATCGCACTCCACGATCCGGTGTGGTCGAGCGCGAATGCTTCGTTGCGCTCGCCGTACCGCACGTGGATCGGAAAGCGCGCCATGCCGGGAATCTCGTCGCCGAGAATGGCGCGGCCGGCGAAGGCGTCGATCAGCGAGGATTTTCCACGACGCAACGCGCCCAGAACCGCAACGCGCCAGCGCTGCGGCCGCAATCCGCGTGCGTATGCCTCGGCATCGAGACTCGGATCGCTATGCGCGCGCCGAAGCATTTCCGTGCCGGGGTCGGCGGCGACGATCTCGGGCTCCTCGCGCAGAAACGCGTCGGCGATCCGTGCAATATCGGTGAGTTCGCGTTCGACGATCGCGCGTCGTTCGCGCATCGACGCGATCGTCGTGGAAACGGAACCGGCGGTAACGGCTTCCAGCGCCCGCTCGACGCTGCCGATGGCGGTGTCGCGCGCACTCCTTCCGGCCTCGACGAGCGCCGCATCGAGTGCGGCATCGACGCGCGCGATATTCTGTTCGATCCGCTCTCCTAAAGCCTCAACATCGGTGCGGAGCGACGGAAAGATCGATGCGCGCAGATCGGCGATCAGTTCGCGCTTCATGTATGTTTCATTCGCAGCGGCGGCGAAACGCATCGAGATCGCATGCACGAGCGCGATCGCCGGGCCGCCGATTGCATCGAGGACGATCGTCGCGGCGATCGCCGCAGCGGGCTCGCCGCTCCAGAGGCTGGTTCCCGGCTGTCCTCCGAAGGCGGCGGCCGCCGATTCGACGAGCGAGAAACGCAGCGGAATATCGCTGCCGCCGCTGCGCTCGATCTCCTCGATCGGCTCTACCGCAAGCAGCGCGATGCGCTTTGCAAAAGCTTCGACGGCCTGTGCGGTCACGCGATCGACCACTACGTGTAAGCGCGCGCGATCGCGCAATTTTGCAATATCGGTCGTATCGAAGGCTTGTGCGAGCGCGAGTTCGAGCTCCTCGGCAAGGGCGGCGCTCTCTCCGGAGAGCAGCGCGCGTCGCTTTTCCGCCTCCTCGACGAGGCGGCGGCGTTGCATCGAAATACGCTCGTCGAGGGCAACGAGTTTCGGCGTGCGCTCTTGTAACTCGGCCTGCAGGCGATCTTTGGAGAGCGCCAGCATCGCAAGGTCGCCGTCGATGTGCGCGATTGCATCCGTGCCGACGCGCGCGGCGGCATCGCGCGCGCGACGGAGGCGCGAACGGCCGGTCCGCGCGATCAACGATGCGTCGAGCGCTTCAAGAAAGGGGAGGAAACGACTGGATTCGACGCGGGCGGGATCTTCGTCAAATGTCCCTTCGACGTAATCGCGCGCCGAGAGCGGATAGACGAAGGTTCCCGGCGCGTGAATCGCGGCGAGCCGTTCGATGCGCTCGGTGGCATTCTGCCACGCGGGGCGACCATCGGCACTCAAGCGGCTCCAAAGATCGATTTTGGTCTGAACGATAAAGATGCTGTCGATGTGGCGACGCACGATTCCCAAAAACGATGCGTCGCCTTCGCTAAACGGCTGTTGCGTGTCGATGAGGTACAGCACCGCATCGGCACCGGGAAGAAAGCCCAGTGTCGCTCGACGGTGGGCGGGGTTCGCTGAAGCGAGACCCGGAGTATCGGCGACGAGAAAACCGCGCGCGAGAAAATCCGAGGGCGTCGTGACGCGAACGCGCGTCGGCGCGTCGCTTTCATCGGTGGTCGCTGCGTGCAGCGTGCCGACATCCCCGGAACCGACGGCGATAAAGCGGTTGAGGCGATCGAGCGGAATACGCTCGGAGCGGCCGCTCTCGTAGAACGCAGTCGCCTCGTCGCGTTCGCCGTTCTCAAGTTCGGTAATCGTCGCAGTCGATGGGTTGATATCGACGGCGAGGAGCCCGACGAGGCGTTGCGTATCGCCGGAGCTCTCGCGCCTGAATTTTCCCAACAAGGCATTGAGCAGATAGGATTTTCCGCTCGAGAATTCACCGACGACCGCCAAAACGAATTTTCCGCGCTGGAGCATTTCGCGCGCGGAGCGAACCGGCGCGCTCTCGCGTTCGCCGAGCGCTTCTTCCAGAACGAGGAGACGCGCGACGAGTTCGTCGCGCGTCCGGTCGTATCGCCGCATTGCATCGGCGCTAACGTTCTTTAATGCGCTCAAATAGATGGTCGCTATGCGGTTCGCAGATGCGCTTCGAGCATCCAGAGGCTCTTGTCGGCGGCCCGACAGAGTTCGGTATAAATATCTGCCGTCGCCTGGTCGCCGAGCTTCGCGCTCGCATCGATCTGTTCGCGGAGATGGTTGGCGAAGATCGCCATTCGTTCGGCGAGCGCCTCGAGGTGCTGTTTTCCGTCGACGGCGTGGTGCGGGTACTCGCCGAGAATCGAGCGTTCCGCTGCGATCTTGGCGGTGCCGAGTGCCGTGCCGCCGAGCTGAAGCACGCGCTCGGCGATGAGATCGACGGCGGCCTCAGCTTCGGCAGCGAGGGTGTCGAAGAACTCGTGGCGCGCGATAAAGTGCGGGCCGGCAACATTCCAGTGCGCCTGCTTGATCTGCGTCTTGAAATCGAGTGCGGTCGCTAAGGTCGCGTTGAGGAGCGCGATCAGGCGTTCGCGGCCCTGCACCGGCAAGTCGACGCGGGTGCGATGGAGAAACGACGTTGTTGCGGTCATTCTACGGTCATCCTTCATGGTTTGGTTGAGGTGCGTAACTCCGCATCAACCACGGTAGCGCGGCCGGGGTTTCGGCGCCGCTACTTTCCTCTAACGAGCGCGAGCGCGGCGTCCCGTTCGCGCTCCATGCTCGCACGGTCGTCCGCCTCGACGTTCAGGCGCAGCAAGGGTTCGGTATTGGAAGGCCGGATATTCATCCACCAGTGGGGGTAGGAGATCGTGAGCCCGTCGAGGTGGTCGATCTCGGCGTCGGCATGTGCCTCGGCGAGCCGTCGGAGCGTCTCCTGGGTATCCTCGACGTGGGTGTTGATCTCGCCGGAACGGAAGCGCGTGTCGATCGGCGCGATGGTGGCGCTGACGGTTGTGGGGCTCTCGCTAAAAAGCTCTAGGCACGACATGAGGGCGATCATTCCGGAGTCGGCATACCAGTTATCGCGGAAATAGAAATGCCCGCTATGTTCTCCGCCGAACACGACGTCGTTATCGCGCATGATTTTTTTGATAATCGAATGCCCGACTTGCGAGCGGATGGGAACGCCCCCGTGCGAGAGAATTTGTTCGGGGACGCTGCGGCTGCAGATGAGATTGTAGAGAATCTTCGCACCGGGATAACGTTTGAGCGTGCTGATGGCAACCAGCGCGGTAACGGTGCTTCCGTCGATGAGTTCGCCGCGTTCGTCGACTAAGAACATGCGGTCGGCATCGCCGTCGAACGCGACCCCAAGGTCGCAACCGTGCTTGCGGACCGCGGCCTGGAGATCGAGCATGTTTTCGGGTTCGATCGGGCTTGCGGGGTGATTGGGGAAGTTCCCATCGAGTTCGAAGAATAACGGCACGACCGTGCAGGGAAGATGCTTGAAGACATGCGGCACGGTCGCTCCGGCCATTCCGTTTCCGGCGTCAATCGCGATTTTAAACGGTTTAATTTTCGCGCGGTCGACAAAACTCAATGCGTGTTCGGCGAAGTCGTCGAGGACGAATCGCTCCGAGATGCTTCCCGTCTTCGCTTCTTTCGGCGGCAGATCGTCGGCGAGGATGCGGTCGCGAATCTCCTTGAGGCCGCCTTCGAAAGAAATCGCCTGGGCCTCCGAGCGCGTGAATTTCATGCCGTTATATTTTGCCGGGTTATGCGATGCGGTGATCATCACGCCGCCGTCGAAGCCATACTTGCCGACGGCAAAATAGAGGGCATCGGTAGAGACGAGGCCGATCGAGACGACATCGGCACCGGCCTCGGTCGCTCCGCGCGCCAGCGCCGCGAAGAGATCCTCGCCGCTCGGGCGCATATCGCGGCCGACGACGATACGCTTTGCCCCAAGGAGCGGGACGAAGCAGCGGCCGATTTTATAATCGACACCACGGGATT
>JAJYRI010000025.1:25217-29899 GCA_021794175.1 bacterium
GTAAACAGGCTAAGTCCGCGTTAATCTCGGATGGAAAGACCCCTCTGACGTCGTAGGATTTGAAGACGCTCTCAATCGCTGAATTTTCCATGGCTTCAGACGCTCTTCGGAGGGGCTCTCTACGAAACCTACTATCCGCTTGGCGGGAACGATCGCCTCGACGCTTTTCATCGCCGCGGCAATCTTTTTCTCGCTGCGCGTCGCCACCGTGACGAGAACGCGGCTTGCGATCCTCCTCGCGCGCGAGCATACGGTTGCCGATGCGGCGATGTTGATGAGTCGCGTCGCCCTCTCGCGCGTCGATATCGTCGGCGCGCTTCAGGTCGAGGGGCGCGCGCCGAGCGCCGCCGCGCAGAAGACGTTTCTACGCGCCGATGCGCTGCGTCGAAGAGAGTTGGGGAAGATCGAGCGCGTCGTCGTCGCCGAAAACCTCACCGGCGCTGCGGCTGCGCTGGATCTCTACGGCGGCGTCGACCGCGTCCTCCTTCGCGAGATCGCCGAGCCGATGTTCGCCGGGAAGTTGATACCGAGCGACGAGATCGAGGAATCGATTCGCGTTCTCTCCGAAGTCGAAGGAAACTACGAACGGAGCATTACGCTCGATCTCGCGCGGCGTGAAGATGCGCTCGACGCGCAGATAAAGTCGACGATCGATTCGGCGATCTACCTGCGTTCGCTCTGGCTGCTCGCGTTCGGCGCCCTCGCGCTCGGAATCAATCTCTACAGCGCGCGGCTCTACCGGCAACTCGCCGACGAGCGAACGGTGACGAAGATTCTCCAGCGAGCGTTCATCAGCAGCCATGTGCCGCTTCCGAACTGCGAGATCGGGAGCGCCTATAAATCGGCCGATGCGCATGCCGCCGTCGGCGGCGATCTCTTCGACGTTTACAGGCTCTCGAACGAACTTGCGCTTTTGCTTATCGCCGACGTCAGCGGAAAAGGCGTCGATGCGGCGGTGATCACCGCGTTTGTGAAATTTACCGTCCGCGGGATCGCGCTACGCCGCCGGGACCCCGCGCAGATTCTCAGCGAATTTAACGTCGCCTTCGGACAGACCATAGAAAACCCATATTTGTTTGTGTCGATGTTCGTCGGGATACTCGACACCACGAAGGGCGAATTGATCTACGCAAGCGCCGGGCACGATTCGGCGTTCGTTCGGCATGGGCACGACGTGCGCCAACTCAGCGTCACCGGCCCGGTCATCGGCGTCTTGCTCGAACCCTACGAAACGAAATCGGTGATCTTCGACGACGGTGACTCCTTGGTGCTCGTCACCGACGGGTTAACGGAGGCGCGCAATAAAGCGGGTGAACTGCTCGGTGAAGAAGCGGCGATGCAGATCGTCGCCGATGGTCCGCAGGAGCCGCAACAGCTCGCGAATTTTATCGTGGAACGCATCCGCGAACGCTGCGGTGGAACGCTGCGCGACGATGTAGCGATTCTCGCCATCCGCATGCACGTTCCCGAGGCGCACGATGTCGAGCGCGAAAGCTGAACGCGCGAGCTGCGCGCGCTAGTGCGCCGGCACGACGATCGTGCGGCCGTCTTCGGTGCGAGCGCGGTGCATGGCGATGCCGTAGGCCTCATCGAGTAGCGGGCTTGCGAGCACTTCGGCGGGTGGCGCGAGCGCGAGCATGCGCCCACAGCCTAATAACAGAATGCGGTCGGCGACTGCGGCTGCTTCGTTAATATCGTGAAGGACGCAGAGGATGCTCGTTCCTGCTTTCGCGCGTTCGCGGAGGAGCGCCAAAACATTATGCGCCACGCGCACGTCGAGGTGCGTCGTCGGTTCGTCGAGTAAAAGCAACGGCGCGCCTTGTGCAAGCGCCATCGCAATCCAGACCCGTTGCTGCTCGCCGCTACTGAGGTGCGTGAATATCCGCTCGAGGTAGGGTTCGATGTGCGTTGCTGCAACGGCGGCGCCGATCGCGCGCTCGTCTTCCTCGGTCGTGGAAAAGCGCCACCACGGACGATGCGGGAAGCGCCCGATGGCGACGACGTCGCGAACGCGTAATTCATCGGCGAGTATTTCGTCGGAGGAGAGCATCGCGATATGCCGAGCGCGCTGGGCGACCGGCAGGCGATGGATCGGCGTACCGTCGAGATCGATGCTTCCCCGCGCGGGTACGTCGAAGCCGGCGCATGCGCGCAAAAGCGTCGTCTTCCCAACGCCGTTGGGCCCGAGGAGCGCGACGAATTCGCCGGGGCGCAATTCGAAATCGATGCCGTCGAGAACGTGCCGGCCTCCGCGTTCGAGCGCGACCTCGCGAGCGCGAATCATCGACGTTGCTCGCGTCGCAGATAGATGATGATGAAGATCGGAATGCCGGCGAATGCCAGCACGATGCCGAGCGGGAGTTCGCGTGGCGCGATGACCGAACGCGCGATCGCGTCGGCGGCGATCGCCATCGCCGCCCCGAGAAACGCGCTCGCCGGTAGGAGCGTGCGTGCATCGCTACCGACGATCCGCCGTGCGAGATGGGGCACGATCAGGCCGACGAAGCCGACCATGCCTGCCAGCGAAACCGCAGCTGCGGTGAGGAGCGTCGCCGATCCGAGAATCGACCATTGCGCGCGTTCGACATCGAGCCCGATGCCGCGCGCGCGGAGATCGCCGACACGCAGGGCATCGAGCGAGCGGATATTCGCGAAAGCGACGAGCGCTCCGACGACGGCATAGGGAAGTGCGAAGCGAAGATCGTTCCAGCCGCGCCCGGCGAGGCTGCCGACGAGCCACGCTTGCAACGTTAATTGAAACGTGATGCTCCGCGCGAGCACGCTGAGCAGTGCGACCGAGGCTGCCAACAATGCCGAGATTGCGACCCCCGCGAGAATCAGCCGGGTCGCGTCGATCCCGCCGCCGCGCCGCGCGAGGGCGGCGACGAGCAGCGATGCGCCGAGTCCGCCGAGAAAACCGAGTGCGGGGAGCAACGAGAGGGCGATTCCGAACGCGAGCGCGACGGCGATCGCGACCGCTGCGCCGGCACTCGTGCCGATCAGATAGGGATCGACCAGCGGATTGCGGAGCATTCCTTGAAGTTGGACGCCTGCGAGGGCGAGCGCCGCGCCGACGAGTGCCGCGCAGAGCACGCGCGGCATGCGCAGTTGCCAGAGAATCGTCTGCGCGACGTCGCGCGCATGCGGGTTTGCGAGCGCATGGATAACCTGCGAAAGCGAGAGTGCTTCGCCGCCGACGGCCAGCCCAACACCCGCAGCGAGCAGCGCTGCGAGTGGAGGGATGAGCCGCCGGTAAAGCACCGTCGCGTTATCTCGTCGAGAACTCGACCGAGAAGCTGCGCCCCGGCATCGGATAGCCCGAGACGAGCGCATAGCGTTCGTTTCCGAGATTCTCGCCGCGGAGCGTGATCGTGGCACGGCGCGCGATGCGGAAACGTACGTACGCCGAGAGATCGGTGTAACCCACCGCCTGCGCGAAGGGCGGATTCGGTTGCGGATTGCCGTTGACGTCGTAATAGACCTCATCGGCGGGATCGTTGCGCAGGCCGGCGGTGCTCGCCGTGATGCCCCACGAGCGCAGCCCCGGGGCTTCTGAGTTCGCCGCGAGATAGTCGAGCGTCAGACGCGACGAAAGCACCGGGCCGCGCCCGTAGATGCGCGCGTTGGTGGTGAGATCGAGCGCGCGGTAGAGATCGGTCATCGAAAGATTCACCCCGATGCCGTGCAGCCGCCGCGTTTTCGCGGTCAGCGTGAGCCCCTGTAACGATGCCTGGTCGACGTTTTCGGGGATAAAGAGCGGCGGTGCATAGACGATGAGGTTGCTCGCGCGGGTATCGAAGAACGTGAGCGCGGTTCCTCCGAGAACGCGGTCGTTCGAGAGGGTGAGGTCGGCGACGCGTGCCCGCTCCGGTTGGAGATTGGGGTTCGAACACGGGAACGCGGCCGGGCAGGGGAAGTAGAGTTCGAAGATCGTCGGTGCGCGGAACGCCGTCGCGAGATTTGCGCGCAGCATCGTATCACCGCCGAGTGCGAAGCGGCCGCCGATCGCCGGTGAGAGCGAGTTCCCCGCGCTGCCGTCGCGTTCGCCGCGAAGACCGACGTAATAGGAGTTGCTTTTTCCGGAGAACCAGTGCTCCTGCACGTAGAGCGCGCTCTGCGAGACGCTCGGCGCGGCGATGCCGCTCGGCGTGTTGTCGATCAGCGAGGTGCCGCGCGAGAGATCGATACCGTAGAGTAGATCGGCGTTCGCGGCATGGACGATGTTGCGCAAGTTGAGGCTCGTCGAGGCATAGCGCGAGACCGTTTGGCAGCCGGCGCCGATGCACGACGTGTAGGCGAGGGCGTCGCTCGATGCAGCGACCTGCGCGATGCTCTCGCTCTGAGCGCGCCGATAAGCGAAGCGCCCGTGCACGTAGCTGTCGACGGTATCTTGTCGCGAGGTCGGCGTGTAGTTACCGTAGTTTCCCGGAACGCCGAGGTGCTGCGAGGTGATGCCGAGATTGAATCGCGCGGCGATTTTTCCGAACCGGTGTGCGAAATCGCTGCGAAGGGTCGTTCGCTCGACGTCTGCGTTTGCTTGCGTGGTACCGTTCGGAAGCGCGTAAGCATTCCCGGCGACGTAGCGTTCGAAACTCAGATACGGAAGATCGATGCGCAGATCGTTCGTCGCGAAGGAACCGGTGCGGAGATCGACGCGCGTATTGCGACGTGGTGCGGTGATG
>JAJYRI010000121.1 GCA_021794175.1 bacterium
TCGATCGATTCGCGCTCGACGAAGTCAACGTGTCGCCAGGTCGTGCCCGAGAGCTGGCTCGTGTTGTCGTAGGAGTTGCCGGTGAACTCGAAGCCGTCGGAGGGCAGCTCGTTCCACTGTTTACACGCGACCTCGCAGGCCTTGCAGCCGATGCACAGCGTGGCGTCGGTAAAGAATCCCGTAGCCATCAGCGTTGCTCTCCTGCGTCGATTCCATGCGCCGCTCCGGCACCATACGCATGCCGTTGTGCGTCGGGAACCGGGGCGTCGATCTTGCCGGGTGCATACGCCGCCCGCCGGCCGGGCCGAATAGAACAGGTGAGCGATTTCGCCTCGTGGATCGAGACATTCGGATCCATGGACAACGCGATCAACCCTCCGGGGGAATCGCCGCGCGCGAACCCAACCATGCGTCCGTAATTATACGGAATGCCGATCTGGTGAATGCGTTTGCCCTTTCCGATACGTAACGGTTGCATTCGGCCGCTCACCAAAGCGCGCGCCTCCATCTCGCCCAGCGCGGTCGAAATCGTGACGTAGCTGCCGTTGGCGATACCTTTCTCGACGGCGAGTTCGGGATCGATCTCGCAAAACGCTTCGGGTTGAAGCTCGGCGAGCCAAGGAATGTAGCGCGTCATGATCCCCGACATCTCGGTTATGCGATAGGTCGTTAAGACGTAGGGAAAATCGGGATCGACGGCTCGATTATAGCGGTTGTCGTCACGCTTCCACTCGCGCAGCAGCGGATTGCTCTGTTGTGCGTAGAGCGGGTTCTCGATAACCGACTGAAGCGGCTCGTAGTGAGCGGGAAGCGGAGCATCGACGAGCGCACCGGCGACGAAGAGCTGCCCGCGTCCGTCGAGGTTCATGATGAACGGATCGGCGCCGGAGTGCGCTTCGATGCCGCTCGCTCCAGCGCGCGCGGGAGTCGCCGGGTCTTTCCCTTTCGGGAAATCCGGGACATCGTCACCGGTCCATTCGCGTTTTTGCGCGTCCCACCAAATATATTTTTTGCGTTCGCTCCACGGATTGCCGTCGGGATCCGCCGAGGCGCGATTGTAGAGCGTGCGCCGATTGGCGGGCCACGCCCAGCCCCAATTAGGCGAGCTCTTCCCGTCCGCGACGCGCCCGCGCGCGCGATTCGTGGTTTCGTCGGGGCAGACGCCGGAGTAGATCCAGCATCCGCTCGCCGTACTTCCGTCGGCGGCGAGATCGGCGAAGCCTGCTACCTGTCGCCCGTCGGCGACGGTGAATCCGTTGATCTCGCGGAGTACGCGCAGTGCCGACGGTTCGCCGGCGGCGCGTTCGCGTTCGTCTTCGTGGTCGTAATCCCACGTCATGTCGAGAATCGGACGGTCTTTAGGATCCGAAGAATCGGCGTAGAGCGCTTTGAGGCGTTTCCCAAGATCGTAAAAATACCAGAGATCGCTCTTCGAGTCCCCGAGCGGCTCGATGGCTTTGTCGTGCCACTGAAGCACGCGCGAGGTTTGCGTCATCGTTCCTTCTTTCTCGAGAACCGTTGCACCGGGAAGAAAGAAAACTTCGGTGCCGATCTTTGTCGGGTCGGCTCCTTCGCGCCGCCAGAACGAAACCGTTTCGTTATCGAAGAAATCGATATTGACCAGCCAGTCCAGACGCTCCATCGCCGAACTCACTAACTCGGCATTCTGCCCCGAAGCGCCGGGGTTTTGGCCGATGACGAAGTAGCCTTTGACCGATCCGTCTTTCATGGCGAATGTGGTCGGCAGCACCGAATGGTCGCCGACGAGTTGCGGTAGATAGGCATAGCAGAACTCGTTTTCCGCGCGCGCCGCGTCGCCGTAGAACGCCTTCAGCAACGACACGACATACTTCGGCGTATTCGCCCACCAGCCGGTCGGTTTGGTGTTTCTTGCCAGGTAACGCTCGAGCGTTTGTTCGTCGCGGAGCGCCGACGGCATCGGCAGGTAGCCGGGTAAGAGATCGTAGAGCGTGGGAACGTCGGTGGCGCCCTGAATGTCGGCGTGTCCGCGCAGCGCCATAATGCCGCCGCCCGGGCGTCCGATATTGCCGAGTAAAAGTTGTAAAATCGCCGCCGTTCGGACGAATTGCACGCCGGTGGTATGTTGGGTCCAGCCGACTGCATAGGCAAATGCCGTCGTGCGCTCGCGGCCGCTATTTTTCGCCAGCAGTTCCGCTATCTTTAAAAACTGCTTCTGCGGCGTTCCGCAAACGCGCTCGACCATCTCCGGTGTATACCGGGAAAAATGACGGCGCAGGACGTTGAGCACGCAGCGTGGATGTTGGAGGCTGTCGTCACGACAAAGTGATCCGTCCTCATTACGTTCGAAGCTCCAGCTTGAGGTATCGTAGGCTTTTGTCTCGGCGTTCCAGCCGGAGAACATACCGTCGAGATCCTCGGTGCCGATAAATTCTTCGCTGACGATCGATCCCGCATTGGTGTATGCGCTAACGTATTCGCGGAAATACCGTTCGTTCGTGAGAACGTAGTTGATAATGCCGCCCAGAAACGCGATATCCGTGCCGCTGCGGATCGGTGCATAGAGATCGGCGACCGCCGAGGTTCTCGTGAAGCGCGGATCGACGTGAATCACCGTTGCGCCGCGCTCCTTCGCTTTCATCACGAACCGAAAAGCAACCGGATGCGCTTCTGCAAAATTTGAGCCTTGAATGAGGATGCAATCTGCATTCTCCAGATCGGGAAGCCAAACCGTCGCGCCGCCGCGGCCGAACGAGGTGCCCAGACCGGGCACCGTCGAGGAGTGTCATATTCGCGCTTGGTTTTCAATCGCGACGACGCCGAGACTATGCATCAATTTGCCGAGCAGGTAGTTTTCCTCGATGCCGAAGGTGGCGCCGCCGAGCGAT
This sequence comes from bacterium, assembly GCA_021794175.1. Lineage (GTDB taxonomy): Bacteria > Vulcanimicrobiota > Vulcanimicrobiia > Vulcanimicrobiales > Vulcanimicrobiaceae > JABEUX01. The sequence goes on from JAJYRI010000121.1 coordinate 2,868, forward strand.
GCAATCCCAAGCGTATGATTGAGGCGTTTCCCGTCGCGTTCTTTCACGAAGGTGGCCTCGCGTGTCTCTTTCACGCGCGCGGCAATGCGTTCCAACGCCCAGGAGAGCGGTCGTTCCTCCCACTCCGTTGCATAGGGCGCGCGATAATGAACCGTCGTCCATCGCCGATCGTTCACCGTCATGCCGAAGATCGCCGAGCCTTTTGGGCAAAGATGGCCGGCGTTGATCGGGCTGTCGGGATTTCCCTCGACGTCGAGGAGCTTTCCGGAATCGTCGACGTAGGCAAGGGTGCTGCAACCGACGGCGCAGTACGGGCACACGCTGGTGACCGCCTTTGCGCCGTCGATGCGAGCGCGTAGGTTTTGGGTACGCTGCGAAGCGACGTTCGGCAATTCGCCGATGCGTTCCTCAAGTGACGAACGCGTGCTGCGAACGCTCGCAAGCCCGGTGATGTCGATCGTCGTTTTCGCCATACGTTCCTCTTTGTGTCTCTCTCGATTTATGCGTTCGCCGCTGCCGGCGGTTTCTTGATGAAGAACGGAATTACCGCGGCGACCACGAGCATGATGGCAATCGCGGAGAGTGCGCCGGTATACGAGCCCGTTCGGTCTTGAACGAAGCCGGCGATCGCAGGGCCGACGACGCCGCCGAGGCCCCAGGCGGTGAGGATAAAGCCGTAGATCTCTCCCATATTCGCCGTGCCGAAGAAGTCGGCGTTAAACGACGGCATAACGCCGAAGCCGCCGCCATAGCAGAGCAGCACGATGGCAAAACAGATGAGGACGCCTGGTAAGCCGCCGAGATGTCCTACGATGAAGAAGATGACGACTTGGATGAGATACATGACCGTGTAGGTGAGGTTGCGTCCCAGTCGATCGGAGATCGATCCCCAGAAGAAACGGCCGAGCCCGTTGAAGACGGCGATCAGACCGTACCAGAGGGCGGCGGTGGGGATGCCGACCGATGCAAATTGGCTGATCATCGGCACCGCGTTGGAGATGACGAAGATGCCGGCGGTAACGTTGAGGAAAAGCAGCAGCCAGAGACCATAGAGCTGCGGCGTCTTGAAGGCTTGTCCCATGGTATAGCCGCCGCCGGAGGCCGTCGTCGCTTTGGCCGCGGGCGGATTTTTGAGTGCGAATGCCGCGATGCCGCCGAGAACGATGAAGACGATTCCCGAGACGAGTAAAATGTTCATCAGTCCGTGCATGAGATCGTGCGAGAGCTGATAGGTGGTCGGGTCGAACGGCGTCCCCGCTTTAATCGCTGCGTCGCGCGCTTTTACGTAGGCGAGCGCCGGCTTTGCGACTGCGGCGTATGCGGCCATCCGCGTCACCACTTGATTGTAGAAAAAGGCGCCGAGCCCGAAACCCATAACGACGAGCCCGCTTCCCAATCCGCGCATATCCGGAAACCACTTCGTCACCATCGCAACCGGAGTCACGTACGCCATACCGTTCCCGAAACCGGCGATGACGCCGTAGGTGATCAGCATCCACGTGTGCCCGAAGTGCTGCGTTCCGAGGCCGGCGAGAAGGACGCCGACTCCCCAAACGATCGCACCGACGATCGTCACGGTGCGTGGGCCGACCCGGTCTTGCCAGCGGCCACCGATAAAGGCGCCGAGCCCAAGAAAGAAAATTGCGGTTTCAAACGGCGTCGTCGCTTGTTGCGTCGACCAATTAAATCCGGCGATAAGCGCGTTGGTAAAAATACTCCACGAATAAACGGTACCCAGGCAGATCATCACGATGATACCTGCAAGCGCGATTCCCCAGCGGTTGGAACCCGGAGCGGTTGCGTCCATAGTTCTCTCCTTCAGGTGCGGTTGCGCCTCAGCAGACGGGCGCGTGCAAACTACAAACAGGGCTACTGCGGCGTGGTTGCAGGGGCCTGGGGAGAGTTCGCTAGATTTATTTAGCGATTGCTCGGGGCGCGAAGTCGCAGGATGCTGACGTACGAAACCACGAGCGTTGCAACGATCGCGATGGCGATGCTTCCATCGCCGAGCGGAGAGACGAAGCCGAGCCCGGTTGCGCTCCAGAAGAGTCCGAGCGAGACCAACATCGTTCCGACGATAAATTTCAGTGCATTCTCCGGAACGCTCGTCAGCGGGCCATGGGCGACGATTGCGGCCAGCGTCACGAGAACGGCGGCGACCGCCGCACCGCCGATCGACCAATCGAGTGCCCCGTGCGAGGTGGCGGCGAAACTTACGACGATGATCGCGACCTCGAAGCCTTCCAGGAGAACGCCCTGGAAGGCCATCGCCATGCCGAGTCGGTCGTCGTGGGCTCCGCGCAATCGTTCGTTATCGCGCTGAAAGTTTGCCGCTTCATCGCGCATGGGGATGCGCCCGGCATAGCGATAGATCGCTTTCCGGAGCCATTTCCACCCAAAATAGAGTAAGAAGAGTCCGACGACCGTTTCGATGCCGTGTAAAGCACTCGCGCGGACGAGCAGCGCGCCGAACGCGGCGATAAAAATTGCCAAGGCAACGAGCGCGCCGAGCGTTCCCAGCAGCGCAACGCGTAAGCCGCGCGTCAGCGCGACGGCAAGCACGATCGTCGCCGCCTCCACGCATTCCACCGCCGATGCGGCGAAGGTCGTTCCGGCGAGAACGGGTCCGGTCATCGTTTTCCTCCATACAGATCCCAGAGAACGTCGTTTGCGATCGTTGGATTGACGGCATCGGGAATCGCGAAATTCATCGCGGCGCTGCGGCGAACGCCGATTCCGTGATGGGGATTGCGCGCCGTCAGGGAACTCCGGGGAGCGACGG
>JAJYRI010000026.1 GCA_021794175.1 bacterium
CGACGATACTGATTCCCAACAGGTTCGGCGAGGGCTCTATTTCGATCGTTCCGCCGACGTTATCGACGATCTCACGCAGCGAGGCGCCTCCAACGATCGGCGCATCGGCGAGCGCGTGCGCGGCGAGATCGGCGATCCCCGGAGCATCGAACGAATAGCCGCTTGCAGGCATGCGCAGCCAGAGCCCGATCGCCGCGGTCGGCGAGCTCGGATCGACGGCAAACGAGTAGCTCGCTCCGCTGCGAAGTTCGCCGATCGCCGAACCCGGTTCCGCCTTTGCACGGGAAGATGCGACGACCGGTACGAGAACGGCAAACGCGAGGATCGCGTGCGCGAGGCGCTTCACGCCGGCTCCGGCGAGATCGTCGGCGGCAGGCGATGCGTGTCGCCGCGATCGGCCGGAAGGCCGACGCTGCGATCCGGAGGAGTCGAGGGCTCCGGCGAAATCTCGTCGGAGTCGCGGTCGTACGGACGCCCTTCGACGATCGCCATCACTTCGTCGGCCTCCACCGTTTCGTGTTCCAGCAGAGAGGCGACCATACGCTCGACCTTCTCCCAGTTTGCGGTCAGCAGTTGGCGGCCGCGTTCGTAACACGTCTCGACGATCCGGCGTACCTCCGAGTCGATTTTGCTCGCCACCTCTTCGGAATAATTCCGTTCCTCGCCGAAATCGCGCCCGAGAAAGACTTGGTGCGCGCCGCGTCCGTACTGAATCGGGCCGAGATCGCTCATGCCGTATTGCGTTACCATGCGTCGCGCGAGCTGGGTTGCCTTTTCAAAGTCGTTGCTCGCGCCGGTCGTAACGTCGCCGAACTGAATCTCCTCGGCGAGGCGTCCGCCAAGTGCCATCGTAATGTCGGAGAGCAGTTCCTCGCGCGTAACGCTATGGCGATCGTCCTCAGGTAACGACCAGGTAATCCCGAGCGCCATTCCCCGCGGGATGATCGTCACTTTATGAATCGGGTCGGATTTATCGAGCATCGCACCGAGAATCGCGTGCCCCGATTCGTGATAGGCGGTATTCTCTTTTTCCTTTTGCGACATCACCATCGATTTGCGTTCGGGGCCGACCATAACGCGATCGATCGCTTCATCGCAATCGTCCATCTCGATGACGCTCTTATTACGGCGCGCCGCGAGAAGCGCGGCTTCGTTGAGCAGATTCTCCAAATCGGCGCCCGAGAATCCCGGAGTCCGTTTTGCAAGCGTATCGAGCTGCACTTCGCGAGCGAGCGGTTTGTTTCGCGCGTGCACCGCCAAAATTTTCTGTCGTCCCTTTAAATCTGCGCGATCGACCACAATCTGCCGATCGAAGCGCCCGGGGCGCAGTAGAGCCGGGTCGAGAACGTCGGGGCGATTGGTCGCCGCGATGAGGATGACGCCGGTATTTTGGTCGAAGCCGTCCATCTCCACCAGGAGCTGGTTGAGCGTTTGCTCGCGCTCGTCATGGCCGCCGCCGAGCCCCGCACCGCGCTGCCGACCGACCGCATCGATTTCATCGATAAAAATAATGCATGGTGCGGATTTTTTCGCCTGTTCGAAAAGGTCGCGAACGCGCGATGCACCGACCCCGACGAACATCTCGACGAAATCCGAGCCGGAGATCGAAAAGAAGGGAACGCCCGCTTCGCCGGCCACCGCGCGAGCGAGCAAGGTCTTGCCCGAGCCCGGCGGTCCTAAGAGCAGCACGCCTTTGGGAATCCGCGCGCCGAGCGACTGATATTTTTTCGGGTATTTGAGAAAGTCGACGATCTCGCCGAGTTCGACCTTCGCTTCTTCGACGCCGGCGACATCGTCGAACGTCACCTTCGCGCGATTCTCCGAGAGCATCTTCGCACGCGAGCGACCAAAATTCATCGCTTGGCTTCCTCCGCTCTGCGCCTGCCGGAAGATGAAGATCATGAGAACGACCAACGCCAGCATCGGCAGCAGCGAGCCTAACCCGCTTAAGAACGAGGTATTCGGCGGACTCTCGAAGCCCCACTTGCCGCTCTTGATATGCGCTTGCAGCTGTGCGACGAAGGCGCTGTCCTTGTTGGGAATCGTAACGGTATAGCTCTTCCCGGCCGTGGTCTTGCCGGAGCCCTGCAGGCCGACTGCATGGAACGACTCGATCTTTCCGGCATCGAGTTGGGCGATAAACGAACCGTAATCGAGCGGCCGAACCGTCGTCGGAGCGCTCACAAATCGATTGACGATGAGTAGAACGATGACGACGGCCGCGATGACGAAGAGCAATTGGCGAAGGATTTTCAAGATGGTACGATCTCACTAATTCTCGGGAGCGAACGACTCCGGCTTGAGGCGCGCGATGATGGGCAGATTCCGATAGAGTTCCCGATAGTCGAGGCCGTAACCTACGACAAAGGCGTTGGGACAACGCAGGCCGACGTAGTCGAGGCGCACGTTTACGAGACGGCGCTCAGGCTTTTCTAAGAGAGCGGCGGTGCGTAGCCGGGCGGGCGCCCGTTGGACGAGCAGCTCGCGCAAATACTGCATCGTCAACCCGTTATCGACGATATCGTCCACCAGAAGCACGTTTCGGCCACGGACCGACCCGGCGAGATCCTTTCGCAATTGAACCTCCCCGCTCGACCGCGTGGCATTTCCGTAACTCGAAGCCCATATCGTCTCAACGCTCAGATCGCTCGGACCGTTCGGTTGCCGCGCGATGGCGCGGACTAAATCGGTGAAAACGAAGAGCGCCCCTTTCAACACGCCGACGACCAGCATTGGTTCCCCGGAAAACTCCCGCGCCACCGCAGCCGCCATCCCCTCGATCGCGTCGGCGATGCGACTTTCGTCGAACAGCACCTCGGCGATCGCCTCGCGATAATCGTTCATTCCTCCACCGGCACCCCGTCGCGCAAAAGCACGCTCGCGCCGCCGCCGAGCCCATAGCGCCCGCTCCCTCCACGCTCGATCGCCGCGAGAAGGGCTTCGACCCGCTCGAATTCGCTCGCGTCGCGGCCGAGGCGCCGCGTCAGCGCACCGACGAGCCAGCGCCGCGCGACGGCACGATCGGCCTCTTCGGCGCCGGCGGCATTACCGGCAATCTTCGCCGCGCGGGCGACCGCTCGATCGAGCCCCGGGAAAAGCGGGCGCAATGCTTCGAGCGCATCGCGCACGGCGTTGCGCCGCACGTCGAGCGCGGCGTTGCTCGGATCGACCGCGTACGGCAGTGCGAGCGCGTGGCAGTAGGCACGCAACGCCTCCCCATCGACCGCGAGCAAAGGGCGCAGCAACTCCACCTCCGGTGCGAGCGGCCGACGCGCGCGCATGCCGCCCAGACCGCGTTCGCCGGCACCGCGAAAGAGCGCGAGCAGCACGCTCTCGCTCTGATCCTGCGCGTGATGCGCCGTCGCGACGGCGTCGTGCCCCCACGAGCGCGCGTGTTCGAGCAAGGCATCGTAGCGACGTTCGCGCAGCGTCGCTTCATCGCCGCCTTCGGGATCGATTGCGAGCGTATCGACCGGGATCCCGAAGGTCGCGCCGACGCGCAACGCCACGCACTCGTCCTGCCAGGCCGAACGCCGCGTTGCGTGGTTTACGTAGGCGACGCGAAGCTGCAGTTCCAGGCGCTCCGCTAGTGCCGAAAGAAGCGCGACGAGCGCGACCGAATCGGCGCCTCCGCTACACGCGACGGTGAGCTTGCGTCCGACGAGGAGTTCGCGTTCTCGCAATACCACGCTTTCGAGATCGCGTTCGGGGTGCGCTCCCCTCATCGGCGGGAAAGTTCGCGTTCGGTCTCGCGTTGGCTTTCGCGTTTGACGAGATCCGCACGTTTATCCCACATTTTTTTGCCCCGGGCGAGCCCCAATTCGATCTTTACTTTTCCTCGCGTGAAATAGAGACGCAACGGAATCAAGGTGAGCCCCTTCTCTTCCAGCGCAGATTTTAAGCGCGCGATCTGTTCGCGGTGCACGAGCAACTTTCGCGGGCGTTTCGGGTCCACGTTCGAAAACGTTCCTTCACGATAGGACGGAACGTGCATCCCCATCAGCCATAACTCTCCGTCGCGAATGCGCGCGTAACTCTCGGCGATGCTTGCGCCGCCGGCTCGGATCGACTTCACCTCGGTCCCGGTGAGCGCAACACCCGCTTCCAGCGATTCGAGAATCGCGTAATCGTGGCGAGCTCGGCGATTATCGATACTCGGAGCGCGCGCGCTGCGCGCTTCTTGCGCCTCGGCGAGACGCTGCTGCTTCATCTTCGCCATCTTCAGCGCTCCGATGCGTCGGAGTTCGGGTTCCGCCGGTCGTCAACCGCTTCGAGCGGCCCGCGCGAAAGAAAGCGCGCCGTGCCTTCGACTAAGGTTTTACCGGCGGCGTCGCTGACGCGGCCTTCAAGCGACAGCACGTTTCGACGCGTGCCGGTGACGCGCCCGAAGACGACCAACGGCTGGTCGAGCGGCACCGGTTTGCGAAAGCGTGCCTCGAGCGATGCGGTGACTCCGCGATGCCCGGCAGCGCCCGCCGCGTGCGCCATGACCTCGTCGAGCAAAGCGATCGCTATGCCGCCGTGCGCGATACCCTGCCATCCTTGAAATTCCGGACGAAGCCGGAGGTGCGCGACGACGCCGTCACCGCTGCGTTCGAAGTCCATGCGCAGACCGATGGCGTTCTCGGGGCCGCAAGCAAAACATCGTCCGTCGTCGACGGGCAGCCCACTCAACGTCCCGAACCTAAACGCATGGCGAGATATCCCGGTAGCCCGGCAGCACGAATCTTCGACTGCGTCTTTCCGATATCGTATTCAAAGCGCACCCATTCGACTTCTTTACGAAGGTCGTCGTAAATTGCCATCGATCCCTCGGGGTTGAGATCGCGCGGTTGGCCGACGCTTCCGACATCGACGATATAGCGATTACCTGCAGCAATATCGAGCCGGTGGGTGCCGCCGTGCTGCACGTGCGCGTGTCCGTATGCCCCTTCCGCATCGAAGGTCCATAATTCGGGAATATGCGTGTGCCCGATGAAGACGATCGGAGCATCGGTCGCCGCGAATGCCGTCGCCGCCTCGCGCACGTCAAGAATATATTCGAAATAATCTACCGGCGCACCATGTACGAACAACATCTCCGGCAAGCGCAGCTCGTATGCCAACGTATCGATCCAAGCGAGGTGAGTCGGATCGAGAACTTCGCGCGTCCACGAAACTGCCGCCCGAGCGGCGTCGTTGAAGCGTTCGACGCCGAAGCCGTTGAGCACGGCGAGATCGTGATTGCCGATAACGACGTATTGCGAACGCTCTCGCACCCGTGCAATACACTCGTTCGGATTGGGCCCGTATCCGATAATGTCGCCGAGACAGACGACGGTATCTTCAGGCGCAATATACGAAAGTGCGGCATCGAGCGCTTCGATATTGGAATGAATATCGGAGATGAAAGCGTATCTCACATCGCCACCCGTGTGCGAATCGCGCGCAGCTCGGTCGCAAAATGCTCCCGATCTCCTTCGTCGCCGACGGTAACGCGGATGCATCGATCGAGCGGTGCGATGCCGGGCTTGCGGGTCCAAACGCCGCGCTGTAGCAACGCCTCTATTACTGCATCGGCACGTTCGCGAGAGGAGCAATCGAAGCAGACGAAATTGGTACTCGATTCGAGCGTGGGAAGCCCCAACTCGGCCCCGAGCGCCGCATACTCGGCGCGCCCGCGAGCGGTACGTTCGAGGACATCGCGCGCGAAGGCGTCGTCGGTCAACGCTGCGAGCGCACCGATCTGCGCGTTCCGATTGACGCCGTACTGTAAGCGAACTTTCAGCATCGGCGCAAGCAATGCTTGCGGCGCGAGGCCATAACCGATCCGCGCCCCGGCCAGGCCGTAGAGCTTCGAGAACGTGCGCGCGCGCACGACACCGGGGAACGGGCGCGGTTCGACCAGGGCCGTCGGATCGGCAAATTCCGCGTACGCTTCGTCGAGCAACAGCAGCGTCCGCTCCGGAAGCGCCGAGCGAAAACGTTCGATGGCGTCGGCATCGGCAAAGGATCCACTCGGGTTATCGGGATTCGCGAGGTAGCAGATCGCGGCGTTGCATCGCCGAGCAGTGGAGGCGAGCCCGTCGAGATCTACCCGGCCGTCCTCGCGGTAGGCGACGCTCTCGACGCGCCCCCCATAACCGATCGCATGGTACGCGAAGGTTGGATAGGTGCCCGCCGAGGCGACCGCCGTCTCGCCGGGAGCGAGAAAACAACGCACCACCAAGCCAAGTAATTCGTCGATTCCGCTGGTAACGAGCATCTCGTCTCGGGCGCCGTTCCAGCGCTCGGCGAGCGCGCTGCGCAGCGCGCAGGAGTCGGGGTCGCCGTACCACGAGAGACGCGGCAGCTCGGCGGCCATCGCCGCAATCGCCTTCGGCGAGGCTCCGAACGCGCTCTCGTTTGCACCGAGCCGAAGCATCGTTTGCAGCCCACGTTCGCGCATGATGCGCTCGGGGCCGACGAATGGCTCTCCCGCCGGAATCGCCTCGATCGTTGAATTCGGCCGAATCACGCGGTGGGGGATCCTCCATGAGCGTAGCGATAGATATCGACGCGCTCTCCAACAGCGAGCGTTTCGATCTCTTCACCGAGGGCGAGATAGCCGTCGGAACGGGCGGCAAGGCTCGTCATCGATGAACGTAAAGCGAGAGGTTGTGCCACGAGGCCGTCGGGCCCTTGCTCGACCAGCGTCGGAAGATACCACGTCCACCCCCGACGCTTGCGCACCGGGGCGCCGAGCCGCGCCGAAAACGTCGCCGAGCGCGGCTCGGCACCGCAGAGCCGCGCCAAAATCGGCCCGCCGACCGCCTCGAGGATCAGCAGCGAGGAGCTCGGATTCCCCGGTAACCCGAGAATCGGAATCCCGCCGGCCGCCCCGAGCAACGTCGGTTTTCCCGGCTTCACTTTAAGGCCGTGGACGATCGTACCGGGGGAGCCGAGCGCGGCGACGGCGACCGGCGTCTCATCGCGCTCCCCGACCGACGAACCTCCACTGAGGACGACGGCGTCAAAGGCGGCGACCGCGCCCTTCAGAGCGGCGAGCAATTCGCCGGGAGCGTCACCGATGCTCGGGAGATGGAACGCTTGCGCACCCATCGCGCGGAGGGCGCCGGCGATTGCGTAACGATTCGAGTCGCGCACTTGCCAGGTTTCGGGGCGGCGATCGATCGCCACGAGTTCGTCGCCGCTGGAGAGCACGGCGACGCGAGGACGCCGGAAGACCTCGACGCGAGCGTGGCCCAGGGTTGCGAGCAGTGAGAGCTCCGGTGCGCCGATGCGGCGACCGGGGCTCAAAAGGAACTCGCCCGCGTGGAGATCGCTGCCGACCGGCGTCACCGCCTCGCCCGGCTCGACCCTTCCGCACTCGAGAAGCTCGCCCTCGACGCGGGCCGCCTCGATCGGCAGCACCGCATCGCAGCCCAGGGGAAGCACCCCGCCGGTCGGGATGCGCACCGCTTCACCGGGAGCGACGCGGGCGAGATAGGGGCTTCCCATCGCCACCGCGCCGACGATACGCAGGCGGCCGGGTGCGCTCGCCGCCGCCAGCGCAAATCCGTCCATCGCCGAACGCGCCGCCGGGGGGATATCCGACTCGGCGCGCACCTCGACGGCGAGGTGACGCCCCAGCGCCGCGTCGAGTTCGACGCGCTCGCGCCCCGGCTGCGGTAGCGACGCACGTTCGAAAAAAATCTCCAGCGCGCGCTCGGGCGCGAGGAGTCGCGATTCATCGAAGCCAACCGCGCGGAGTTCCATGCTCGATATTACTCTCTGTCGTCGCGACCCCGATCGCATCCGTCGTTCCGCAATTCGGCGCGGTAGCGATCCGTCGTTCGTCGACGAGATTCTGCGTCTCGACGAGCGGCACCGCCTCGCTCTCACCGATCTCGAATCGAAAAAAGCTGAAAAAAATCGGCTGAGCGCTGAGATTGCAAAGGCAAGCGACCGAGCGGCCACGGCCGCGAAGCTGCGTCCGCAGATCGCCGCCCTCGACGGCGAGATAACTGCGCTCGACGAAACGGCAAAATCGCTCGCCCCCGATTCGCCGGAGTCGCCGCTGCGCGAGCTTCTGGTACAGTCGCCGAATATCGTCGACGAGAGCACCCCCGACGGCGCCGATGCAGCGGACAACGTGCCGATCCGCACTTGGGGAACGCCCCGCGTTTTTGCATTCAAGCCGCAACCGCATTGGGAGATCGGCGAACGCCTCGGCATCCTCGATTTCGAACGCGCGGCGAAACTTTCAGGAAGCCGCTTCGCCGTGTTGCGTGGGCTCGGCGCGAGGCTCTCGCGAGCGATCGCGCAGTTTTTTCTCGATCGCGCCACCGAGCGCGGCTACGTTGAGATTGCACCGCCCTACCTCGTCACGCAACAGACGATGTGGCGAACGGGTCAGCTTACCAAATTCTCCGACGCGATGTTTTCCGATACCGAAGCCGGCCTCTATCTCATTCCTACCGCCGAAGTCCCGTTGACCGCTCTGCACGGCGATGAAATTTTCGACGGTGGAGCGTTGCCGATGCGCTATGCCGCATACTCGCCATGCTTTCGGAAAGAAGCCGGGGCCGCAGGCAAAGATACGCGCGGGCTCATCCGCCAACATCAATTCGAGAAGGTCGAGCTCGTTCGGATCGAGCGCCCTGAAGATTCCTTCGCCGCGCTTGAAACGCTCACCGCCGATGCCGCAGCGCTGCTCGAGGAGCTCGGGCTTCCCTATCGCGTGCTCGCGCTCTGCGCCGGCGATCTCGGCTTTAATGCCGCGAAAACCTACGACCTTGAGGTGTGGCTCCCCAGTAGCAACGAATACCGCGAGATCAGTTCTTGCTCGAATTGCACCGATTTCCAAGCCCGGCGCTCGCAAATACGCTTCCGTCGCGATGTGAAAGCGAAACCGGAACTAGCACACACTCTCAACGGATCGGGCCTCGCCGTCGGCCGCACGTTGGTCGCCGTGCTTGAAAATTACCAACAAGAGGACGGCAGCGTGATCGTTCCCGAAGCGCTACGCCGGTATGTGGGCGCCGACCGCATCGCTCGCCCCGACTAACTGCGGCGCCACGGCGTTAGCCCTTCCCCAACTCTTCAGCGAGACGCTCGACGTAAGCGGAATGGGTGCGCGGTGCAACCCCAAGCGGCCGAACGCTCTCGATCGTAACGACGGAACGATTTTCGCCGACCGCTTCGAAACGAACGAGTATGCGTTCGCCGTCGATAAGCCCGATCGAGCCTTCCAGCACTTCTTCTTCATCGCGTGTTATCGCCGCTCCTAACACATCGCTCATCGCGCGTCGAGCACGTTCGCGCACAACGGTAACGTCGACCGCTGATTCAAAACGACGATAGGGGCGAAGCCGAGCGTCGCGCAACGGCGCGTCGAGGCCGAGCCAGCGCAGCAAAAAACTCACCGGAATATCACGAGCGCTGTGGCGACGCCGGCACCTGCGAGCAGCAATAACACCGCCGCCGGAAGCCAACTCGCTCGCCGTCGTGAAAATGCATACGCATAAACTGCCTTCAGGACGTTATTCGATGATGCCGCAATGAGAATCGCCGCGGCCGCCGGGGCGAGCGCGATCGCCGTGGCGTGATGTTGTGCGATGCTCAACACGAAGGGATCTACGTCGGTAACGCCGACAACTGCTGCAAGTGCGAAAAGCCCCACCTGGCCGGCAGCCGTTTGCACCCAGGTCGTGAGCAGCGAAATCACCACGAAGAGCGCCGCGAAGACCAATGCAGTCGAGATCTGCAACGGATTCCCCGGATAGGTTGCGCTGATGCGCGAGTTCACGCCCTCGATCCCGTCGCCATAGCGAACGATCGCCGCGGCGAGAATTCCGCCGACGAGCGCGAGAGCAACGAACGAGGGTGCGAGGCGCTCGGCGAGCGGGATATTAAAAATTGCAACGACGACGATGATGCGCAGATACATGATCGAACTCGCCGCCACGATGCCGCCGGAGAGATCGGCAGTAAACCCCGTCTCGGCGGCGGTGCGCGCGAGCGCGACCGTTGCCGCCGTCGAGGAATACATCCCGCCGAGCAGCGCCGGAACGAGCGTCCCATCTTTGAACGTAACGTAACGCTGCACGAGATAGCTTGCGTAGGAGAGCGCCGATACCGCGACGACCGCGAGCCATATATTGAAGGGAAGAATGCCCGTCCCGGGGATCGCCGGCAACCCATGCAACAACGGCAGCACGACGCCGGAGAGCACGAGAAATTTCGCCGCGGTCACCATCTCGACGTGCCCGAATCTCGCCGCGAGTTCGCGCAACGTCGTCCGAGCGGAGAGCAGCAGCGCCGCGACGACGACCACCGCTATGAGCAGCCAGGGCGGGACGACGAAGGCCGCCGGGCCGAGAACGTATGCCAGCACGGCGGCTGCCGAAGTCACATAGAGCCCATCGGTTGCGCGGCTCGTCTCAATCGTTCGCAGAGCTTCGCGGATCGAGGCGGCGGTCCAGAGCCCGATCAGCAAGAGCCCGGCGATCGTCGCGAAGAGATGTTGCGGATCGAGCAAATAGAGCAAGGCCCCCGCAATTGCAAGCAACGGGTAGGTGCGAATACCTCCTGGGCGCTGCGGTATCGAATCGCCGTAAAATTCTTCGTAGGCCAGCCCTAAAAAGAGCGAGAGCCCGAGCGCGAGGCCCAGGTGTAACGCCAGCCAGCCGTCGGAAAAGGGCGTCAACGAAACGGGCATGCCGCAGATGTGCGCTCCCGCGCCTTCCGCACCCTCTTGTTTCTTAGCTACAAATCTGCTAACGTTGCCGCCATGTTCGCACCGGCGTATCTTATCGGCCGCTATCAATACCGTTCCGCATCGGAATCGGTCGAGCCGCCTATACCCGTCGAACCCTAACAAACCCCATAGACGAGTACAGCCGCCTCACCGATCTACCGGTGAGGCGGCTTTCTTTTATCACCCCGTCACCACGAACGAGGACACGATGATGAGAACGCTCCCCCCGATCGAATGCTTCCACAATGAAGTCGAACGAACCATTCACAGCCACCGCATCTTGCTGGAGAATCCCTATACACAATGGTTTGCGCTCGGCGAAGCAACCGACGCGCAACTGCGCGCATTTACGGTGCAGTTCTCCGTCTTCAGCCATTTGTTCGTCGAGGCGCAACTGAGAAAATGCATCAACGCTCCCGATATCGGTGCTTACCGTTCGGGAAAGCAAATTTTGATGAACGAGTTGGGAGTCGGCTTCGGTCGCGACGGATCGGTCGACGGCGGGACATTCCATTTCCACGGCGCGCATTACGAGTGGCTCGTCGATTTCGCCGAACACCTTGGGTTGCAGTGGCACGAACTCGGCAAACGTCGCTTGGGGACGCCGAGTACGCTACGATTTTGCGATGCGCTGACCGAATGGTACGGTGCGGAGGATATCTCGACGGCGCTCGGAGCCTCGTACGCCATCGAACATTGGGCGAACGCGGGCTTCTGGAAAGCGCTCATCTCCGGGCTGCGCAAAATTCGCGCCCAGCGTCGCCCCGATCTACCGCTCGGTTTCTGGACCTGGCACGATCGACTCGAGGATCTGCACGCACGGCATACGGAGGACGAACTCAGCGTCGCTTATTCACGCAGTTGTTTCGTTCCCGAGCGTTTCATCACCGGCGGGCTCGCCATGCTCGACGCCGTAGCCGTCTTCTGGAATGGACTTGCAGCGCAGAGCCGCGAGGAGGGGGGTGAAGCGCTCCGCTATGCGGTGTAACCCGATGCGAATGCGTTATCGCCGAAAATAGCGGCGGAACGTCGGCTGCACCGGAGAGATCGTGGCGAGATTTTTTACCGCTCGCCACGCCTTCTCCGGGCGGGCCGGGAGCCGATTCATGTTCTTCAAAAAGAGCGTCATCTGCCAGAGCTGCGCGTCGCTCAGTTGCGCGCCGAACGCCGGCATTCCGTTGAAACGGATACCGTGTTTGAGTTTCCAGAAGGTCACCCCGGGCGGATTGTTTTCGACGCCGTGCAGACCTAACTGCGGAGCCCGCTGATAGAGCCCCTGCGCGATCGCACTCGCTTTCCCATCGGCGGCACCATGGCAGACCGCGCAATCCGCACCGTACAATTTAATGCCGGCGATGAGGTTGGCATCGGTTGCGGGAAGCGGATTCGCACCGGGTCGAGCCTCTCGACGGAGCGTGGCATGCAACGACGTCCGCGCCGCCCACGCCTCACCGGGAAGGAGCTTTCCGTCCGCATTTGCCGGCACGAGGCCGTCGGCGACCGCAATATAGGCTGCGAGCGTCGAAAAACCAACGGTAAAGAGGATTCCGAAAAGAAAACCTTTCATCACTAGAGCATGCTTTGCGCGCGCTACTCGACTATCCCGCCGACTCCACGTCTCCGTTCTCAACATTTTTTCCCGATGCGCCCTCAAGCGTAAGGCAGCGTTCGAAATGCTCGTTGAAAAATCGCGATATCGCTTGCTCTGCCCTACCTGCGAACTGCAAATCATCGACGATGGAACCGTTACGCATTGCTCGGTAGAGCACCGTCGGAGTCTTCTGCGCACCGAGTACGACGAGCGCCGTTTCCGCATCGACCGAACGACGCAGGGAATGCTGCGCTATCGTGCGTGGCTGCCGCTGCGCGAGGAGGTCGAGACGGATTTCGGAACCGTCATCCTCAAGAGTGAGGCGCTGAACGCGCACTTGAAGACCCCCAATCTTTACCTCGCCGTCAACGGCTTCTGGCCGGAGCGCGGAGCGCGGCTTCCCAGCGGTACGTTCAAAGATATCGAAGCGATCGCCATTCTCGGGCGCTTCCCGCGCGACGGTCGCACGCTCGTCGCTGCCTCGGCAGGGAATACCGCGGTTGCCTTGGCCGGAGCGGCGAGCATCTACGGCGTGCCAACGATTATCGTCGTCCCCGAATCCGCCTTGCCACGCATTCTTTTTGCACGCGCACCCGCGGAGAACGTCCGCTTCATCGTCGTCACCGGCAACGCGATTTACGACGATGCCATCATCGCAGCGCGAGAACTTGGAACGCATGAGGGACACGTCTTCGAGGGAGGGGCGCAAAACGTCGCGCGACGCGACGGCATCGGCACGACGATCGCTGCGTATATGGAGAACGTGGGAGCGCTCCCGGAGTATTTCGTTCAAGCCGTCGGCAGCGGGAGCGGTGCAATAGCGGCGCATGAAGCAGCGCGTCGCGCTATCGCATCGGGAGCGTTCGGTACGAAATTTCCACACCTCGTTCTGGTACAAAATGCACCATTCGCGCCGATCTTCCACGCCTGGGCTGCCGGCAGTAACTCCGTCGAGGCCGCACACCGACCCGCGTCGGCCTATCTCGCGGGAGCGGAGATATCCGCGGCGGTTCTCGGTTCGCTCGCACCACCGTACGATCCGCAAGGTGGGTTGCTCGACGCCCTCACCGAGAGTGCGGGCGATGTGACCGCCGTCGAAAATGCCGCGGCGCGCACCGCAGCCGCGCTCTTTGAGGAGATCGAGGGCGTCGATCTCGACCCCGCGGCGGCGGTCGCCCTCGCCGGATTGATCGAGCGCCTCGAGAGCGGCGCGATCCCTCGCGATGCGAGTATCGCGCTGCACGTCACCGGTGTGGGGCGTCGACGCCTCGCGCGGGATCGTCACATCGTGCCGAAGATCGCAGCGCGCATCGACTCGAAGAGGGCCTGAAACGAGCGTCGTGCAGGCCTTCGGCACCGCAGCTCGGAACGGGGAGCGATTCCATGCAATCCATCGATTTTCGCGACCTCGGCCTTCTTCAAGAACTTACCGAGACCGTCGCCGCCCTTGGCTATGAAGAGCCGACTGCAATCCAACGTGAAGCGATCCCGCCGCTCCTGGCCGGGCGCGACGTCTTAGGACAGGCAGCGACAGGAACCGGGAAGACCGCCGCATTCGCCTTACCGCTCCTTCACCGGCTGGGGCGTAGCGCGGACGGCTCGCGCAACGTGCGCGCGCTCGTCCTCGTGCCGACGAGAGAGCTCGCCATGCAAGTCGCCGAGGCGATCCATCGTTACGGCCGACAACTCGGCGTCGGGGTGCTGCCGATTTTCGGCGGGCAATCGATCGGGCTGCAACTGCGCACGTTAAAACGCGGTGTCGATGTCGTCGTCGCAACGCCCGGACGTGCGCTCGATCACCTTCGTCGCGGCTCGCTCGACCTCGGACATATCGAATTTCTCGTTCTCGACGAAGCCGACGAAATGCTCGATATGGGCTTCGCCGACGAACTCGACGCAATTTTGGAGAACGTACCGCCGACGCGACAGAGCGCACTGTTTTCAGCGACGCTCGCTCCACGCATTCGCACGATTGCCAAACGCCACCTGAAAGATCCCGTCCACGTAACGATCGCCAATGAAGTCGGAGCCCCCGGCGATGTTCCGCGCGTCCGCGAAGTTGTTTACGTCGTTCCGCGACCGCACAAAATTGCCGCGCTCGCTCGCGTCCTCGATGCCGAGTCACCAACCTCCGCGATCGTCTTCTGCCGCACGCGTACCGAGGTCGATGAGTTGACCGAGACCCTCGGCGGCCGCGGTTACCAAGCCGAAGCGATCCACGGAGGGCTCTCCCAAGAGCAACGCGACCGCGTCCTGCGGCGCTTCCGCGACGGGCGCTCCGAACTGCTCATTGCGACCGACGTCGCCGCACGCGGGCTCGATATCGAACACGTCTCGCACGTCGTCAATTACGACGTCCCTTCATCGCCCGATGCCTACGTGCACCGTATCGGCCGCACCGGGCGCGCCGGACGGGAGGGAGTCGCGATTACGTTTGCCGAGGCACGCGAGCAGCGTCTCCTGCGCAACATCGAACAGCACACGAAACGCAAAATTAAAATCGAAACCGTTCCGACCGTCCACGACCTGCGCGCGCGCCGCCTCGAAACGCTCAGCGCCGATCTGAACACCGCCGTCGAGAGCGGAGAGCTCGAACGCTATCGGGTCATCGTGGAATCGCTCGCGCACGAGCACGAGGCAATCGATCTCGCAGCGGCGGCCTTAAAATTAGTCGATCGCAGCCGCGACGGCGACGGCGAGAGCGAGCAAGATATTCCGTCGGTTGAATTCGGCGGCGGGCGCGGACAAAAGACCGAACGCAAACCCCCTCGCCCGCGCGCGGATAACGTCGCCACGACGCGCATCTTCATCGGCGTCGGACGCAACGACAACGTGCGCCCCGCCGATCTCGTCGGCGCGATCGCCAACGAGGCGCAGATCGACTCGCGCGAACTCGGCGCGATCGATATCGCCGACCGGTTTTCGCTCGTCGAAGTCCCCGAGGCGATCGCCGAACACGTCATCAAGGCGCTCAAGCGCACGACGATCCGAGGAAAGAAAGCCGGCGCCCGCCGCGACCGCGGCCGGTAGCGGGAGCGCAGGAGCAAGCAAGCGAACCCTTTCTTGCAACGGGCACCCCGTTTCAAGGAGGTTCTATGAACGACTCCCCACGCGAGCTCGCCGCTCGCCTGGCGCGGTTGGAGCGCGAGGTTTCGCGCACGCGCGCGATCGCGCTCGGGGCCGTCGCCGCACTCGCAGCGACGCTCGTCGTCGGTGCGACGACGCTTCACCCCCCGGCAGCGCTCTCGCCATCGGCGCTCGCCGTCCGCGATTCCGCCGGGCACGTTCGCGCCCGGCTCGATATCGACGGCCTCCACTTCTACGCCGCGAACGGCCGCGAACGCATCCTGCTCGGGATCAACGCGCACCAAGAACCGACGCTCCATCTCAACGATACGCGCGGCACAACGCGCTATTCCGCTTCTCTCGTACCGAAGAGCGGTTTCGCAGTAACGCGATATTTTTCTTCGACTTCAAAAGCCATCGCCACGCTTGCCGGCGAAGATGAACCCTTCTTGCGGTTCTACGACAACAACCATTCGTGGCGCGTTTTTCTCGGGATATCCACGTTGCACGATGCGATGCTCAATCTTTCAAATGGCTCGGGGCATCTCGCTGCAGAGATGCTCGGTGGAACCGAACCACGCTTCAGCCTCTACACGGGGAGCGGCGAGAACAATCGTGCAAATCTGGGGATCGATTCGACCGGCGTTTCGGCGCTAAACCTCAGCGGCTCGACGAGCCAAGTGCGGGTTCATCTCGACGGCGGCGAGCTCCCGTTTATCCGCTTGCTCACCGGCTCGGCAGTCGAACGGATGTATTTCGGATTGACGGGGCAAGGCCACACGCTCGTTACACTCAACAACCATCTCGGCGGTTCCGGATATTCCTTAACGGTCGACGACGGCGCGTATATGAAGCTCTTCGACGGATCGGCGAACGAGCGCGCATATCTCGGCACGTACGCCGACGGAGCGAGCGGCCTCGCGATCTACAACGCCGACCACTCGGTTCACTGGAGCTCGCCCTAGAGAGCGATTAGCGGAAGAGGTCGAGCATCACCTCGGCGAGCGCGTCGGCCTTCGCGAGCACCGAGGTGCCGACGTGCGTCTCGGCTTGCGCTTGGGTTAATGCGGTCGAATCCGCGCCGAGGCTGGAGGAGAGAGTGGGATTCGAACCCACGGAACCCGTGAGGGTTCAGCGGTTTTCAAGACCGCCGCATTCAACCGCTCTGCCATCTCTCCGTCTCGGCCGTCCGCTTCTTCCGCATTCCTTCGAACACCCCCGCCGGGAAACCCGAATGGAACGCGAAGTAGCATGGGCGCACTCCTATTTCAATTCTTCGGAGGGACGGCTATGAAACGCTTACTCTTCCTCGCCTTTGTCGCCGCAGTAGCCCCAGCATCGGCGCATGCACGCGCGGCAATTCGCCCCATCAACCCC
Source organism: bacterium (assembly GCA_021794175.1). Classification (GTDB taxonomy): domain Bacteria; phylum Vulcanimicrobiota; class Vulcanimicrobiia; order Vulcanimicrobiales; family Vulcanimicrobiaceae; genus JABEUX01. Next base: position 16,755 of record JAJYRI010000026.1, read on the forward strand.
TGCGCGATCGTCACCCAGGCCGATGCGAGCGCCGCCCTGGGGGTACAGGCGCCGAAGGGCTTCGCCGCATCCCATATAGCGAACGCCTCGCTCGGCGGCGGCCGCCCCGTCGGTCCGCTGGTACTCTGTCGCTATCGCGCCTCGGTTGGTGAGCTCGACGCGCACATTCAGTCATACGCATCGGCGCGCGAGCGCTTCGCGTCGGATCGAAAACAATGGTGGCCGACAACATCCTACAGCGGCATCGGCGACGGCGCATTCTATACCGGGGGTGGGAGCCTGGAGATTTTAAAAGGGAGCTACATTCTCTGGATCGCTTTAAACTTCAAGAAACAGGTCGCCCCACGGGAAGCCGACCCACGCCTCCTCGCGCTTGCGAAAAAGGCGGTCGCGCGACTTTAGGTTCGGCCGCGCCGGCGAGCTTCGCAAAGGGAAACGAGCCCAAAGTGTGCTAGCATGTTCCCCGGGGGGGACGTACGCAAGCAGGGAGGCGTTGGTGAATTTGCCGGAGGGAGGATCCTCGGTTGCATACGGCCCGAAGGCTGCTTCGGCTTTCGCCGAGCTTGCCGTGTTCGACGAGCGGACCCTCGCGGAGATCGTCGAGCATACCTTCGCGCAGGTTCGGCGTTGCGGACCGGTCGCCGACATACTCTCCCGCCTTAGCGAGGAGGAGTTCGCGCGTTTGCAGGGGCGGCTTGTCGAGTATTTCGCCCTCCTCCTCGAACCCGATCTCGACTTTCCCAAGCATGCCGAACGCGCTCGGCGAGTCGGCTCGGTTCACGCACTCATAGGCCTCGGGCCGCAGTGGCTCGCCCACGCGTACTCAGTCGTCGAAGAGCAGATCGCCGAACGTCTCGCCACGCTGCCGATCGAACGCTCCGCACGCATCGAACGCGCCCTGCACCAGCGTATCTTGCTCGATATTCGCGAGCAGGCCGAGAGCTACGGCACCGTTGGGAAGAGCCTCACTGCAACGATCACGCAGATCGATCGCGGTTTCAGCAGCGCGGCGAATCTCTCCGATCTCATTCGCGGAGCCTTCGAGGCAATGAGCGCGATCGAAGGATTGCTCGCGGGAATGTTTCTCCGTTCGGACAGCACGGGGGAGCTCCAGGTCGAGGCAACCTTTGGGCTCGGGCGACGATACCACGAAGCGATGGAACAGGGGAAGATCCCCAAGATTCATATCGATGCAAATCGTGCGGCGGGACGCGGCCCCGGCGGCCGGGCCTGGCGAAGCGCCGAGATTGTCGTCGCTCATGCGTGGATGACCGGCGAGGACCGTACGCCGTGGCGTTCGACCTCCGGCGAGCTCGGCTTCCGAGCGGGGGCGGCTATTCCGCTCCTCGATGAATCGGGGCGCACGATCGCGCTTCTCATGCTCTACAGCAACTATCCGGGATTCTTCGCCAGCAATCGAATCGAGAAATTTCTTATCCATCTACAACTCGTCCTCGGACGGGAAGTCGCGCGGCGCATTCGCTCGCCGATCGTCCCGATGATCGAGAGCGCCGGCTATCGTCGACTCCTCGACATGCAGAGCGTCGCCGTCCTCTACCAACCGATCGTCGATCTCCGCGATAGTGCGCTAGTAAAAGTCGAGGCACTCGCTCGCCTGATCGACGCACGCGGCGAGATGATTCCCGCGCAACGCTTTCTTCCCGCGCTCGGCGAGTCCGATCTCCTACAACTCTTTGAAACGGTACTTCGCACCGCTTGCCGCGACTGCACGATGCTCGAACGCGCGGGGCTCCGAACCAACATCGCCGTGAATATTCCGGCTCCGGCACTCGCCGATCTTCGCTACCACGAAGTTCTGTTCGCCATTCTCAACGAAAATAGCCTAGCCCCGGAGCGGCTTACGCTCGAGATGCTCGAAACGCCGGAGGATGTCGCCGATCTTACCCGACACGAGCAGTTCATCGCACAGCTCCGCAGCGACGGTATCGAGATCGAGCAAGACGATCTCGGATCGGCCCATAGTTCGCTCGTTCGTCTCGATCGTTACCCATTCGACGGCGTCAAGATCGATCAGGCGCTCGTGGAGGGCACGCAACAGCATCCGCAACGAGCGCTCGAATTTATCTTACACCTCACGCGCCTCGCACACGCACTCGATATCCCGGTCACGGTCGAGGGCCTTGAAAATCGTGGAACGATCGAAGCGGCAACGATTCTTGGAGCGGACCGAGGGCAAGGCTACGGAATAGCACGCCCAATGCCGGCCGCCGATCTGCTACGATGGCACGCCGATTTCCAGCACGACATCGATCCGCATACGCCGCAAACTGCGCTCGGCGCGATGGCCGGCTTTCTGTTGTGGGATCTCCAACTCGCCGAACTCGCTCGCTGGCCGAATATGCTCGCGGAATTCACCCGCGGAGACAGCGTCGTCGAGCGCTATCGGCGCACGCACGCAGCCAAAGATGCCCGTTTCGAAAGCCTCCTCGCACGAACCCGTGCCGAAGCCGGAAACGGAGCGAACCACGAGCGCTATCGGCGCGCACGCGAAGAGGTAATGAAAGAGCTTCACGAGCATTGGACATCGAGAGAATAGCATCTCAAACGAGAGGTCGGCAGCGGGGATCGCGGAGCGGTCCGCAAGGAGGATGAACCGAACATGACGGAGATCGAGATTCGACGCCAGGTCGCCTGTCCGTACACGCGAGCGAAAGAGCTTCTTCGCGACCGCCTACAGCCGCTCGTCAATTCGGGAGAGCGTGTTCCCCAGCGCCTCTCGCTTGCGTTTCACGACCGCGACCTCGGCAAAGAGGTTTCCATGCAATTTGCAGTCGCCCACGATCCGATGCACTTCGACGAGCCGTGGGAGATATCGTGGCAGCCTGAAGTCGGCGGAATCTACCCAAGCTTTCACGGATCGCTGAGCATTCGCGCCAGCGATACCTACGAAAGCTCGCGCCTCGAACTTCATGGTCGTTACGAGCCCCCGCTCGGCGCTATCGGGAAAGCTTTCGATAACATTCTCGGCAAGCGCGTCGCCGAAGCGACCGGCGAGCGTTTTCTCGACGAACTCGGCACGGCGATGGAGGCTCAACATCGTTCCGAAGAGGCGGCAAAACGCGCGCCACAAGGAAGCCTACCGCACGATTTGCCTCCGAAATTGCTACCCGACGGTGCGCGCCGGGGTCGCGATCGGTGAGCGAGCAGCCGTACCGCCGGTCGCCGAAGCGCCAAACGACGTCATAGTTCCGGAGGCCGTTTTGGCCTGATTACCGGAAACATGAAAGAACAAACTGGGAGACCCGGAGCCCTCCTGAGAAAGAATAGACATCGACCGAATTCTTCCTTCCATTGGGTAGAGTTCCGCCGAGTAAAATGGAGCGGTTCGGCAAGCGCGATCCCCGCCCTTCCTCACCGTCGCTGTACGAGCTACGATGTCGATGATTTGCGGAGTGAAGAGAGCGAGCAGCGAACTGCGGAGCCCAACGGTGGTCTACGCAGTCCCGGTGCGATCGAGTTTTTCTCGGTGGCGGCCACGCGGGGCCCACGCGAAAGCTCTTTGACTACTAAACTTTTTCCGGATTTCTAAAAGGCCCCCTTCTATCTTCTGATCCCTGCGCGTTAGCGACGCTCGAAAAACATTCTCCGATAGAATCGTGCAAAAAACGCCCCGTAGCGCTCGGTCGGAAGATTTCGATATTCATCAAGTGCAATGAAGGCCTCGGGCAACCGGTCGTTGGGAATCCGAGCGTCCCAGTGATGAAGCGCGTGATAGTTATTATAATGGACGAACCAGGTAACGAGTCGGCTGCACGTCATAATGCGCGAGTTCTTGAAGGCGTCGCTACTTTCGCCTTCGCAATCAAAATGCTCCGGCAGCTCGATATGAGTATGAATGATTGCCGCAAACGGAAGCGGCGCAATGAAGAGAAGCAGCGGAATTGAGTTCTGCGCAAGCACCGCTAATAACCCAACAGCTGAGAGATAGCCCCCGATTAGTAGATATTCGCGACGGACGCGCGCGGCGCTCACGTTTCTCGGAGTTTGAAAAGGAGCACGTACCACGGATAAAACGGCATCGATGAAGTGGCGAATCATGAACAAATGAAGGAAAAGCTCGGGTACAGTTGTTAAACGACCGTATTCATATCGAAAGCCCTCCTTACGAACGTCGTGATGATGCCGCGCGTGCTCGCTGCGCCAGCGCGAGAAACTTACCAGCATCGGCAGCGCAAGTAGAGCGCCGATCCAGTGGTTTACCTTCCCGCGCCCAACGAAGCGAGCGTGGATGCAAGCATGGACGAACTCAAGGCTTCGCGCATACGCGAGGGCGAGCAACACAACCCCGAACAAGGTTGCCGAAGTACCGCCGTGAAATACGAGCAGGCAGCCCGCGAACCATATCACGAATTGCTCGCCGAGAGAGCGCACGCGCTATCGCTTCGAAAGAAAGCGCATGAACGCAGTGCGTGCCTCCTCCGAACGCATTGCCTCCCCAAATGCTGCAAACTCCGCCTCCATCGCCGCGGCCAATGCCGCTGCATCGACGCTGCGAATCAGGCGTTTCGTCGTGCGCATCGCATTCGGCGGCAGTGCTGCGAGCTGAGCGGCCATCGCGCGAGCGCGCTCTTCGAGCTCGCCGTCCGGAACGATCTCGGAGAGTAAGCCCATTGCGCGCGCCTCATCGGCGCCGAAACGCTCTCCGGAGAGCAAGAGCCAGGAAGCTCGATTGCGTCCGATCGTGAGCGGAAGCAGCATGCTCGAGCCGGCCTCCGGCACTAAGCCGAGTGGAACGAACGGCAGTGCGAAGCGGGCTGAGGCACCGGCAACGACCCCGTCACAGTGCAGCAGCAGCGTCGTGCCGATCCCGACCGCGACGCCGTTGACACCGGCGATCACCGGTTTTTCGCAGGCGACGAGACGACGCAAAAAGCGCACGACCGGGAGATCTTCGATCGCAGCCTGCATAGCCCCCGCAGCAAGAAAATCCGCAATATCGTTGCCGGCGCTGAAGTCCTCGCGTCCGAGAAAGAGCAGCGCACGCACCGTTTCGTCGTCGGCGGCGCGATCGACGGCATCGGCCGCAGCGGCGTACATCGCTGCCGTCATGGCGTTCTTCTTCTCTTGACGATCGAAACGAATCGTCATCACGCCGTCTTTTGTTTCGACGATCGTACTCATGGTAACACCTTTCGAAATTCAACGAAGAGGCCGACGCCGGCGTTCCGATCGCCGGCGAGCCCGGTCGCGGTATATTTTGCCGAAAAGTTGAGTGCCCGCAACCCCAATAACATCTCGCCGTAGGGGCGTTGAAAACCGATCGCCAGCGACGCATCGATCTCGGCAGCTTGCTCGGGCTTTACCACCGGTGCGGTGACGCCGTCGCTATAGACATAGACGTCGCTCCCCCAGATCGTTGGAGCGACCCCGAGATTCGCTTCGAGCGATCGACGACCGCGCAACGGTTCGGTGTAACGAAGCGCGTAGCGATATCCGGCAAGCCGCGACGAGACGACCTGCTGCAAATTCGGCAACGGCGTGCGTTGGTTGATAACCGTCTCACCGATGCCGAAGCTCATCCGCGGCATGAAGCGATAGCCGAGCGTCGCATTGAAGATGCCGATGCTCGGCGTCGCCTGGCCGTAATAGGCCGAGGCGCGCTGCGGAACCGCCACCACGGGAATCCCCTCCAGATGGATGGCGAGCCGCGGGCCCCCAAGGCGAGCTTGCAAGAGCGGGCCGATACCTGCGCCGTACTGCGTGCCGGCGACATCTTTATGGACGCCTGCAACGGCGAAAAGCTGCAAACCGAGATAATTGAGTCCCTTCGCCTGCACCGAACCGCAACACGAAGCGACGAGCGCCGTTGCAAGAACGAGCGCGCGCGACCGATGGATTCCCATTACTTCGGGGCCTTGCTTGCGTCGAAGAGCACGATCGCGGTGCGCCCGGTTGTATCGTGCGCGACCATCCGCAGCGCGGCGACCGCACTTCCGACCGGCGTCGTCGGTTCGAGCAACTCCGCCGGTGAAACGCCGGTCTGCGTCTCGATTTTTTTATCGAGCGGCGCCCGCATGAATCCGGGTATTGCAGAGTAATCTTTTAAGAGGCCGAGCACCAGGCCGACCTTACTGCGAAAGCGTTTGACGTCGATCGCTACGGCAACGATTCCGGTTGACTTTCCGCCGGTAAAAGCCGCGCTATCGATTCCTAAATCTTGCAGATGCATGGAAAAGCGGTGGCTCGATATTTCGTGATATCCCGGAGGTAGATGCCCGGCGAGCCCTTGCAACCATGCGTCGGTTTTTGCGAAGCTCTCGGGGCTCGACGCGATGACTTGACGCCCCGCATAGCGGCCCGGCGCCTCGATGATTCCCGTCAAACTCGGGGGAACGCTCTTGAAATCTTGCGACCAGCGCGAGACGTTGAGAACCTTTGCCGTCGCGGGGAACGCAATCGGCAAGGGATTGGTCGGCGGCTGGGACGTGGCGGCCGGCGCGGAGCCGCCGGGGGAAGCAGAGGCGGTGGAGGCCGTTCCCGAGGCGTGGCCTCCGGTTCCACAGGCGGCAAGCAACGAACATGCAAGGACGACGAAAAGACGACGCATGTCGCGCCCTTTTCGAGGGAAACCCGTTCGACCCCCGTAAAACCGAGCGCTATGAGCGACGAGGAATTTTGGCCGCGTTATCTGGCGGCCCATAGCAACCCGCGCACCCGCGCCATGCACGCGGCCGGGACGATAGCGGCGACGACCTTGCTTGTTACCGCAGCGATCCGTCGCGATCCCTGGCTCGCACTTGCCGGCGTCGTAGCGGGCTACGGCCCTGCCTGGCTCTCGCATGCGCTCATCGAGCGCAATAAGCCGGAGACTTTTCGCGCGCCCTTTCGTTCTCTCGCCGCCGATTACCGGATGGCCTACCACGTACTCGCCGGAAGTATCGACGCAGAGTACGAACGGCTCGGGCTCGCCGCGCACCGATGAGCGAACGCTTAACCTACGGCTCGTATCTCAAAGTCGAGGAGCTGCTCGCGCTGCAAAAACCGCTCTCGCAGCCGGCTCATCACGACGAGTTGCTCTTCATCGTCATCCATCAAGTTTACGAACTCTGGTTCAAACAGCTCTTGCACGAGCTCGACGAGTTCGCCGTCGCCTGCGATGCCGACGATCTCATGCGCATGGGGAAGATATTCAGGCGAGTCCACGCCATTCAGCGCGTGCTCGGAGAGCAGGTCGATATTCTCGAGACGATGACTCCGCAAGAGTTCAATCGTTTTCGCGAGCACCTCAACCCGGCGAGCGGATTTCAGTCGCAGCAGTTTCGCGAGCTTGAGTTTCTCTGCGGCCTGCGCGACGAACGCCTCTTCGAGCATTTGGTCTTGACGCCCGAGCAACGCGAACGCCTGATGGCACGCATGCACGCGCCTTCGTTGCCCGCGCATCTCGCGCAGTTCCTCGCCCGGGCGGGCTTTCCGTGCGGCTCTCACGACGAAACGATCGCCGCGTATCAGAAGATCTATACCGACGAGCGAACCTATGCCGCGCTCTATCTTCTCCTCGAAGACTGCATCGAGTTCGACGAACGTCTCTTGCTTTGGCGCGGCCGCCACGTGCGAATGGTCGAACGGATGATCGGCCACAAGCGGGGGACCGGGCGATCCTCGGGCGTCGGTTACCTGCAGACGACCCTAGAGAAACGCATCTTTCCCGAACTCTGGGAGGTTCGCACGTATTTAGGAAGTGAGAACTATGGCTGAGACGATCTCCGCGCCGCAGTTGCGCGAACGTTTTCCGACGTTGGAGCGCTCGACCTATCTGGTGAGCCATTCGATGGGCGCCGCCCCGGTCGCGGCACGCGACGCGCTCGAACGCTACATGGATGAGTGGATCGCCGACGGCCCCGAGGCGTGGCTTCGCTGGCTGCCGCGCATCGGCGAGATCGCCGACGGCATCGGCACGCTCGTCGGCGCCGTTCCGGGAAGCACGTTTCTCGGCCCGAACGTCTCGGTTCTTCAGGCGGCGCTCGCTACGGCGATCGATTTTCGCGGCGAACGCAATGAGGTGTTGTACGAAGCCTTACAGTTCCCATCGCTGACCTACGTCTGGAAAGAATGGGAGCGCTACGGAGCGCATACGAACGTCGTACCATCCGATGATGGGCGAACGATCCCGACCGAGCGCATCTGCGCGGCGATCACCGAACGGACCGCACTCGCGGTGATCTCGCACGCATATTATGTCTCGGGAGCGCTCGCCGATATCGCATCGATTCAGGCGCGCTGCCGGGAGGTCGGGGCCCTGCTCTGCGTCGACGCCTATCAGACAACCGGCGTCGTTCCCTACGACGTCCGCGCACTCGATCTCGATATCGTCACCGGCGGCAGCCACAAATGGCTCTGCGGCGGCCCCGGCTGCGGTTGGATCTACGTACGCCCCGCTCTCTTAGAGCGCTTGCGACCGGCAGTAACCGGTTGGATGGCGCACGAGCGACCGTTTTCGTTCGAGGCGGCGCCGATCGAATACGCACGCTCGATGTACCGTTTCGGGCATGGCACTCCGACGATTCCCGGGTACGTGGTGGCACAGCCGGGACATGCAGCGATCGCCGAGGTCGGAATCCGCCGCATCCGCGAACACAACATTCGCCTCACCACGCGCATCGCCGAAGAGGCGCTCGCTCGCGGCCTTCGCGTCAATACGCCGCTCGATCCGGCGAAACGGACCGGGTGGATCGGTATCGATTTCGCTGGTTCCGAACGTGCGTATCACGAGTTGATTGCACGCCGCGTCTTTCTCGACTATCGCCCCGGCTGCGGCCTTCGCGTCAGCCCGCACTTCTACACCGCCGACGAAGAAATCGAACGCTTCTTCGACGAACTCGACGCGATCCGCTCGAAATTGCCGGAATAGCGCCGGAATGATCGTCGACCATACCGACGTCGGCGCGGCGCTCCGGCGTTATTCGATGCCTTTTGCCGCGCAGATGCTCGGCGACCAATTATTAGGCATCGTCGATACGATCGCGATCGGCTCGCTCGGCGTCGTCGCGCTCGCCGGTGCGACGGCGGCGATCACGTTGCAACTCGTGCTGATCTTTGCGATGGCGGGGCTCTGGACGGGAACGAGCATCATCACCGCGCAACGGATCGGCGCGAACGATCTCGAGGGATACGGGCGCGCGGTACGCGCGGGGATGCCGATTCCCATGCTCTTTGCCCTCCTCGCAACGCTCGCAGCCGCGCTCTTCGGGCACCGCGTTTTACACGGCATGATCGGCGACCTTGCGAGCCTGCACGATGCGGCGATCTATCTCGTGCTTCGTTGCGCGGCATTGATCCCCATGGCGATCGACGGAACGCTGATCGGCTCGCTCGGAGCGGCGGGAAACCGCAAGCTCGGCATTGCCGTGCTGGCAACGATCAACATCGTGCACGTCCCGTTGTTACTGATTCTCGGGCTCGGCTGGTTCACGCACCACCCGCTCGGCATCGTCGGCATCGGAATATCGTCACTGCTCGCCGAGAGCATCGGCGCGATCTTCGCGGTCTATTATGTCGCTCGGCGGCCGCAATACCGCATATTCTCGCGCCTCGACGCCGACCTTCGCCTCGCCGTTCGCACCGCAATACTTGGGTTACCCGAGTCGGTCTTTCTCGTCACGCTCATTTTGCCCGACGTCGCGATCGTCACCATGCTCGCGCCGCTGGGGGCGCTCGCGATCTCGGGCTTTCGCGCGCTCACGATCGTCTCCGATGCAACCTTCGTCGTTCCCAGCCCGATGCAGAGCACGACGCAGATCGTCGTCGGCCAGCGGCTCGGTGCCGGCGATTTTCTCGGCGCGCAGCGATTTGTCGCGAGCGCACGCCGCATCGGGTTTGCCTTCTCAACGCTCGCCGGCGCTCTCGTCGCGCTCTTTGCGTGGCCGCTCGCGTTTCTTTTTACGCTCGACGCGAGGGTCGCTTCGATGGCTGCGCTGCCCCTCGCACTGCACATGGTAACGCTGCCGATCAAAGGAATCGCACAGGTCTCCTTGGCACCGATTCGCGCTTCGGGCGACACCGCATTCTCGATGAGCATCGGGATTTTTTGTAACGCCTTAGTGATTCCGCTGGCATGGCTCGGGATCGAGCGCTTCCACTACGGCCTCTTTTCGGTGCCGTTCGCGTGGATTATCGCGTGGATCGCGCGTGCCGCGCTAACGGAATGGAAGCTGCGTACCGGCAGTTGGCTGCACGCGCCTCCGCTGCGCGCGTAACCGCTCGTGGATCGACGCTACGAAACAATTTCCCTGACGATCTCGGCCGCCGCCTCGAGCAGTTCATCGGAAACGCTCCCCATTTTTCTTGCCCGTCGCGCTCTCCAATCCAGCGATTTCAGCTGATGCATCATCACCGAGCCCGCGGCTCCACAATCCTGGGGTAGCGCAATTTCGAAAGCATGCCCTTTCGGCATGCTTGTCACCGGTGCAACAAATGCCAAACCGAAAACCCGGTTGAATGATGCAGGTGAGAGCACGGGCGCGGGGCGGCGTTTCATTTGTTCGTGCCCTGCTTGCGGATCGAAATCCAAGACGACGATATCGCCGCGAGGTCAGGATAGTTGTTGACGCGCACTAGGCGGGGGTCAAAGGCCCGATGCGGCTACGGGGTTCAAGAGCCCGTTGCCGTTTCCAGCCCCCGATAGCACGGGACATGCCCCACCCCACACGCGCTCTTGGCGCGCAGGATCCGGCCCAGTTCGCCTCGCTCAGATCCGAAGCGACCGCGGGCCTGTCTACGTTGCGAGGCGGGGACATCACCGTATTTCGCTACGAGGATTTCAAAATCCATTCAGCGCCTCCGGCGCGCGGGGACCACGCCGCAGCGTGTGCTTCGTTCGTCGATGATGCTCGAATTGAGTGTCAACTTGTGCTTCGGAGCGACTCACATCAAGGAGTGCTCGCCTGAGAGCTAGTACGCCTTTCGCGGACATATTAGCCGGGCGGTCGGTGTCGCAATGGAGGTCGGCGTCTTCAATAAACCAAGCGAGCCGGATTGGGTTTCCGAAGGCTCAGCTTGCTGAGAAGGCAACCTAGGAGGCCCTGCGCTCGCTCGGCCGGAAGAGAGCGTTCAACCTAGACAGCCGAGTCCCACGGATCGTGGGAGCGGGGGACCCAATAATCCTGGGGTGAACGTCCAGCGCACTGCGCGGACAAGAAGAGGACCGTCTTCAAACCCGTCAGCTAACCCCGTAGGCATACAGTCCCGCCTTCAATCCTCCACGTGGCGGATTATGGGCGTCGTGAGGTGGTATGTTGCTTCAATCTTCTTCCCCGTTTTCGGGGCGGTACGCTCTTTCTCGCTCTGTTTTGATCGTTTCGCTCCATGCGGACCCGACCACACTAGTGGGAGGGATGGAAAACGGCGGCGTGACGGTATACGTTCGAGAACTGAGCCATGCTCTAGCATCTGAAGGCTGGGAGGTGGACGTCGTGACGCGACGTCAGTCGCCCGGTCTGCCCGATCGTGAACGAACGGACGGCTTCGACGTCATCCGGATCGATGCCGGGCCGCCGAAGACATTGCGAAACGACGAAGTCGCCGAGTTTTTCCCCGAAGCGCGCGATGCCGTTCTTAAACTCGCCGACAAACGAGCCTACCGGTTCGTCTCCAGCCATTACTGGCTTTCCGGAATACTCGGCGAGACGGTTCGGCACGAGACGGGTGCGCCGCACGTCCACACCCTGCATTCGCACGGCATCGAGCGCAAGAAACGCGATCCGGTGACGCTAGAACGCATTGAAGCGGAGCGGCGTCTGCTGAGCAGTACGCCGATCATCGCTCTCAGTAAGGCGCATATCGCGCTAATCCGTCAGAGATATGGCGTGGAGGCGAACGTGTACGTCATTCCGGCGGGCGTCGACACGCAACGTTTCCGCCCCGGCGAGCGCAGTGGCGCGCTCCACGCGCTGGGCCTTGCGTCGTCAAAACGGTGGATTGGTTACGTCGGCCGGCTCGCCAAGGAAAAGGGGATTGAGGATCTTCTTCACGCTTTCTCCCTGCTGCATATCCAGCGTCCGGATGTTGGATTGTTCGTTGTCGGCGGAAGCAGCGGCCGCGCGCGCATCGCGTATTTGGCGGAACTCGCCGAGCGTTTGCACATCGCGGATGTCGTGCGCTTCATCGGCCCGATTGAAAACCTGAACGCTGCCTGGGCGTTTCAAGGGGCTGACGTTATTGCGGTCCCGAGCCACTACGAAGCCTTCGGATTGGTGGCATTGGAGGCACGGGCCTGCGGCGTTCCAATAATAAGTAGCGACGTGGGCGGATTGCGCGACTTGGTAGCTCAGGAAAGCGGAGGTGCCCGCGTTCCTCCACGCGACCGCACGGCCTGGGCGCGCGCGCTCGCAGAGGTACTGCGGCCGGACGAACTCCGTCGGCGCAAGGATTTGGCGATCCAATACCGCGGCGACGAGGTATATCCGTGGAGTACGATCGCAAAGAGGATCGCTTCCGTGGCGCTCTCGGGTGCCGATGTCTAGGTTGCTCGTCCGCGATCTCGACGGAACGTTGCTCGGCGAAGGAAAACCGTTACGGGAACTCTCGCTGCTACTGCGCCAAGAAGGAGCGCCGCTGCTTGCATTGGCAACGGGTCGGCAGCGCTATTCGGCGACGGCCCTTCTTTCGACGTGCAATGTGACGGTCGGGTCGTATTTGATCGGCCGGCGTCGGCACGGAACTCTACCGGCGCACCGGCCGACGTTGGACACCCATTGCGTCCTGAGGCTGTCCCGGTTTCCCGGACACTTGGATAGAGCCGGCGAATATCCGGCCAATGAGGTGTCATGGAAACGCAGAATCGGACCTATAGCGAAGAATTCAAGAAAGACGCGGTTCGCCGCGTAGAAGCACGCGATTGCACCTTCTCTCAGGTTGCTCGGGATCTCGGAATCACGAGGAGCCTCCTCCAGATTTGGCGCAAGAAGTATGGGACGCCGGCGGAAGCCCATGTAAGAACACGGCCGGGCGAGTCGCTCGAAGAGGAGAACCGTCGCTTGCGTCGCGAGAACGCATCGTTACGCGAGGATCGCGACGTGCTAAAAA
>JAJYRI010000122.1 GCA_021794175.1 bacterium
ACACGGCGCAGCGCTCGGCGGCGGAGCGGGGCTCGCGGCCGTCTGCGATATCGTTATCGCCGCCGACGATGCCGTCTTCGGTTTCACCGAGGTGAAACTCGGCATCATCCCGGCGGTAATATCGCCGTTCGTGCTCGCAAAAATCGGCAGCAGCCACGCGCGCTCGCTCTTTCTCACCGGCGAACGCTTCGACGCGCAGCGAGCCGCTGCGATCGGCCTCGTACATCGGGTCGTGCGCTCCTCGCACCTCGACGATGCCGTCGACGAAACGCTTCGCGAGCTCTTCAGCGCATCACCCGCTGCAACCGCAGCGGCGAAAGCGTTGATTCCCCGCGTTATAGAAAGTAGTTACGACGCAACGCTCGCACTGACCGCCGAAGCGATCGCCGTGCAACGCACCTCCCCCGAAGGGCAAGAGGGGCTACGTGCGTTTCTCGAACGCCGGACGCCGACGTTTTCCCGATGATCCGCCGCCTACTCATCGCCAATCGCGGCGAAATTGCGATCCGCGTCGCGCGCACCGCGCATGAAATGGGTATCGCCGCACTCGGTGTCTACTCGACCGCCGACGAGCGTGCCTGCCACGTCCGCGCGATGGACGAAGCGCGTTGCATCGGGCCGGCGCTCGCCCGCGACTCCTATCTCAACATCGAAGCAGTGCTCGCGGCGGCGCGCGCCATGAATGCCGACGCCATTCATCCCGGGTACGGTTTCCTCTCCGAACGCGCCGATTTTGCGCGCGCGGTCCGCGATGCGGGACTGATTTTCGTCGGACCCACCCCCGAAGCGATGGCCGCAATGGGCAGTAAGATCGAGGCCAAACACAAAGCGCGGGCCGCCGACGTGCCGGTAATTCCCGGCTACGACGGCGCCGAGCAAGATCTCGCTACGCTGCGCGCCCGAGCCGAAGAGATCGGCTTCCCGCTGCTCGTCAAAGCGAGTGCAGGCGGCGGCGGGCGCGGCATGCGTGTCGTCGATTCGCTCGCCGAATTCGACGAAGCGCTCGACGCGGCAAAGCGCGAAGCGCTCGCGGCTTTCGGCGACGAAAGCGTTCTCCTCGAACGCTATCTCCGCTCGCCGCGCCATATCGAGTTCCAGATCTTGGGCGATTCTTTCGGCAACGTCGTGCACTTCGGCGAACGCGAGTGTTCGATTCAGCGACGCCACCAAAAAGTACTCGAGGAAGCCCCGAGCACTGCGGTTTCCCCCGAACTGCGAGCGCGGATGGGTGAAGCGGCGCTTCGTGCCGCCCGCAGCGTGGGCTACAGCAACGCCGGCACGGCTGAGTTTATGCTCGACGCCGACGATTCGTTCTACTTTCTCGAGATGAACGCGCGGCTGCAAGTCGAGCACCCGATAACCGAATTCGTTTACGGACTCGATCTCGTCGAATGGCAGATTCGCGTTGCATCGGGCGAGCCACTGCCGTTTTCACAGGAACAGATTCAACCACGCGGCGCCGCGATCGAGGTGCGCATCTGTGCCGAGGACCCGTCGATGCAGATGCTCCCATCAACCGGCTGCATCGATCGTTGGGAGGTGCCGCACCCGTGGGAGGCGCGTGTCGATAGCGGGGTCGCGCTGGGAAGCGAGGTAACACTCTTTTATGATTCGCTGCTGGCAAAACTGATCGTCGCGGCACCGACGCGCGAAGAAGCGGTACGCCGTCTCCAGCACGCGCTCGATCGCACCCAGATCGGCGGCCTCCGCACGAATCTACCGCTGCTTCGTTGGATCGCCCAGGATGAAGCGTTCGTTCGCGGCGATACGACGACGAGCTTTCTCGCGCAACGACTCGACGAGTCGCGCTTCGCGCGTACCGCATTCCCGCGCGAAGTACAGATTCTTGCGTTAGCGGCGATGCTGCGCGACGACGCCGTGCCGTGGCGGATCGCCGGCATCGCGATACCGCTCGCTCTCGCGCACGACGACGCGCGCGCGACCCTTCGCATCGATCGCACCGCCGACGGTGTCATCGTTCACGGCGATCTCACCGGGCCGCTGCGGACGCTCGGGAACGGCGCGACGATGCACGCCGCCATCGGAGATATCGAAGCGCGCGGGCGCGTGCGTCGCCACGATCGGGGCTATGCGATTCTCTGGGAAGGGATCGAATATAACGTCGGGCTCGCACCGGCGCCGCAGGTCGAGAGCGCCGGCGGAATCGGCGACGAGCGCTCCGGTAGCATTCGCGCGCCGATGCCGGGAAAGATTCTTCGCGTCGCCGTCGCCCCGGGCGATCGCGTGGAAGCGCGCAGCCTGCTCGTCGTCCTCGAAGCGATGAAGATGGAGCACCGCATCGAAGCCCCGGGTGCCGGAACGGTGGGAACGGTACACGCGCGCGAAGGCGCGACGGTCGCCGGCGGTGCTGCGCTCGTAGAGATCGAGGCGTAGTGGAGATTGAAGCGTAGATGAAGCGGCCGGAACGCGTCACGATTGCGGAGATGGGTCCGCGCGACGGGTTACAGAACGAACCGGAGATCGTCGCTACCGCGACCAAGATCGCTTACATCGATCTGCTCTCCGAGAGCGGCCTGCCGATAATCGAAGCCACCTCATTCGTCAGCCCGAAGGCGATCCCTCAGCTCGCCGACGGTGCCGAGGTCTACGCGGCGATAAACAAGCGCCCCGGCGTTCGCTACCCGGTGCTCGTGCCCAATATGCGCGGCTACGAACGCGCGCGTGCCGTCGGCGTGCGCGAGATCGCCGTGTTCACCGCGGCCTCCGAACGGTTTACGGAGCGGAATATCCGCATGAGCATCGACGAATCGATCGCCACCTTCCGCGAAGTCGTGCGTAACGCCAAGGCCGATGGGTTGCGCGTGCGTGGTTACGTTTCGACGGCGTTCGGCTCCCCTTTCGGCGACGAGGTACGACCGCAAAAAGTCGTCGAGGTCGCCGCCTCGCTTCTGGATCTGGGATGCGACGAGTTATCGATTGGGGACACGATCGGCGTCGGCGTGCCCAGCCAAGTTGAGGAACTCGTTCCTTTGCTGGCCGCTCGGATTCCGCTCGACCTCATCGCCATGCACTTTCACGATACGCGCGGAACCGCGCTGGCCAATGTATACGCCGCGCTCGGCTGCGGCATTTCGATATTCGATTCCAGTAGCGGCGGCCTCGGGGGCTGCCCCTACGCACCCGGGGCGACGGGAAATCTCGGCACCGAGGATCTGCTCTATCTACTCGCATCTATGGGCATCGAGACGGGCGTCGACCTCGAGCGCGTCCGCGCTGCTTCGCGTTTTATCGCACGCGAACTCGGACACGCATTAACCAGCAAAGCCTACACCGCAATGGAGGCGCACGATGCCCTACTCTCAGGTTAATGCGGCGCAGAAACCAGAACGATTTCGTGTCGGCGTTTTTTACGATGGAACACTCGCTGAACCGCGACGCAACGTCGACGTTACGATCGCCGATGGGCGCATCCTCTCGGTCGCAGAGGGCGCAGCCGGAGGTGACGGGCTTCGGAAAGTTCCATGCATGACGCCGGGGCTTACCAACGCGCACGTTCATCTTGAGGCGAGCGGTGAAGCCGCATCGCAGGATGCATGGTCGCGCAGTTCTCCGAACGAGCGCGTGATAGCGGCGGTTCAAAACGCGCGTAAATCTCTCTACGCCGGCGTAACGAGCGTTCGTGACGTCGGTTGTTCCGGGGGCAGCGCGATGAGCGTTGCGACCGGTATCGCCGAGGGGAAAATCGAGGGGCCGCGTATCTCGGCTGCAGGCGCGGTTATCTGCATGACCGGCGGGCACGGCTGGTTTCTCGGACGCCAGGTCGATTCACCGTGGGAGGCGCGCAAGGCGGTGCGCGAACAGTTGCTCGCCGGAGCGACCTGCATCAAATTTATCGCAACCGGCGGCGTGCTTACGCACGGAGCCGTTCCCGGAAACGCGCAACTAACGCCCGACGAACTTCATGCCGGCGTCGATGAAGCGCACCGGCATGGCTTGCGATGCGCGGCGCACGCCATCGGAACCGAAGGCATAAAAAATGCTCTTCGCGCCGGAATCGATTCGATCGAGCACGGACATATGCTCGACGACGAAGCAATCGAGCTCTTTAAAAAGAACGATGCCTATCTCGTACCGACGCTGACCGCCCCAACCTGTATCCTCGAGCATGCCGAGGACGGCAAACAGCCGGCCTGGGCGCTCGAAAAAGCTCGCATCGTTGCGCGCGAGATGCAAGTGAATATCGCGCGCGCCTATCGCTCCGGGGTGAAAATCGCCGGCGGCTCGGACGCCGGAACGCCCTATAACTTTCACGACCGCTACACCTACGAGATCGAGTTGATGCATCGTTTGTTGGGTATGAGCCCACAAGAGGCGCTCCACGCGGCAACAGCAGTTGCATCCGAGCTGGTCGGCCTCACCAGCGGAACGCTCGCGCCGGGCGAACCCGCCGACCTGCTCTTTCTCGAACGCGATATCGCCGAAGACCTCGCGACCCTCTATCGTCCGCTTGCAGTTATGAAGAACGGATCGCGGATCTTCGACCGTGCCGGATAGCGTCGAAGGTCTGCGGGGCCTTCGCCTCGCGGTATTGGCGCCGATCGCGTGGCCGGTTCCGCCGCCGGGCTACGGCCCTTGGGAGCAGATCTCGTATAACATCGCCGACGGAATGCGCGCGCGCGGCCTCGATGTGACGCTCTACGCTTCGGGAAATTCGCATTTCGACGGCCGTCTGCGAAGCGTCGTTCCGGTATCGCTCAATGAAGATCGCGCGCTCGACGGCAACGTTTTCGATGCGATTCACATCGGCAAACTCTTCGAGGAAGCAGATCGCTACGATATCATTCATAACAATTTTGATTGGAAGCCGATGACCTATGCACTGGCACGGCCGACGCCGCCGTTGCTGACGACGATTCATGGTTTTTCGCAACCGCAAATTCTCGCAGTATACTACGCTTGCGCGCATCGCAGCTTCTTCACTTCGATCAGCGATGCCGACCGCGACCCGGGGCTCCGTTATCTCGGCACAACCTACAACGGTATCGACGCTACCTCGTTTACTTTTCGCGCAGATCCCGGCGAGTATCTCCTCTTCATCGGTCGCTTCCATCCGGAAAAAGGCACGCACCTCGCCATCGAAATTGCAAAGCGCGCGGGCATGCGCATCAAGCTCGCCGGCATTCCGCATGACGAGCGCTACTTTGACGAGCTCGTTGCCCCGCATATCGACGGCGATGCGGTGGAGTTCCTCGGCGAGGTGCGTGGTTCGCATCGCGACGAAGTGCTGGGAGGCGCATTGGCGCTCGTGCACATGACGACGCGGCCCGAACGCTTTGGGCTCACGTTAGTCGAGGCGATGGCTTGCGGAACGCCCGTGCTCGGCGCACGCATGGGCTCGATTCCCGAGATCGTCGTCGACGGGTTGACCGGGATTCTCTGCGACGATATCGAGGCGGCAGTTGACGCGGTTCCTCGACTCGCCTCGCTCGATCGCGCCGCCTGCCGCAGACACGTCGAGCAGAACTTCAGCATCGAACGCATGGTCGATCGCTATCTCGACGCCTATCGCATCGCGCTTCGCGAGCGCTTGCCCGGCGCGCCG
>JAJYRI010000002.1 GCA_021794175.1 bacterium
CGTTACCGGTGCCGGCGTCGTCACCGCGCTGCTGCTGTGGATCTACGATACAGCTCTGAAACCCGTGACGTAAGGCACAAGCGCGCGGGCGTCGCGCCTCGATACGCTGCCTTCGGCAGCTACTCGGCGTGACAGATCAGCTGCTCGGCGTGACAGATCAGCTACTCGGCGTGGTGGATAGGCCGTGTGCAGCGGTTGCCCGAAAGGCCTACCCATCATGCAACGATCCGCCCCGAAAAATCTCCACTGGCCCGGGCTGCTCGCCGCGCTTCGCCTCTGTGAAGGCGTGAAGGTCTTTCTGCGCATCGGAACGACGAGCGAGCCGGCCGGAGAGATTCGCACGCGCGCCGCGGCTCGCGGCACCGAATTCTGCCTCTTTGAGGGGGAGGAGCCGGTTTCGCGGGCTGCACTGATCGAGCGACTCGAACACCTGGCGGCGCATCCCGACCGGCGCTTCGCTGCAGCCGCACGCATTCACGTAAACGGCAGCTTCGAACTCGTCGAACGTGCGATCGACGATTCTATCGCCGGCGCACTCTGCACCGTCGTCGTCGCGCGCAGCGCCGGCGGACGCTTCGAGCCCCTACGTGGAAAGGCTCCACATACCACCGGGCGCAGTAAACGCATTAAAACCGGGTAGACACTACGGCGGGCAGGTAACGATCCACGCATCGAGCGCCGGATGTTTAAGAATCGTCGTGTCGCCGAGCGCCGCCGCTGCGGGGCAATAGGTCGAAGTAAATTGCGTCGCCGTCGTAACGTCGTCGTATTCGACGTCGACGATGAATTTATGTTGCGCTCGTAACGGCGCATCGGCAGCGCACCACCCCTGTGCCCAACAGCTTTCGTTAATCGCGAAATCGACGGTCGACGCGATCGTCGGCAACATCTCCGGTGCGTTCTTCAGCCCGACCGCGAGCCCGTCGGCGTGCGCGAAAGCGGCTAAGTTGGTGAGATAGTTCTCGTCATCCTGAAGCGTGAGCGGAAAACCCGTGGTATTGGAATATCCATCGACGTTGTTGAACTCCACGCCGTCAAACCCCTTCGTTCGACAGGTCGCGATTCGTGCATCCATGATCGGCGCGAGGATATCGATGCGGCGAATGTCGAGCCAGCGTTCGTTCGGATAGCCTGCGTAGGTATCGCCAAGTACGACCGCCGGAAAGCTCGACGCATCGGAGCGCCAGTTTTCGTAACTCCCCGCGTCGACGTAGCAGACGGCGCGCCCTCCGGCAGCATGCAACGAAGCGACATCGCTTGCCGTGGTTGCTTCCCAATCGATATCCTCGATCGCCGCTCCCGGTGACGGAAGTCCGGCTTGACTGAGATCGTATTGAAAGTTCGATCCCGGGGCGGGGGCCCACCACGTCGCGCTCGGGCTGGGCGTCGGGGCGAGCACGCCCGATCCGGCGGGCACACCTCCCGCGCCGCATGCAGCCAGCAGCGCGATGGTCGCGACGAAGCAGATCGCGCGAAGTCTGTTGAAGAGCATCATCTCATCACGGAGCAACCGCGTGCAGCCCGCGAATGCTCGGTAAACGAGCTGCCTTCAATCGATTCTCCAACGGCTGCATGATGTCGCTCTCCAGTGCGGCGTAGCGTTTCATCGCCGCGCGATAGCGAACCATAAACGATCGGTCGAATGCGAGATCGGCGGCGGTCGGTGGGTGAAGCGAGAAACTCAGCCCGGCCGGCAGATCCTCTCGTAACGATCCCGCGCGTAAAGCAAAGTCTTCCCCATTGCGATAGTTCGCCGTAAAGGCCGCGAAGACGGCATCCCGCTTTTCGATCGCGCTTGATATTGCCGCACGAAGGGTTGCATCTTGCGTTGCAGCCCGGGCCTTCGCAAGCGAGGCGGCCATCGCGTCGAGATTATTGAGAACGGTATCGATCGCCGAGGTGACATGCACGTACCGACGATTGAACCGATACGCGCGTTCGTAATCGGCTTGCCGCCACGGCGAACGCGGATCGGCATTCAGCAGCAGCGTCGTCGTTTCGGTGCGTCCGTCGGCGGTGAGCCGAAGCGTATATCTGCCAGGAGGGACCGGCGGCCCCGACTGTACGCGAAATGCAGGCGCTGCGCCCTTCCACTGAACGGCCGGAGTCGCGCTGAGATTCCAGACGTAACGATTGATGCCGGGGCGGTTCGAGATGCGCGTCACGATTTTTTTGTCGACGGTGTGGGTTCCGGCAATCTTGCGCATGAGATTTCCTGCCGCATCGTAGATTTGCAACATCGGTGGAGTTTTCGAAACGCGATGTTGATAGAAAGATATCATCGCTCCGTTCGGAGGATTTTTGCCGGAGAATCTTCCGTAAAGTCCCTCTTGATTCGAGTGCATGACCCACCGATAGGTCGTACGCGGATGGAAGAGCATAAACCCGGCACGCTGCGCGGCAGCGAGACGTTCCAGCGGCGTCAGATCGTCGAGGACCCAAATGCCGCGTCCGTGCGTCGCCACGACCAGATCGCGCTCGCGCGGGGCGATTCGCAGGTCGCGAACGCTCGCGACCGGGATGTTGTTCCGCAAGCTCGTCCAGTTTCGTCCGTTGTTGAAGCTCACATAGAGCCCACGCTCGGTTCCAAGATAGATGACGTGCGGGTTGACCGGATCGGGACGGATGGTTCTCACGAACTCGGTTGGCGGAATTCCGACGACGATCTTGCGCCAATTTTTACCGAAATCGTCAGTGACGAACGCATACGGAGCATCGTCGCCGGAGCGATGTCGATCGACGACGGCATAAGCGGTTCCGGCTGCAAACGGCGACGGCGCGACCGTCTCGACGCGACCGAATGGGGCGAGCCCCGGGGGCGTGACGTTCTTCCAGGTTTTTCCGCCGTCTCGCGTGAGCTGCACGAGCCCGTCATCGGTACCGACCCAGATCTCCCCTTTCGCTATCGGCGAGCCTTCGATATCGAGAATCGTATCGGAGTATTCGGTACCGAACACATCCTTGGTGATCGGGCCGCCCGATGGAGCCTGATGCGATTTTACGTTCAGCGTGAGGTCGGGGCTGATCGGCACCCAATGCTCGCCGCGGTCCGTACTCTGGAAGACGACATTCCCACCATACCAGAGTATGTGCGGATTCCACGGTGCGAAAGCGATCGGCGAGTCCCAATTAAAGCGATATTTCGCTAGTCGCAAATCGAAGCGCGCCGCCGACGTCGCGTTATATGGCCCCACGTAACGGAAATCTTCGTCGTTCCAGTCGTAGCGTAGTAAATAGCCGTCCTCCGAATCGGCGAACACGTACCGCGAATCCGCCGGGTCGGGAACCGCCCACATACCGTCGCCGCCAACGGTCACGCGCCAGTCGCGACCGGTAATACCGTCGTACGAGCGCGAGTTCGACGGCCCACAGAACGCTTCGTTATCTTGTAATGCCGCACAGATCATAAACGGTCGGGCCGTCGATATCCCGACGTGATACACCTGTTCGATCGGCAGATTCCGCGTAAATGAAAAGTGCTTTCCGCGGTCGTGGGTCAGCGCGAAGCCTCCGTCGTCGCCGATTATAAAGCGCTTCCCATCCTGCGGATCGATCCATATGGCGTGAGCATCGGCGTGTACGCCGCGGCCGAAGCGTTTGAAGCTCTTTCCGCCGTCGGTACTCACGGCGAGATTCATCGAGAGCGTATAGACGCGATTTTCGTTTTTCGGATCGACGGCCAAATGCGTGAAATAGAATGGACGTTGATCGATAAGCGTTCCGGAAAAAAGTTTCATCCAATGCAAACCGGCATCGTCGGATCTCCAGAGAACCCCTTCGCGCGATTGGATCAGCGCATAGATACGGTTCGGATTGCTCGGCGCGATTGTCAAGCCGATACGCCCGGTAAGCCCCGTTGGGAATCCATTGCCCTCGATCCGCTTCCAGCTTCTCCCGCCATCGATCGACTTGTAGAGGCCGCCATGAATGCCGCCGCTTGAGAACGTCCACGGCTTGCGACGGAACTCCCACATCCCGGCATAGAGGATCTGGGGATCGCGCGGGTCCATCGCCAGGTCGCTCGCACCGCTATCGGGCGCGAGATAGAGCGTCTTCTTCCACGTCTTGCCGCCATCGAAGGTCACGTAAACGCCGCGATGCACGCTGTTGCGATAGACGTCGCCGAGCACCGCGACCACGACGTGATTGCTATTGGTCGGGTCGACGGTGATCGCCGCGATATGTCCGCTACGTCGCAGACCGACATTTTTCCAGCTCTTCCCGCCATCGACGCTCTTATAGAGGCCGTCACCGCGAATCACATCGTTGCGAGGATTACTCTCGCCGGTACCGACCCAAACGATCTTCGCATTGCGCGGGTCGATGGCGATCGCCCCGATAGAAGCGACCGGCTCGTCGGCAAAAACGTCGCGCCAGGTCGCTCCACCGTTCACGCTCTTCCAAACGCCGCCGCCGGCGGTGCCGATATAGTAGAGGTTCGGATGCCGCGCAATCCCGGCAACCGCGGGCACGCGCCCCCCGGCGATCGCCGGCCCGATCGATCGAAAGTGCATCGCCTCGTACGGAAGCGGCGCGGAGCGCGCGATTCCCGGGGAGCAAAGTGCGACGAGCGCACCGAGAAGCGGCATGATTCGTTTCACGGCAGATCCTCCAACCGGAGGGATTATGGAACGGCGAGCTATTTCCCGGTTGACAGCCCGTTGAGGATCGCTTGATTCTGCGCGGCGCTCGCGTCGTTCACGGTCCATACCATCATCCCGCCGTACCCGTTATTTTTGACCCATGCCGCAAGCGCCTCGAGCGTCGCATTCGGAGCGAGGGGAACATCACCGTCGATATCGCTACCTAACATCAGACGAGTCGCCGGGAAGAGCAGCGAGTAGGCCGCGAGATCGCTCTGCGCCGCGGTGTAATCGTAACTCATAACGTTCACCCATGAGAGCGCTCCCGCGACGCCGGGCGCGGCAAGGACGGTGCCGTCGCCGAAGTTCGTCGGCGTATCGAACGCTGCAAGGGTGATGAGCGCGTTGGGCAGAGCGTTTGCATCGAACGCTGCACGCGTTGCCGGAAGCAGCGTCGTCAACGTCGCGACGCGCTGCGATGTCGTTCCCGACTCGTCGTCGAAATCGACGCCGTCGAAACCGTACTGCCGAACGACCGCAACGAGATTCGTTTCAAAATCTTTCGTATCGCCGTCGAAGTTAAAGGCAGTAGCCGGGCTCCCGCCGCCTAATGAGAGCAGCACCGCTATACCGCGTTGATGGAGCGCCGCGACCGCCGCTGCGGTGAGATACCCCGGCGAGTTGCCGTCCGGAACGACGCTATGCCCGGAAACAAAATCGAAGGCATAAATCAGCGTCGTCACCCCTTGCGGAACCGCGCTCCACGGGGTCTGCTCCCAATCATCCCAATAGCCGACGTACTGCGGGGCCGAGGCGGGCGACGTAACCGGCGAAGGAGCGGCGCTCGGGAGCGCATTCGTGGAGTTCCCGCCACCGCCGCAACCGGCAACGAGCATCGCTGCGGCGAGCGCGGCGGCGATTCGAGCGTAGGCTCTCTTGGTAATCATTGTTAGGTGAAGAGACGCTCGATATCGGCGGCATCGAGCGGCAACGGCGCGCTCGATGCGTCGGCGAATTGACTCGCGGCGAGCTCGCCTTTGCGCGCTTGCAATTCGAGAATCCGCTCCTCCACGGTTCCCTCGGCGATGAGTTTGTAGACGAACACGTGCTGCTCTTGACCGATGCGGTGCGCGCGGTCCGTCGCCTGACGTTCGACGGCCGGGTTCCACCAGGGATCGTAGTGAATGACGGTATCGGCAGCCGTCAAGTTCAGCCCCGTGCCGCCGGCTTTAAGGCTGATAAGGAATAGCGGTACTTCGCGATTCTGAAACCGTTTGACCGGGGTTTCGCGGTCGCGCGTCGCCCCGCGAATCTCCACGAACGGGACGCCCCGTTTCACCAGTTCCGGCTTGATCAAATCGAGCATCGAGGTAAATTGGGAGAACAGCAATATCCGGCGCCCATCGGCGATCAAGCTTTCGAGCATTTCGAAGAGTGCATCGAGTTTTTGCGACTCCTTGACGCTATGGGCCGCATCCAAATCGAGCAGGCGCGGATCGCAGCAGACCTGCCGCAGCTTCAGAAGCGCGTCGAGCACGACGATTCTACTCCGCGCGAGCCCCCGTTTGGCGACTTCATCGCGCACGCGCTTATGCATCGCCAAACGAATGGTTTCGTAAAGATCGCGCTGCGCTCCGCCGAGTTCGACACGATGGACGATCTCGGTTTTCTCGGGAAGATCGCGCGCGACATCTTCCTTCGTACGTCGCACGAGGAAGGGGTGAAGGCGTTTCCCTAATGCGTTGCGTCGTAAGACGTCACCGCGTTTTTCGATCGGCGTTCTAAAGAAGCGCGCGAAGGAGCTTCTCGTTCCTAACAAGCCCGGCAACGCGAAAGCATAGATCGACCAGAGTTCTTCTAAATTATTCTCTATCGGCGTGCCGGTCATCGCGATACGCTGCTCGGCGTGGAGCTTCGTCGCGGAGATCGCCGCTTTCGCGCGGGGATTCTTAATCGCCTGCGCTTCATCGAGCACGGCGATCGACCATTCGCGAGCGTGAAGTTCCTCGGCATCGCGAACCAGCAGCGCGTAGGTACTGAGCACGATATCGGCATTGGGGATCTCATGAAAAAAACGCGCGCGATCGGGGCCGCTGAGCGTCAGCACGCGGAGCTCCGGCGTGAATCGCGCGATTTCGGCGCGCCAGTTCGGCACGACGCTCGTCGGAGCGACGATCAGCACCGGTTTCTTCAGCCGCCCCGCGGCCTTCTCCATCGCCACGTGTGCGAGCAGTTGCACCGTTTTTCCGAGCCCCATATCGTCGGCAAGGACGCCGCCGAACCCATGCTCGCGGAGTAATTGCAACCAGACGACACCTTCGCGTTGGTATGGGCGCAATTCGGCATGAAAATTCGCCGGCAGAACCGGCGGACGCGCTGCAAGATCTTTCAAGCCGTCGATAAATGTGCCGAACGCCTCGGTGACTGCACCCCTTCGAAGCACGGTTCCATCGATCTCGGCAAGCGAAATCGCACGCGCGGCGGGCAGAGCGATCCGTTCGCCCTCCACCAATGCATGCTCGCCGTCAAAGAGATCGACGAGCGTGGCCAAGACGCGCGCGACGCGCGCCGGCGGAAGCGCGACATATGCCCCGCTTGGCAGGCGCCCGAAGATCGGCTCGCTGCGCGCACCGATGGCAACCAGATCGTCGGTCGAGGAGATTCCGTTTGCCGCGAGCGCCTCGACGATCACCGGCAGCAGCGGAATACGTTCGCCGTCAACTTCGATGCCGAGATCGACTTCAAACCATCCGGTTCGGTGCGGATCGGGCTCGATATCGGCATCCCAATCGTCGGAAAACTCAACGATTTCGTGCGGGAACTCCGCATCGATTTCGATCTTCCATCCTTCGGCACGCAAAAGCGGGGCCGTGTAGCCGAGAAAGCGCGCCCAGGAATAGGCACTCTCTTCGGGGCCGAGCCGAAACATCGCCCGCCGTTCCTCGTTATCAAACTCGAAGGAACGCGGAATCGGAAGAAAGCCCAGCGCGAGCAGACGCTCCAACGCCCGCTCTTCATACGCACGCTGTCTGGGCCAGATCGCCGCTCCGTCACCATCGGCGATGCGAAATTCCGTTTCGCCGTTCTCCGGTGCGATGCGAAACTCGCCGTAGGTAAATTCCAACTCGGCGGTCGTCGTCGTCCGCCCGCGCCCGAGATGCAGGACCGGCGTTGGGTCGCGCTCGATGACGCGCACGTCGAGCCGAGCCTGCGGACCATCGATACCGGTCGCCGAAAAGACGCGCCGCAAGGCCACTTGGACGCGCTTTGCATGTTCGGCAGTCATCGCCGGCGCCCCGGCGAGAACCGCCGCGAGATCCGGCGCGATATCGCTGCGTGCGTGGCCCGCGACGTTGAGATCGGGATCGACATACCAGAGCGGCATCGCCCCGACGAGCACGCTCCCGGGACGACCGGCGAGATGCGGGCGCTGGCGCTCGTCCTCGTCGATGCGCCACGCAATATGCGCGTCGACGATATCTTCGCGTCGAATCGGCTCGTTATCGAGGCTCTGCCAGTGAACCCGCTCGCTTTCCAGCAGCAGATCGAGCAGCGTCCCCAAAATCGTCGGCGAGAGCGCATTCATCCCGCCGAGCAAACCGCTCGCACCGACCAATCGGCCGATCGTGCGATCGAGCGGCTGCAGGTGCTTTGCGCTTCCGGCAGCGAGATGCTGCAGTTCGTAGCGACGCGCGCTGCCGAGAGCGCCGCTTCGCAGCATCGGCACGACAAATGCCTGCAGCGAGAAGGATGGAACGAAGAAGCGCTCCTCGATCGAGATAACGTATCGTACGTGCTCGCGCTGCAATTCGCGCCGTTTGTTCGCCGTTACGGCATGAACGTTTTCGATCCAGCTCTCAACCGCACCGTCGGCGGCATCGCGCTTCCGCCCGGTCGAGCGAGCGGCGATAGCGGCGAGAGCGACCGCAGCTGCATGCTTGCAATTGCTGCCCATCGGGCAGGAGCAGCGAGCGAGCAACCTCGTGCTGCCGTTCGAACCGACCGCGCGCACGTGGACCGTATAAGGCTGCTGCTGCGTGCCGATAACGCGGGCATCGATCGCCTCCGCGCCGATCTCCAGTTGCAACACGCGGCGACGCTCGAAATAATCGCGACCCCGCGTGAGCGTGGGCGCGTCGAACGACGCTTGAAGTACGGTGAGATCGAGGTGCATAAGGGCGACCTCTGTCCTTGGCGGTCGGTGCTACGAATTCCTTCCGTCGAGCAATGTCGCAGCGGCACGCAACCCCTCGCGCAACGCGTCGGGTGAGGGCGGGCAACCCGGAATCCCGATCGATGCCTGCAGTTCTTTACCGGCGCCCTCCCCGGCGCTTCCCGCTCCGCACCACACGCCCTCGCCGGTCGCACAGTCACCGACTGCAACGATAACGACCGGTTCGGTCGCGGCCTCGATCGTGCGCTGCGCTGCAAGCCGCATCGCTCCGCTCATCGGCCCGGTCACGGTAATGATATCGGCGTGCCGCGGGGATGCGACCACGCTCCAACCTTCTTGCGATATATCGTACTGCGGCGCAGCCAAAGCGTTCATCTCTAACTCGCAGCCGTTACAGCTCCCGCAAACGAGGTGACGAATTCCAAGTGAACGCGCAAATTTTCCCGCCGACATCGCTATCGGTCCACGCATGAATAGCAGAGGTTAAAGCTTTTGTTGACCAGCGGGAAATCCGGTACGATATTCCCTTCCATCGCTCGCGTCACGAGCGGCCAATTGCGGTAGGCCGCCGAGATAACGTGCAAGCGTTCGATTCGCCCGTCGGCACCGAGCTCGAGCGAGATGCTCTCCGCCCCGCGCGCGCCCTCGACGACCGTCGTGGTAATGCCTGCAACGCGAAGTACCGAACGCGGAGCCGTCGCTGCGCCGCTTTTGAGTTCGCGAAGCCCGCGTTCCAGGAGATCGAACGAACGCTCGATCTCGCGCACGCGCACCTCGCTGCGCGCAGCTACGTCGCCGGCGCTCGCGCGTTCTTCGGAAAACGTAAAGTTTCGATAGGCTCCGTACGGAGCGATCGCACGGACGTCGCTCTCGACCCCGGAGGCGCGCGCGCTCGGCCCCACGGCAGCGAAGCGACGTGCCGTCGCTTCTGCAACGATCCCGGCGCCTTCCAGTCGCCGAAGCACCGAACGTTTTGCAAAGAGCGCATCGCAGAACCGAGCGATGTCGTCGCGCAGCTCGCGAAGTGTTTTGCCGATGCTCTCGGGATCGGCGAGGATGCCCTCCTTTACGCCGCCGGGAATAATACTGTCGAAGAGCAGGCGATGTCCGCTAACGACCCGATTGAGCTGATTGATGCGTTCGCGTAATCCCAACGCAGCCGTCGTTCCTTTTCCGTATCCCGCGCCTGCGGCGATATTGCCGAGATCGAAGAGGTGCACGTGCACGCGTTCCATCTCGGCGAGCACGAGCCGCGCGAATTCCGTTCGTTCGTCGAGTTCGATCTCGGCGATCTCCTCGATTGCGCGGGCATAGGCCCAGGAGCGAGCGGCGGTACAGTTGCCGCATATCCGAGCGATATGGGGAGCGAGCGCGAGCGCGTCTTGCCCCTCGAACCACGGCTCGAGCGCCCGATGCGCGTACGAAAGTTGCGCGTCGATATGAACGACGCTCTCGCCGCCGGTTGCAATCGTGAAACGCCCCGGCTCGATGATCCCGGCATGGACCGGGCCGACGACCACTTCGGTAATCCCCTTGCCCTCGACGACAATCGCCTCGGGAATTGCATCGGAAGAGAAATAGAGCGGCCGTTCGTCGGGGCTCGATTGGACGGCGACGCCTTGTAACGCTTTCATCTCGCGTTCGTGATTGGCAAAAAACGGGTAGCGAGCAGCGAGCGACTTCCAATGCTCGTCGCCTCCAAGATGCGTGTGTAATGCAAGCACGCCCATCCTCGAAAGAAAAAGCGTCCGCACCGTGTGTTGCGTTGCGTAACAGCCCAGGGGCAGCGCGACGCGCACCATCTCATCGACGGCGCTATCGAGCTCGGAGGGCGCCACGACGCGCTCGTGATAGTTTCTAGCCACCGGAAGCTAAGCTCCTGGAGAGTTCCAGCAGGCGGGCAGCTTGGGGAAGAAATGGAAAGAGCGCAAAAGCAAGCGCTCCGGCGCCGACGCACCAGAGCGCGATTTTCGTAAAGCCGAGAAGCGGGCGCGGCGCTGCCTGAGCGGTCGGAGCGCTCGACGCTCCCGCAGAACTTTCGAGCGCAAAGCGCAACAGCGCTGCAAACCCGAGCAATAACGCAATCGCGGCGAAAAGAGCGAGCCAATACTCGCCGGCGCTCACCAGGGCAACCATGAGCAGCACCTCGGAAATGAAGAGTCCGCCGGGAGGTAGCCCGCCCAAACCGACTGCAGCGAAGAGCAGCGAGCGCCCGCCGGCGCCGCGGCGCAGCCCCTTTAAGTGCCCCATCGATGTCGTGCCCTGTTCGTGTTGCACGATGCCGACGCTCAAAAAGGCAAGCGATTTTACCAGCGCATGATCGAGGAGATGGTAGATGGCGATGAAGTAGCCGAGGGGTGTCGCGAGGCTCAGAGCAATGGCCACGATGCCGGCATGTTCGATCGTTGAATAGGAGAGCAGCCGCTTGATATCCCGTTGCGCGAGCATTAATGCAGCACCGAGCAACAATGAAAGCGCTCCCGCACCGCGTAATACCAGCTCGAAGAGTGCCGCGGCGTTCGTATGCAGCGCCACACCCTGCACGCGTATCAGCGCGTAGAACGCACACGAAACGAGAAGCCCCGAGAGCATCGCGCTCACCGGTGCCGGTGCCTTTGCGTGCGCGTCGGGAAGCCAAGCGTGCATCGGCACCAAGCCTGCTTTCGTGGCGAAGCCGACGAGCATCAGCAAGAGCCCGGTGCGCGCGAGCGGAGAGTTGAGTTGAGCGCCGTGCAGCGCAAGCACGCTCCAAGAGAAGCGGTCGCCGGCGATCGTGCCGATATCGCCGGCAGCGCGGGCAAGCATGAACGCGCCGATCAATGCAACGGCGATGCCGAAACTACAGAGCATGAGGTATTTCCAAGCCGCCTCTAATGCCGTGCGCCCGCCGAGATGTGCGACGAGGAAAGTGGTCGCCAGCGTCGTTGCGGTGATCCCGGCCCAAAGTCCGACGAAGGTCGTCGCCGTTACGGCAACAAGCATCGCACTCCAGAAAGCGCCGACGAGAAGAAAAAATGCGGGTGGGCGCGACCACGGCGCTTGATGTCCTCGCGCCGGCTCGGGGAAGAGACCGCCGGAGAAAATGACGACCAACGCCATGACCGCCGAAACCAGACATGCAAAGATCGCCGAGAGTTCGTCGAGCTGCGAGGCGAGGGCGAAGGTGGCGATTGCCGTTCCGATAGCAAACAGGTTGCGTAAAGCGATACGGTACGCACGCCGTCGGGGAATCGCTGCTATCCCGAACGACAGCAATGGGAAGAGGGTTAACGCGACGATCATCCGCGCAGCTCCCGCATCCCGCGCACGTCGAGTTCCGGATTTTCTCGCGCGATTTCGCGCGCGATTGCCAGCCCGACGAGCGTCGCCAGCAACGCATCGAAGGTATCGGCGAGCTCGGCGCTCATCGGCATGTGCGGGACGAACACCACTGCTGCGAGCGAGACGGTGCTCCCCAGCGCCAATAATCCTATCGCATTGGCGATGAGGCTTCGATGAGCGATCACGACGGCAATACTGGTTGCCAAGGCGAAAAAGACCAACCCGACATTATGAATATCGGCAAATGCCGGGAGCCGCGCGGCAAGATGCGCGAGCCCTAATGCCGCCAACACGACAGCGATACGTCCACCTAACGGAAACGATGGCCGGAGATCGTTGCGCAACCCGCGATGCTTTTCAAGCCAAAGAATCGACGCGGGCCCGGCAACGAGTTTTACCAACGCGAGCACGACGAACACGACAAAGTCCTTGAGGTTGCCGGTTCCGGGATAAGAGAACGAGAGGGCGATTCCGGTAAAGAGCACGTATCCCAGCAACGCGGTTCGGATCCGGGCATCGATCACCAGTGCGGCGAGGGCAAAGAGGAATAATAACGTCACCGCAGGCCTCCCAACGTATCGATTCCCAGCGCGGCAACGGCGAGGAGCGTCGCGGCGGTCGCCAGTTGCGGAACGTCGAAGACGCGCATCTTTGCTTGGAATGCTTCCACGAAAGGCAAGGTCGCGACGACGAGGATCGAAGCGACGATGGGCGAGATACCGCCGCCTGAAAGTACGTACGCAACCAACACGACCATCGCCGCCTGCCGTAGTTGCGCGCTATATTGCCATGCCGCAAAAACGGGCCCTGCATACTCCAACAGCATCCCCTCGTGAATCATCGTCAATTCGTAATGCGTTTCTTGATTGTCGACCGGAACGCGCGCGCTCTCGAAGAGGAGCACGATAAAGAGTGCGGAGCCGGCGAGAAGTGCCGAAGCGGGAACGCTCCGAGCCGCGAGCAACGCAAGGAGAAACGGCGCCTCGATAATCGCGGCGAAGGCGATCTCTCTTCCAACCGCCATCGCCGAAAATGAAGAGCCGGTATCCAGAGCGGCGAGGACGGTCGCGGCTCGACCGAGGGCAAAAAACAGCACGAGAGCCACGACGTCGAAGGCCGCGTCGTGCCGCGACGCACCGAAGAGATCCGGCAACAAGAACAGGATGACGATCGAGGTTCCCAACGCAAATCCGGATGCGGCAAAACCGATCGCGGCATGCGGCCGGCCGGCACGCGCGCGCTTACCCAATAATTTCGCAAACTCTCGATACGGCTGGAGGAGCGCCGGGCCGGGTCGCCCGCTTAGCCGCGCTCGCAAGAGCGCGAGCGCGCCCTGGAGAAGCGGAGCGAACGCGAGAAGAGCAAGCGCCTGCACGATCTTCATCGTCCGAGCACCAACGCAAGAACGATAGCCGCTGCGGCATAGGCGATGTAGGCACGCATCCGCCCCGATTGCACGACGCGCAGCCGTCGCGCCACGCGTTGGGCGAACGCCGCGACCGAGCGTGCGGCTTCATTCGTAAGATCTCTCGTACTCACGGCGTAGCGTACGTGGGTTGGGAAATCGCTCGTCTCTTCAGGGGAGAGCGAGCGCTCTCGTTCGGGGAAAAGAACGAATGCAAAAATACGGCGCAATGGCTTGGTCAGCGCGGTCGCCGTATAGCTCGCGCGAGACGGAAGTGCAGATCCACACGCCCACACGGGGTCGTTGTTTTGCGCCGCGTGCAATCCATACCACCAAAAAACGAGCGCGCCGAGAACCGGCAGAGCCGTAAATGCCGCGAGATGCGCGAGCCCCGTAAACGTTCCGACGAGCGCCGTCGGCGAGGAACCGACCGTTCCGGCAGCGACGGCGAGCAATGCGTGTAGGACGGGAAGCGGAAAGACACCGAGCGCAAGAACGAGCACCGCCAAGAACGCCAATGCAAGAACCGACGCGTCGAAGCGCTCGGGTTCTTCATGCTCGCGCGAACGCGGGGGAGCCCCCGCAAATGCGAGGCCGAAGAGCTTTAAAAATGCGGCGGCTGCAAGCCCCCCGCCGAGCAACAAGGCGAAGAGGCCGAGCACGCCGATGACCGCGAGTTCGCCGTTCCCCGAAAACGTAGCCCCGATAAATCCATGCAATAACAGCCACTCCGAGAGAAAGGCATTGCTCGGAGGCAATGCAGCCGCGGCGAGACAGCCGACGAGAATCCACGGTGCGCTGCGCTTGAGCACGTCGCTCCCCAACCCCCGGAGACGATCGAGATCCGTAACGTGGTGCATGCGTTCGACGACGGTTCCCGATGCCAAAAACAAAAGCGTCTTGAGGACCGTGTGATTGAGCGCGTGAAAGAGCATCGCCAGAAATGCAAGCATCGCAAGCGCCGGAAAACCCAGCGCCGAAGCGCAGATTGCGAGCCCGAGCGCCGAGACCATGACGCCGATATGTTCGATCGAACTATAGGCGAGCAACCGCTTCAATTCGCTCTCGGCAGCGGCGGCGAGACCGCCGACGATCGCACCGACGAGCCCGGAGAGCAATAAAAGCATGCCTGCAAACGTGCCGGCCGGCGCGACAAGGACAAAACACGCGAGCGCGAGAGCGTAGAGCGCGATCTCGAGCATGACGCCGGAGAGTAAGGCCGAGGCGTTCGCCGGAGCGGCCGGGTGCGCGCGCGGCAACCAGAATTGGAGCGGAACCAGCCCGGCTTTCGAACCAAAGCCGAGCAGCATCGCCGCGAGAACGACGCCTCGCATTCCCGGCGCGAGCGATGAAGCGTTGGCCGCAATCGCCGAAAAGTTGCCGCTCCCGGCGTGAACGGCGAGAATCGCAAAGCCGATCGTAATCGCAATTGCACCGAGCTGGCTTACGATCGCATAGGCAAAAGCAGCGCGGCGAACCTCCTTCCGCTCGCGGTCCGTTGCAACGATGAGAATGGAGATCAGCGACATGCTCTCCCAACTCAGCAAAAAAGCGAACGCCGATTGCGCAAGGAGCACGGCGATCATCGCCAGACTAAAAAATGCAAGCGCGATGCCGGCGCCGGCCCGCGCTCGCTTCAGGTTCCAGATTGCAACGGCGATGACGCCGATCGCCAAAAAAACGAGGAAGGGTCGAGCGAGGGGCGTCACGGCGAATTCCAACGATAGATATCGCGCGAAGACCGACGAAGCGATCGCCAGCGGCGCGGGCGGCAGTACGGCGAACGCAATGGCTACTGCGGCGATCGCGCCGAGGAAGAGCGCGGCGAGCGGCCGTAGCATCCTAACTCTGCGCTTCGAAATTCGCGCGTTGTTCGCGAAGCAGCCGGTCGCAAAAATCGCGCGCGGCGTCGAGGATGTCCCAAAGGCGCCGATCGGCGACACTATAGCGAACGTAGAGCCCCTCGCGACGCGCGACGACCAGCCCCTTCCCGCGCAACGCCGCAAGGTGCTGGGAGACCGCAGACTGGCCGAGGTCCAGCGCCTGCTGCAGCTCGGCAACGGTCTTATCGCCCTCGCGAAGAACGTCGAGCAGGCGGATTCGCGCCGGATGCGCGAGCGTCTTAAAGAGATCCGCCTTAAAGTTTCTCAGCACATCTGGATATTAGCATATTCAGATTTTCTAATGCAAGGGCGAAGGCCCGGCTTGGGACTCTAGTGTCCTGAGCCGCAAGTCGCGCAACATGATCCGACGAGGGATTTTTCGGCGGGGCGAGGCGCGAAGAGGGAGCAATGCCGTAGCATTGTGACCGATGAGCAACGCTGCACCCGCCGGAAAAGACCCGGCGGGCATGTGGGGAGACTTGCGGCTCAGGACACTAGGCGTTCAGCGACCGAAGCGTCTCGCTGAGGTGAGCATCGACTTCGCCTGCGAGCGCGACCAGCTCGGTATTCCCCGTGACGCCCAGCATCGCTCCGGCATCGATCGCCTTGACGTAGGTCTTCCCTTCCTTCTGCATGACCACGACGTTGCAGGGCAACAGCAAGCCGAGATCGGGCTCGCGCTGGAGGGCCTGGTGTGCGAAGGTGGGGTTACAGGCCCCGAGGATGACGTAGGGTTCTATTTCGGCGCCGATTTTTTTCTTGAGCGTCGCAGCGACATCGATCTCGGTTAAAACGCCGAAGCCGCGCTGCGCCAGCGCGGCTTTCGTGCGATCGATGATTTCATCGAATTTACCTTCGACGACGGTTTCGTGTCCGTATTTCACGATTATGTAGCCTCACTTTAGTTGCAATCCTAGCGGTTTTATAACCGTCGCCAGGTAGCGATTGTATGCACCCATCGCCGCTGCAAAGCGTACATCGAGATGCTTGCGATATGCAAGCAAGGACGCCGTCGGCGGAGAGTTGGCGCCGAGGAAGAAGCCGCCGGGCACCGCCTCGCGTAAGGCGCCGGGACGCTGGATGGAATCCTCGTCGTTCTGGTAGTTTGCGGTAAAAGTCGCAAAGATTGCGTCATGCTGTTTTATCGCAGCCGAAATGGCGGCCAAGCGCGGAGCGTTATCGGCCGAACGAGCGGAGGCATACGCCTTGTTCAACGCAATCTTCTGGGCATCGAGCGCATTGAGCACCGCATTAATCTTCCCGGACATGTCCAGGAAGTGCTTCCCGATCCGATAGCCGGCGCGCATCTGCGCCAACGTATAGGGAGTCTGCGGATCGGGTTTTACGCGGAACGACTGCGTGTACGTATGCCCGTTGAGGACGATCCGTGCCGTATAGCGGCCCGGGAGCGCCGTCAGCCCTTCCTTCGGCCCGCGATATTGTTTGCGCGCCGCGCCCATCCAACGCGTTACGTCGTTTTCGTGAAAATCCCACACGACGCGATTGATCCCGGCTTTGTTGGGAACGAGCCCGATCTTCTTTTTGCCGACCTTGATGCTTCCCGAAATCGTCCGCACCACGCGCCCGCGGGAATCGAGTACCTGAACGATCGGCGCCTTTTTCTGCGGAGCTTTCTGATAGAAGTCGAAGATCGCTCCGTACGGCGGATTTTTTGCCGCATAGCGCGTGTAGAGATTTTCGTCGTTGCTATGCATGATGTATTCGTATGCGGTCCGCACCGGAAATAGCATCGCACCGCGCGCCTGCGCGGTCGAAAGATTTTGCAGCGCGGCAATATCGTCGAGAATCCAAATCGCACGACCGTGCGTACCGATCACGAGATCGTCGAAGGTCGGTTGAATGCGAATATCACGAACCGAGACGGCAGGGATATTCAGCGAAAACGGCGCCCACGAATTTCCGCCGTTAAAGCTAATGAAGAGTCCCTCTTCATTTCCGGCAAAGACCAGATCCTTATTATGAATATCGGGGCGAATCGTCCGCGTGTAGATGTCGCGAGGCAGTCCGTTGACGATCTTCGTCCACGACTTGCCGTAATCGTGCGTCACGTATAAGTACGGCGCATAGTCGCCCATGCGATGATCGTCGAACGAGGCGTATGCCGTCGCAGGATCGAGCGGCGATGGCGCCACCGTCTCGACGCGCGCGAATTCCGGCGCGCCCTTCGGGGTAACGTCGTTCCAATGCATTCCGCCGTCGCGCGTGAGTTGCACCAAACCGTCATCGGTCCCGACCCAAATCTCGCCGCGTGCAATCGGAGAGCCTTCGATATCGAGAATCGTGTCGCTATACTCGGCGCCGGAGACATCGTGCGCCAGCGGGCCGCCGGCCGGCATTTGGTGCGCCTTTATATTTCGCGTGAGATCCGGACTAATCGGATGCCACGTTTGGCCGCGATCGGTGCTCTGGAATACGACGTTGCCGCCGTACCAAAGAACGTGGCCGTTCCAGGGCGCAAAGGCGATCGGCGAATCCCAATTAAAGCGGTACGGCCGCTTATTGAGATCGAAGATCGAGAGCCCCGGCTCGAAGTAGGGATTGATGAAGCGATAGAGGCGCGCGTGCCGGTTGAAGACGTTTACGTAACCATCCTCAAGATCGGCGACGACATAATTCGAGTTGCTCGGATCGGGAACCGCCCACATTCCGTCGCCGCCGACCACTTGAAACCAGCGACGATTCTTGATTCCTTGCGGGTCGCGCGAATTCGAAGGCCCGCACCAGCCGCTGTTGTCCTGCCAGCCGCCGCAGACCAAGTACGGATTGCCGTTGGAGAGACCCACGTGGTAAACCTGGCCGATCGGGAGATTGCGGGCGAACGACCACGCCTTTCCTCCGTCGAGCGTTAACGCATAGCCGCCGTCCTCGCCGACGATGATTCGGTTTCCATTATTCGGAGCGATCCAAATAGCGTGGTAATCGACGTGCACGCCTTTGGCGATCCGTTTGAATTTCTTGCCGCCGTCGGTGCTTACCGAAAGCATCTCCGAGACGCCATAAACGCGGTTTGCATTTTTCGGATCGACGGCGATATGCGTGAAATAGAACGGCCGCTGATCGACTAACGTATTGTCGGTCATCATTTTCCAATGCGCCCCCGCATCGTCGCTGCGCCAGAGGATCCCGCCCTTCGCTTCGATCAAGGCATAGACGCGCGATGGAGAGCTCGGCGCGATCGCTAAACCGATGCGCCCTTCGTAGCCGGATGGAAGACCGTTGCCGGCGAGTTTCGCCCAGGTCTTTCCCCCATCGGTCGATTTGTAGATTCCGTCATTCGGGCCACCGGAATGGAAGGTCCACGGCTTCCGACGAAATTGCCACATCCCGGCAAAGACGATGTTCGGATCGGCCGGATCCATCGCAATATCGCTCGCCCCGCTGCTGGGACCGATGTAGAGCGATTTCGTCCAGGTTTTCCCACCGTCGAACGTGACGTAGACGCCGCGGTGCGTGGAATCCGCGTACGGATCGCCGGACGCGCCGACGACGACGTGCTGCGGATTCTTCGGGTCGACGGCGATTCGAGAGATTTGGCGCGTGAGAGCGAGCCCGACGCGCGCCCACGTTTTACCGCCATTCGTACTTTTGTACAATCCGGTGCCGAACGAGACATCGTTGCGTGGATTGCTCTCGCCGGTCCCGACCCAGAGCACGTTTTGATTGGTGGGGTCGATGGCGACCGCACCGATCGAACCCGTCGGTTCTTTCGTGAATATCGGTTTCCAGGTTGCGCCGCCGTTGGAGCTTTTCCAAACGCCGCCGCCTGCGGTGCCGATCACGTAGAGATCGGCGTTCTGATCCGTTCCCGCTACCGAGGAGACGCGGCCGCCGGCAATCGCCGGACCGATCTCGCGCCATTTCATTCGCGCGTACGGGGCGGTCGCCGCCGCCGCCGGAAGAATACTCCCGGCGACGAGCAGCGCACCCAACGCTAGAAACCGAATTTTCACTTTTGTTTCTCCACTTCTACTGGCGTTAGTGAACGGTGCCGATGCCCGCGATCGGTTTCAAACCGGCTGCCTTCATTTTTGCTTGCAGCGCGGGAATCGTGCCGACGAAGGCGTTATATTGCCCGAGCGCTCGGGCGTATTTCCCGTCGAGGCGATGCGCGAACGCAAGCGTCGGCGGCGTGATGAGCCCCTGAGCGGCGAAGTAGAGCTGCTCGAAATCTTCGCGCAGCGCACCCGGACGCTCGATGGAGTCCTCGTCGTTCTGGTAGTTTGCCGTTAGGATATTAAACATACCGCGACGGCTTCCGGAGAGCTCGGCGATTGCGGGAAGAACGGCGTCGGCCTTCTTCGCGGTTGCAGCTTTCTTTGCGGCCGCGAGTTGTTTCTTCAACGCATCGAGATTATTGAGCATCGTATCGATCTTGCCGAACATCGCCTCATACTTCATCGCAAAGGCAAAGGTCCGGTCGTAATCGGCCTGCGTGAACTTCGACCGCGGATCGGGTTTCACGACAAATCGTCGCGTGTACGTCTTGCCGTCGAACGTCAGTTTCGCGGTATAGCTGCCCGGCGGCACCGTCGGCCCCTCCGGGAACCCTTGATACGATTTCTTCGCGGCGCCCTTCCAGAGCGCGACGCCGTTGGTGCCCCAATCCCACACATAGCGGTTGAGGCCGACGGCATTGGGCAAGCGCGGCTCCGCCTTACCGGCAACCTTATGGGTGCCGGAGATCGAACGCATGAGCTGCCCGCGACTGTTAAATATCTGCAGCGAGGGCGGCGTCTTTGCATTTGCGGCTTTTTGATAGTAGTCGAAGATAACGCCGTAGGGCGGGTTATTGCCGACGAAATCGGTATAGGTGCCTTCATCGTTTTCGTGCAGCGTATATTGGTAGGAAACGCGGACGGGGAAGAACCGCCCGCCGGCAGCCTTCGCGCGAGCGAGCTGCTGGATCGGCGTCATGTCGTCCATGATATAGAGCGAGCGCCCGTGCGTTGCGACGACGAGATCGTCGAACGTCGGTTGCATGCGAATATCGCGGACCGAAACGGTCGGCATGCCGTTCTTGAAGTTCTTCCAGCTCTTGCCGTCGTTGAACGAGATAAAGATTCCCGTTTCGTTGCCGAGGTAGAGGATCGACGAGTTTTTAATATCGGGGCGGATCGTCCGAACGAATACATTTTTCGGAAGATTGCTCGCAATCGAGCTCCACGTCTTTCCGTAGTTATGCGTCACGAAAACGTAGGGTTTGTAATCGCCGGAACGGTGGCGATCGATGGAGACGTAGGCGGTTGCCGCATCGAACGGCGAGGGCGCGACGGTCTCGACGCGACCGTAGGGCGGCACGCCGGGGATAAGCATCTTCTTCCAGTGCTTTCCGCCGTCGACCGTCAGACCGATGACGCCGTCGTCGGCGCCGGTCCAGATCTCGCCTTTACGCACCGGCGAGCCTTCGATATCGAGCAGCGTATCGCTGTACTCCGCACCCGAAACGTCGTGCGTGATCGGGCCGCCCGATGGGATCTGGTGCGATTTCATATTCAAGGTGAGATCGGGGCTAATGACCTTGAAGCTCTTGCCGCGATCGGTGCTCTGGAAGACGACGTTGCCGCCGACCCAGCCGATATGCGGGTTCCACGGCGCGAACGCGATCGGGGAATCCCAGTTGAAGCGATATTTGCTCGTGCGCAGGTCGTACTGCTCTTTGACTCCCTGAAGGTAGGGTTGCGCCGACCACTGGTCCTGCGTCTTCTTGTTCCAAACGACGACCGAGCCGTTCTCCGAATCGCTCCAGATATAATTCGGATCGGAGGGATCGGGGACCGACCACTCGCCGTCGCCGCCGACGCTGACTTTCCAGTATTTGTTGAGCAGCCCGCTCGGATCGAGCGAGTTCTCGGGCGCGCAGAATGCATTATTATCCTGTAAGCCGGCACAGACTTCGTACGGATTCTCGTTGGAGAGCCCCACGTGATAGATCTGCGCGATCGGCAGATTCTTCGAGAAGAACCAGTTGGCACCGCCGTCGACGGTGAGGGCGTATCCGCCGTCTTCGCCGAGCATGATGCGGGAGGGATCGTTCGGAGCGATCCAGATCGCGTGGTAATCGACATGCACCGCAAGCGCGATCGGATGGAACGTCTTGCCCGCGTCGGTGGAGACCGAGGTCATCTCCGAGACGGCGTAGACTTTCTTCGGATTCTTCGGATCGACGGCGATGTGCGTGAAATAGAAGGGACGTTGATCGACGAGCGTATTATCGCTGACCATCTTCCACGTCTTGCCGGCGTCCTCGCTGCGCCAAAGAATGCCGTTCGCCGCTTCGATCAGCGCGTAGACATAATTCGGATCGCTCTGCGAGACCGCGAGGCCGATGCGCCCGGTAATTCCGGTCGGTAAACCGTTGCCGACGAGTTTCGTCCAGCTCTTGCCGCCGTCGGTCGATTTATAGAGCCCGTCGTTCGGGCCGCCGCTGCGGAAGGTCCAGGGTTTACGGCGGAACTCCCACATGCCGGCATAGACGACGTTCGGATCGCTCGGCACCATCGCAAGATCGCTCGCGCCGCTATCGGGCGCAAGATAGAGCGTCTTCTTCCATGTTTTGCCGCCGTCGAACGTGACGTAGACGCCGCGATGAACGCTGTTGCGATACGGGTCGCCGAAGGCGGCGACAACAACGTGGTTGCCGTCTTTGGGATCGACGACGATGCGAGAGATCGAACGGACGCCCTTGAGGCCGACCCGCTTCCAAGTCATGCCGCCGTTCGTCGACTTATAAAGACCGTCGCCGTAACTGACATCGTTGCGAGGATTGCTCTCGCCGGTCCCGACCCAGACGATATTATTGTTACTGGGATCGATGGTGACCGCACCGATCGCCGCGACCTTTTGACTCGCGAACACGGGCGTCCACGTGAAGCCGCCGTTGATCGTTTTCCAGACGCCGCCGCCGGCGGAGCCCACAAAGTAGAGCTTCACGTTCGTCGCCGATCCGGCGACCGAGGTCACGCGTCCGCCGCCTGCGGCCGGTCCGATCTCGCGCCAATGCATCTGCTTGTAGGGCGGCGGCGGGGTCGGGGTGGGCGTCGGCTTCGGCGAGGCCTTCACCGCGCTCTTGGCGGGAGGGGAGCTCGCGGCGCCCGCGGCGCGTGCGAACGACGGAAGGCTAAGTGCAAAAAGTGCTGCGGCGGCGAGCGCCCAGCGTACGGATGTGCGAGACAACGAGAACCTCCTCGAAAAGAGCGTCATGATTCTTGCCCGGGAAGTCCTAGAGGGAAGGCCGCGCTCCTGCGAGCGCGGCCTCAAATGTTGCTCAAAACTCGGCGATTCGCAGGGGTTTTAGGCAGACATCCGCGTGATGAGCACGTCGACGTCATCACGACCCGCCTTGCGCACGAACGTAATATGCACGCGCTGCGCGCCCCAAGCAAAGCGGAAGGTGTAGTCGAAGGTCTCGATGCCGCCGCTCGTCTTTGCGGCCAGGGTCGTGAAGCGGCCTTGAAACTCCGGATTCGCCGTGCAGGGTGCAACCTCGGTAAAGAAGTTTCGCCCCACCTGCGAGCGCTGGTCGAGGCGCGCCATCTCCGCCTCGGTGCGATTGTAGCGAAGTATTTTTCCGTCGAGCCCTAAGGTAATAACGCCGACGGGCAACCCGTCGATCTCTTGTGCGCTCATTGCTTCGACGCGTTCGACCAGATCCCGATCGTGCATGAATGCTCCTCTTTTAATGAAAACTTCTACGTGCGGAAATCCCCTCGGCGGGAACCTGGCAGCATAACTCCTCGAGTAAATGCGGGGGTTGCTCCCGATCTGTAAGGAGCTGGCAAAGGCGCGCGCTTAGCGCATTGCCAAGCGCACGAGCACCTGCCCGGCAAAAGCGGCAACGACACCGAGCGCGACGCTCGCAAGAACGTAGAGCGTCGCCATCCCCAGCGTTCGGTCCCCAACGAGCGTGACCGTATCGAGCGCGAAGGTCGAGAACGTCGTATAACCGCCGAGCACGCCGACGGCGAGAAAGAGGCGTAGGAGGGGCGCCATCCCCACCGAGGAGGTCGCGGCGAGCTCCGCCACGATCCCGATCAGCAGACTGCCGGTGATGTTAATGAGGAACGTACCGAACGGAAAGCCGGGGCCGAAGCGCGCGACGACGACGAAGTTCACGCCGTATCGTAATGCCGACCCGATGCCGCCGCCGAGGGCGACGGCGAGGAGCGCCTTCAAGCTCATCCCTCGCCCTCCGTCGCGACGAGCTGCAGCATCTCGATTCCCTCGAGCGTGACGATCCCGCCGCTGAGGACCTCATGAACGATCGGGAGGAGCGCGGCGATCTTCTCGGGGCTCTCGATCGCCTCGACGACGATCGGCAGATCGGTGGAGAGATCGAAGACCCGCGCCGACCGGAGGGTGCCGCTACTGCCGAAGCCCTCGATTCCCTTAAAGACCGTCGCTCCGCTCGCCCCCGCCGCTTGCAGGCGCTCGACGAGCGCAGCGTAAGCGGGCCGACCGTCGAAACGATCGCCCTCACTGAGGTAGACGCGTAAGAGTTGCATGCGTGTCATCATGGTCGGCGGGCTCCTTCTGAAGAACTCGATAGCTCGTCAGGAGTCATTGGCCCGCTGCGGGCGCTTCGCGTCGTGCCGACGCCGGGTGAACCCCTCCACCCTCTTACCGCGGCAGTGCGATAGACGCACGGAGCAATCCTCCCGTTATGGAGTGCCGGTGCGTTCGTAGTGCGGCACGTTGACGTGAATCGCGTACCACTGGGAATAACCGATTGCGCCGATGAGCAGGACAAAAAAGAGGATCAACCCTACCCCCCAGGCACGTTTACCGGTTGGGCTCATCTGCGAAAAGCGGCTCATAGGGCTCTCTTCGGCACGGCGCGAACCCTCGGCCTTTATGCGGAGATATCGAACCCTGCTCCCCGCGGCGTTTGCTGTGGGCCTGCTCGTCCTCGCGCCGCTACGCCTTCTCGCGGCTCCCCGCCCCCAGCCGATTCCGGCGACCATCGGCAACGCCCGCGCTTACGCGCGCTTTCTGCAGAAGGTCAACCCGCAGATGCCGCGCTGGCAGCGCGAGCAACTCGCGCTACACGCATTGCGCAGCGCCTGGCATTATCACATCGATGCGAATTTACTCGTCGCGTTGGTCACGGTGGAATCGAGTTGGCACACGCACGCGCGTTCGTGGGCGGGTGCAGTCGGTTTAGGACAACTCATGCCGGGAACCGCAGCCCGCATGGGCGTCGATCCCCACGATCCGCTGCAGAACCTCTCGGGCGCTGCGCGCTACCTGAGCGAGCAAGTACAGCGTTTCGCAAAAACCCATCATCCGTACCGAAACGCGATCGCCGCCTATAACGCCGGCCCGAAGGCGGTCGTGGAATACGGCGGCATTCCGCCGTATTACGAGACGCAACATTACGTCGTGAAGGTTACGCGTCTCTGGCGACGCGTCGCCCGAAGCGTCCACGCAACGCACGGACTCGCGCTCCGTCACGCGACTCCCGACGAACGTTACTGGATCTCCTCAACGGATCGTATCGGCGCGCCGTAGCATCCGCGTGCCTCGGCATCGCAGCACGCGCTGTCGTCCCGAGTAGGCCCCGCAGGGGCCGTATCGAGGGATCGTCGCGCGCCTCGATACGCCGCGTTCCGCGGCTACTCGGCGTGACAACAGCAGGCTACTCGGCGTGACAACTGCAGGCTACTCAACACGCTACTCGGTACGCCCTGTCCCCGAATAGCCGCCCGCAGCAGAACCTGTCATCCCGAGTAGGCCCCGCAGGGGCCGTATCGAGGGATCGTCGCGCGCCTCGATACGCCGCGTTCCGCGGCTACTCGGCGTGACAACTGCAGGCTACTCGGCGTAGCAACAAAACGCTACTCGGGGATGCCGCACGCGCTAGACGGCGTCGTCACCAAATCCCGGATCGCCGTAAAAACACCGTAGCGCCGGCATCGCGTGTGCTAGCCCGATCTTCGCGTCGACTTTGAGCGCTCGTACGCCGGCGGCCTGCGCCGCCTCGACATCGTCGTTCTTGTCGCCGACCATCGCGCATTCGTGCGGATCGACGCCCAGCACGCGCATCGCTTCGAGCAGCATGCCCGGTTGCGGTTTCCGACAGGAGCACCCCTCCTCGGGACCGTGCGCGCAAAAGAGCACGACATCGAACGGCCCCAGTAACTCGACGACACGCGCATTGACGGCCTCGACATC
Organism: bacterium; assembly: GCA_021794175.1. Classification (GTDB taxonomy): domain Bacteria; phylum Vulcanimicrobiota; class Vulcanimicrobiia; order Vulcanimicrobiales; family Vulcanimicrobiaceae; genus JABEUX01. The sequence continues at coordinate 25,558 of JAJYRI010000002.1, forward strand.
CGCACGCGAGATCATTCCGCGCGCGACACCCGATTGGTTGCTCACGATCGCGATGCCGAGCCCGAGCGCGCGCAATTCATCGAGCGCGGCCTTCGCACCGGGCAATGGCTCGACCAGCGCCGGATCGCCATTATAGGGCTCGTCGCGCACGATCGTGCCGTCGCGGTCGAGCAGGACCGCTGCGATCACGGCGTCGCTACGTAGACGTCGGCGCCGCGCTCGATAAACTCGCGGCTCTTCTCCTCCATCCCGGCCTGCGCATACTCTCGCACCTCTTGCGTGATTTTCATCGAACAGAAATGCGGTCCGCACATCGAGCAGAAGTGGGCGATCTTCGCTCCCGGCGCGGGTAATGTTTCGTCGTGAAACTCACGCGCGGTTTCGGGATCGAGCGAGAGATCGAACTGATCTTCCCAACGGAATTCGAAGCGAGCCTTGGAAAGAACGTCGTCCCAATGCCGTGCGCGCGGGTGCCCTTTTGCGATATCGGCAGCGTGCGCCGCGATTTTGTAAGCGATTACGCCGTCCTTCACATCTTTTTTGTCGGGTAAACCGAGGTGCTCTTTCGGCGTCACGTAACAGAGCATTGCCGTCCCGAACCATCCGATCATCGCCGCGCCGATCGCACTGGTTATATGGTCGTAGCCCGGCGCAATATCGGTTACCAAGGGGCCCAACGTGTAGAACGGCGCTTCGTGACAGAGCTCGAGCTGTTTATCCATATTCTCTTTAATCAGATGCATCGGCACGTGTCCGGGGCCTTCGATCATCGTTTGGACGTCGTGCTTCCACGCAATCTCCGTGAGCTCGCCGAGCGTTTCGAGCTCGCCGAACTGCGCCGCATCGTTGGCATCGGCGAGACACCCCGGCCGCAATCCGTCGCCGAGCGAGAACGCAACGTCGTAGGCCTTCATGATCTCGCATATCTCTTCGAAATGCGTGTAGAGAAAGTTCTCCTGGTGATGGGCGAGGCACCACTTCGCGAGAATCGATCCTCCGCGCGAAACGATGCCGGTCACCCGATTTGCAGTAAGCGGAACGTACCGCAACAGCACCCCTGCATGGATGGTGAAGTAATCGACACCTTGTTCGGCCTGCTCGATCAACGTATCGCGGTAGAGTTCCCAAGTGAGCTCTTCGGCCTTGCCGTTGACTTTTTCCAGTGCTTGATAGATCGGCACGGTGCCGATCGGCACCGGCGAATTGCGCAAAATCCACTCGCGCGTTTCGTGAATATTTTTGCCGGTCGAAAGATCCATGACCGTGTCGGCGCCCCACTTCGTCGCCCAGGTCATCTTTTCGACCTCTTCATCGATCGACGATGCGACCGCGGAGTTGCCGATGTTCGCGTTGATCTTCACCAGGAAATTGCGCCCGATAATCATCGGTTCGCTCTCGGGATGGTTGATATTGCTGGGGATGATCGCACGCCCTCGCGCGACTTCGTCGCGAACGAATTCGGGGGCGAGCCCTTCGCGAATCGCGATGAACTCCATCTCCGGGGTGATCTCGCCGCGGCGCGCGTAATGCATCTGCGTCAGGTTCGCTCCGGGTTTCGCGCGCCGAATGCGCCGCGGCTGCTTGAAGCGAATCTCGTCGAGTTCCCGCATCGCTTCGCGACCGCGTTGATAGACCGAGGTCGGGGCGTCGAGTTCGGTGCTGTCGCCGCGCGCCGCAATCCACTCCGCGCGTAGCGACGGAAGGCCGCGGCGAATATCGGTAACGACGTTCTCGTCGCTGTAGGGACCGCTGGTATCGTAGACGGTATGCGTACTGCCGTCGGTGAGTTGGATGGCCCGCATGGGGACGCGAATCGACGGCGCGCTGCCGGTTGCATAAACTTTCATCGTTTTCTTCCTCCGCCGGCATGACCCGGATCAGGTGCGACGGTCGGCGGATACTTCCGCCCTCTCAGCCCGAGCCCGGGCTCCCGTGGGTCATCAGTGCTTCGCGCCCTGCATGGCGCGTCCTCGAATCGCTCTCCGAACGCCTTCGCTCTACCGAAGTGACGATTTACCCTTATCTGTCGCGCGTCGCTATTGTAAATTTTTTGTTAGAAATTCAGAGGAACCTCAGACTTCGAATACAACGTAAGTCGGAGCAGCAGGTACCTTCCCCTATCCCTTCCTCTCCGTATCTGCTGCACTGCTTGCTACACTCAACTCTCGTACTGTGGAGGATCCTCGTTTGAGAACACCCGGTAGAATTCTTGTGGCGATGCTTGCTGCATCGTCTATTCTCGCTGCCTGCAGCGGAGGGCATAGTAGCTCGATGCTCCCGCAGAGCGGCAACACCGCATCGAACCCCGTGCCCCATCGCGTCTCCGCGCAATCGGTGCGCGTCGGAAACCCGCAGATTTTTTATTCCAAAAATTATTTAGCGTCGCACCCGAGCTTCCAATGGGGCCCCAACGCTCGCACGGCGATGGGCAAACTGCGCACGACAACCTCGAACCTGCTCTATAAAGGCGGCCCCGTGCAAACGGCACCGCAGGTCTATCTCGTATTTTGGGGATGGCAGAGCTCGAACGACACGACCGCCGACCCCGATGGCTTGGCGGCCTATCTGACCGGCTACATGCAGTCGATCGGCGGTAGCCTCTGGGTCAATACCGATACGCAGTATTACCAGACGCTCGGCGGCGCGACGACCTACATCGCCAATACCAACCCGCAGTACGCAGGCGTGTGGTACGACAGCTCGGTACCGCCGAAAACCTATACCGATGCGCAAGTAGCGGCGGAAGCCCTCAATGCGGCGGCGCATTTCGGCACCTATAGCTCGAATGCGAACTTCATCGTCGTGACGCCGACCGGCTACACGCAAAGTGGCTTCGCGACGCAGTGGTGCGGCTATCACAACACCACGACCGATCCCTCGGGCAACCCGCTCGCCTACACCAACCTCCCGTACACCCCCGATGCAGGGACCGGTTGCGGCGTCGGTTCGGTAAACTCCCCGGGAACGCTCGACGGTGTCTCCATCGTCGGCGGCCATGAAGAAGCCGAGACGCAGACCGACCCAGGTGCGGGCAACGGCTGGCTCGATTCGAGCGGTTCGGAGATCGGCGACAAGTGCGCCTGGACGAACCTCCAGAACTACACGTTCCCGAACGGTCAGAGCTATCCGGTTCAACCGCTCTGGAGCAACGCCAGCAGCAGCTGCGCGATCACCTACGGCTCCGTCGGCCCGACCCCGACGCCGTCGCCGGTTCCGACGACGAGCCCGACGCCGGCTCCCACGCCGACCCCGGCGCAAACGCCGACCCCGGTTCCCACCTCCAGCCCGACGCCGGCTCCGACGCCGACGCCGATCTGCCACGGACGGAAGTGCCGCCCGTAACTGCAAAACGCTAAATGCGTCGTGTAAGAGAGACGGCTCGCCTCGCGGCGGGCCGTCTCTCTGTAAGCGCTTGCTTGTGGAGGAGAACCCCATCGAGTAGGGCACAGCGTTAAATATGCAATCACAAGGGCGCACTGCCGTCATTACCGGCGGAGCGACCGGGATCGGCGCCGCCATCGTTCGCGCACTCTCTGCCGCCGCAATCAACACCGTCATCGACTACGTCGGCGACCCCGCGCCCGCCAGGGCCCTCGTCGCCGAGTTGGCGAGCCGCGGCGGCAAAGCGATCGCCTGCGAAGCGAACGTTTCGCTCGCTGCAGATGCCGACAAGCTCGTCGCGGCGGCGGTCTCGCAGTTCGGCTCGCTCGATATTCTGGTGAACAATGCCGGAATCGAGGCGCGCTATCCGTTCGTCGATACTCCCGATGACGTTTGGCAGCGCGAGATCGCCGTCAACCTCAGCGGCCCATTCTATTGCAGCCGTTCGGCGGCAAAGCAAATGATCGCGCAAGCGCGCGGCGGCCGTATCGTGAATATCTCCTCGATCCACGAAGATGTTGCCGCGCCGACGAACGCGCCCTATTGCGCTTCGAAGGGCGGCGTCCGCATGCTCGCGCGCACGATTGCAGTCGAACTTGCGCCGCACGGGATCACCGTCAACAACGTCGCACCGGGAGCGATCGATACCCCGATGGACGCAGCGACGATCGCCGATAAAAAACTCGATACCGAGCTACTCGACGAAATTCCGCTTCATCGATGGGGTACGCCCGAAGAGGTCGCCGGGCTCGTACTCTGGCTCTGTAGCGACGCCGCTTCGTATATCACCGGGACGACGGTCGTGATCGACGGCGGCATGATGCGCCAGGCGGGCTCGTTATAATGACGCGATACGACGCCGTCGACCCCATCGCCGACCCCTCGAGCGGAAGCGCCGCCAGCCGACGCTTTGCCTATATCCTCGACGACGACCAAATGGCGCAGGGCAGTACGTTAGGCGCCCCGCGTTGCACCGTCGTCTTAAAACCGACCGGAGCGATCGCCAAAATTTATAGCCCCGATGCCGGCTTCGATTATTTCGGCGCTCTCGGCGTCTCGTTTTGGGATCGACGTAGCACGCTTCGCTTAACGCGCCACGGCGGCGAATTTCACATTCACCCCGAGCGCCAAGATTATATCTACCAGCTCGACAACGGCGTCCACGTTCACGAGCAGGTCTTTGCCTATAACGACGGCGGCCATGAAGCCGCCTCGGTTCCACCGCCGGCGGTCTACTATCGCCTGCACCTCAAGAACACCGCTGAGAGCGCCGTCTCGTTCGACGCCTACGGTTTTTGCGAATTGCGCGGCAACACGTCGCAGGACGTACGCGTCCGTTTCGATGCCGAGCTCGGCGGTATCGTCGTGTGGAACGAGAGCGCTCCCTCGCATGTCCGCCTCTTTGCAACGCTCGCCCCATCGACGAGTTGGGAGACGAGCGCCGACCGCGGCCGGCTCGTCGCACACGAATCGCCGGGAATGCTTTCGAATTCGGTTGTCACGCTCGGAACCGACCCCGTCGGAGCGCTCCATACCGCGATCGATCTCGCACCGAACGAAGAGCGTTGGCTGGAATTCATCTGCGTGCTCTCCCCGGTCTCTGCAACCGATCTCGCCGACGCACGCAAACGCTGCCCGTCGGGCAAGAAAGCCTTGCACGCAACCTCAACGTACTATTGGAAGTACCTGACGCAGTCGGTTTTGCGCACGCCGAGTCATGACGTCAACCAAGGCGTACTCTGGGCGAAAGCCAACATGCTACGCGTTCAAACGTATGCTCCCACGGGCTGGTGTTTCGTCAACGATCCCACCCGCAGCAATAACAGCGTCGGGCGCGACACCGCCTGGATGTCGTTCGGCGCCGACTATCTCAATCACGATTTCGCGCACGATTCGCTCCAAGCCTATTTCCGTTTGCAAGAGCCGAACGGAAAAATCGTGGAGTACTACGACGTCCGCAATGACAAGTGGGAGGATTACTCCCTCAACGTCAACGACAACACACCGCTGGCCGTTATTGCGCTCTGGCATCACTATGCGGTGACCGGAAATCAGGACTTTCTTCAAGAGTGCTACCCGCACGCGATCCGCGCGATGGACTATATGCTCTCGCAGCGCAACGACGACGGCCTCGTTTGGTGCACGGCGACTGCAACCTCGGATTGGGGAATCATCGGCTGGCGCAACGTCATCCAAGATTATCGGATCAGCGGCGCGTCGACGGAGGTGAACGCGGAGTGCTATGCCGCGTTGGGAGCGCTCGTCGAAATGGCGACCCTGCTCCAAGATGCGCCCGCCGCCAAGCGCTTCAAGAAATCCGCAGAGGATCTCTATAAAGCGATCAACACGCACCTCGTGAACCCGGCTAACGATCTCTACTATCTCAATATCGATGTCGATGGAGCGAAACGCAGCGACGTTACCGCCGATCTGATCTTCCCGGTGCTCTTCGGCGTCGCACCGCCGGATCGTGCCGCACGCATCATCGCGCGCCTCAGCGATGCGGAGTTTTGGACGACCGCCGGTATCAGAACGGTGCCCCGCAGCGACCTCATTTACGGACCGATCAACGGTTACGGCTTGCTCGGCGGCGTCTGGGTCGCAGTAACCTATTGGTATGCTTTTGCGGCGGCAAAATATAATCCGGGATTCATGGCGAAGGCACTCTCGACGAGTTTTCGCCATTTTTCGAGCGATCCGCGTCGCAACAATACCGTTCCCGGCCAGTTCTCGGAATGGCTCCACGGAGAGATTCTCGTGAACCAGGGGATGATGCTCTCACCCTGGGATGCGCCGCGCTATCTCTGGGCCGCTATCGAAGGCGCCGGCGGTTTGAACGTGCGCGGACAAGACGCAACGATCGACCCGTGCCTTGCAGCGGAATGGCGTTGGCTCACGGCGGTCAACGTGCCGTTTCGCGGCGAGCACATCGCTTGGGTGGCGGTGCGTATGCCCGAGGGGCTGCAAATTTTTACCACCTCCGCACTCGGTTCGGAATCGCCGATCGCTCGCTACGAAAAGGACCTCACCGAGATCGGCATCGTCACCGATCCGCGCGTGACGCTGGTGGTCTTCGCCAAAGACGGTGCGCTACTGCTCTTCATCGGCAACTCCAGCGAACAGGCGATCACGACGGCGGCATCGTTACGCGAAATCAAGGGAGCGCGGCATTCCGTACGTCTCTTTTCCACCATTTGGAATACGTGGCGCGACCTCGGGCACCTCAAAAAACAGACGATCGTCGACGGCATTCCGGTGATTATCGACGCCGGCGGATTCGCGCTGCTCGAGATCGAGCAACACTAAAGGCGCGAGCCGCTCATGCCCAACCTTTTCGGCAAGTCGCTGACCCGATCGGAGCTCGATGCGCGCACCGGGACGCTCGCGGCGATCGGTGGGATCACCGAGTTCACCTACGCCACCGGGCGCGCGCGCGGCGTTCGCGCCGTCCGCCTCGATACCGGGCGCCTCTGCGTCGATTTTGCGATCGATCGCGCACTCGATATCACCCGCGCAACCATCGACGGCATTCCGTTCGCATGGCGTAGCGCGAATGAGATCTGCGCGCCGTCGTATTACGATCCCGACGGCGACGAGTGGCTGCGCTCGTTTTTCGGCGGCTGGCTCACCACCTGTGGGCTCGCGAATTTCGGGCCTGCGGGAAGCGACCAATGGGGCGCGTTCGGCCTCCACGGACGAATCGATAATACCCCGGCCGATGAATATGCAGCGCGGACGGCCTGGGAGGGCGATCGCTGTTTTCTCGAACTGACGGCCTCGATGCACGAAAGCAAAGCGCTTACCAGCGAGCTCGTGCTGTATCGTCGTTGGCGCACCGAACTCGGCAGCGCGACGCTCTTCCTTGAGGACCGGGTCGTCAATACCGGCGGCCAACGCACGCCGCACATGCTGCTCTATCACTGCAACGCCGGTTTCCCGTTGCTCGATGCAACGACGCGCGTCTACGCATCGCGCTCGGCGACGCAGGCCCGCGACGCCGTCGCGCAGGCGGGCATCGAGCGCTGGGATCTCGGCGGCGAACCGGTCGCGGATTTCGCCGAACAAGTCTTTATCCACCGCCCGATCGCCTGCGACGACGGGCGCGCGCGCGCGGCGATCGTCAACCCGGCGGCGTGCGCGGGAACCGGCATCGGCTTCGAGATCGCCTACGACCCGGTCGCGCTACCCGCACTCTTTAGCTGGCGACAACTCGCCGCCGGAACGTACGTCATGGCGATCGAGCCGGCAAATACGCCCGCCATTCAAGGGCGTACCTATGCCGCGGCTCACGCGCTGCTGCCGTTTCTCGAGCCCGGCGAAGAGCGCCGTTACGAACTCGCGTTTACCGCCTTGCGCGGCGAAGATCTCACCGCAAGTATCGCCACGATCGCTAAGGCGAACGCAACGACCGCCGCGGCGCGATAGATCGTCGCGAGCGCCATTCCCGCATCGCTGCGCAGCAAACCGATAGCGAAGGTTCCAAAGCCCTCTCCGGTCATCAGCGCACCGACGAGCACCCCCGCGACGCGGTCTTCATCGGCGGGCATCGCCGCAAATGCCAACGCCATCGCATACGGGAAAACGACGCTGCATGCGATTCCTGCGAGCACGAAGCCACCGACGAGCAAGAGCGAGGTTCGCCAGAGCGGCAGCAGCACGAACGCCGCCGCAATCGCCAACGGCAGCACTGCAAACGCAATCCGCGCCGGAATGAAGCGCGATGAAAGGGCGAACGCAACGCGTGCGAGCGTCAATGCGAGCCAGAAACCGGCGAGTGCGGCCTCGCCGGTCGCAAGCGAAAAGGAACGATCGATGTGGACGAAGGTGGTCGCCCAACTCGAAAACGCACCTTCGCAGATCGCGTAGAGCAAAGCCGCGCCGCCGAAGAGCAAGAGTGCGGGCGGAAGAGTATTTTTCGTGCGTGCGACGTGCGCCGGAGCCGTCGTGTGCCAGCCGATCGAGAGCACGAAGATCGCGGCGAAGGCGAGTGCGAGCACAACGGGCCAGAGCGGCCAGATGCCGTGTGCAACGAATGCACCGATAAAGAGCGGCGTCAGCGAGGTGCCCAAGCCCGTCAACACGTTCGCAAAGGTCACGTCGCGTGTCGCCCGCGCGCTTAATTGCGATGCCAGTTCGTTGACCGCCGAAAAATTAAGCCCGAAGCCGATCCCGAGCGCGCTTGTGTCGACGAGCAGCAAGAGGTACGCGGCGTGCCCGTGCACGGCAACCGATGCGACCAACGCGATCAGGCCGAAGATGTTCGCGAGCACACCGATTCCCAGCACCCCGACCATGCCGCGCCGACGTGCGAGCGCCGGCGTCAAGAGGGCGGCAAGAATCGCCCCGAGCGTCAAGGGAAGAAAGAGCGCCCCGAAGGCGCTGGCGTCGATCGCGTACGGCGCCCCTGCGAAGAGCGTCGCCAGCGACGGAACCAGCGTAAAAGCGAAGCCCTGCAGCATCGCCGCCCCATAAACGACGATCGCCGCACGTTGCATCACCTCCTGGTAACGTGCTTCCGGCACGCGCGGTTACGCGCGCAAGCTACATTCTCACCCCGAAGCGCACCCCTGTCACCCCGAGTAGCGCGAAGCGCACCCCTGTCACCCCGAGTAGCGCGAAGCGCACCCCTGTCACCCCGAGTAGCGCGAAGCGCACCCCTGTCACCCCGAGTAGCGCGAAGCGCGTATCGAGGGGCGACCCAACAAATCGCTCCGCGCTCGCATCTCTCTCACCGGAACGATTGCTACCAGGAAGGAAGAACCCACGATGCCCGATTCCCCGGATCTTACCTGCATCGCGGCCGCACGAGCGGGCGGCCGCGACGAGCTCGATGCGCTGCTCGCGGTATGCTGGCCGACAGCCTACCGTATCGCTCGCGGCATCATCGGTGAAAACGCGCTCGCCGAAGAGAGCGCGCAAGAGGCGTGCGCGCAACTCGTGCGCACCCTACCGGAGCTCCGGGAGCCCGCCGCATTTCGCGGGTGGTTCTACCGCATCGTCGTGAACGCCGCGCGCGCGACATTGCGACGCGAGCGGCGCCATCGCGATTCGGTGCCGCTCGACGAAGAGGTCGAACGAACGGAGGGCGATGCTGACGCGACGACGCTCGAACGCCTCGGCATCGAACAGGCGTTGCTCGCACTGCCAAGCATGCAACGCGAGGCAATCGTCCTTCACTACTACGCGGATCTCACCAGCAAGGAGATCGCCCGCGTCGTCGGCGTGCCCGACGGAACGATTCGCTATCGATTGTTTCTCGCAAAGCGACGGCTCCGAGTCTTACTCGGCGACCGCAGCGATGCGGCTCCAGCTATGACGGAGGTCAACGGACATGCCTAACGATACAATTTTGCGCGCGCGCATTCACTCGGCGCTCGCCGCCACACCGTTCCCCAAGCCCGATCTCGCTGCAATTCATCGGCGCGCAGCGCTCCCGGCACGAAGGGGTGATACCCGACGCAGCGGACGAATCGCAGCCATCGCGCTGGCGATCGCCGTCCCGGTGGTGGCATTCGCGGCGACGCCGCAGTCGATGATACAAGCGACGCTCCACCGGCTCGCCATCGCCTACTTTGGCCCCAGCGCCGCACACGAGCTCGCGCACGCGCTTCCCAATGCCGGCCAGCAACGGCGGATGGTGCGCATCATGAAAACCTTGAAAGGCAAGAACGTCAAGAGCGTTACTTTTATCAACGGCACAATCGTGCACCCGATTCCGCTCGCCGATGCGGTGCAACAAGCCTCGCACGATTTCCACGTCGTTCTGCCGCAGCATCTGCCGGCCGGTGCTGCAAGCACGACGGCGATCTACGCCGGAGGCACGCTCTCCTACGGGTACCGCTTGCATGGCGGCGGCATACTCAACGTCACGATCGAACGAGCGAATGCGCGGAATATCAAACATGTGCGAAAACTCGGGGCCTTTACCGCTCAATTCTCAAAAGACGGTCGTCTCGTCCGGTCGGCACGCGTCAACATCGTACGCTTCGCCGTCGGCGACGAAGCGATGACGCTTCAATCCGCTCGACTCTCGGCGGCGCAACTCCTCGCAATCGGCAAGCAGATGGGTGCCCGCGAGATCGGTAGTTCGGAATAAGCCGCTAGCGTCGAGATCGACCGGTAAAGCCGCTACTCCCCCCAGGGGTGGCGGCTTTACCACACATAAGCGTTGAGCGAGAGGGCAGCTCGGCTTGCGCACAGTTCTCATCGACGAACAGGCGCACGATGCGTTATGTGTGCCTCGGCGCGATGCCAGTCTTCGGCGGCCTCGGCATCGACAAGGGAGCGGTTACGCGCAACATAGTCGAGCGCTTCGACGACGGCAAGCGGATCGAGCGAGAATTGCGACGCCGCCTGGTCGACCGTCCACTTGTTCGCCTCCATGCTCGCCACAAGCTGACCGGCAGTGATACGGTGCCCTTTGAGGGACAGCTGTCTACGCCATTTATGCGGCACCTGAACGAGAAAGCGATAGCGTGACTCCGGACGGATGGCGCTGGTAATTTCCGGGACTGCGTCGACCGCCCGGGGATCGTCACCAGGGAGAAACGAGACAACCGAACCTTGGTCGATGGCCGCTGAGATGCGAGCGAAAAGGGCAAGCAACGCTCGGCCGGTCTCGGAGTCCCCTTCGGTTCCCAAGGCTCGCCGGGCGCGCTCCAGGGTGAGCTCGTCCTCAGCGCGCAGGTCGATCTGCATTCGGCGCCTCTTCATGACTCCATTTTATCTCCATTTCGGAGGCAGGGCAATTCTTCAGGATAGCTCGTCGTACGCAGGGTACGAGCAGCATCGATCGCGATGCCTAGACTCGTGGCCCCATGGTGGCACGCTTCCGTTCGCCGTCTTGAAGTCTAGATATTTAGGCGCGCACCTAGCCTAATTATCGTCATTATGCTAAAATTAGGCCCACGTGGCGTCGAAAACAGCAGCGAATCTCCAGGCCCTCATCGACCTTGCCGAGCTCCAGGGCGGGCTTTTTTCTGCGGGTCAGGCGGCAGCACAGGGAATCAGCAATCGTGCGCTCTCCTCGATGGCCAGGGGTGGCTACCTCTCGCGCGAGGCGTGGGGCGTCTATCGGCTCAGCACGTGGCAGCTTTCACCACACGCATCACTCTGGAGAGCCGTGCTTTGGGCGCAAGTCGGCGACGCAGCGACTCAGCCTGTGCTCTCGCATCGCTCGGCGCTATCGCTGCACGGCGCCTCGCTTGATAGCCCAGGAAAAATCGACCTAACCTTGCCGCCGGAGAAGAAACGCATAACGCGACGAGAACCGCCGCCCGCGGTGCAGTTGCACTTTCGCGAGTTACGCGACGACGAAAAGACAACGGTCGATGGTCTCCCGGTCACAACACTGTTTCGCACGATCGTCGACCTCCTGATCGATCGGCAGGCAAGGGATGCAGTCTCGTACGTCATGGCGCATGGCGTACAAGAGGGCAAGCTGTTGGAAGCAGATTTTCGGCGGCTACGCCCCTTATACGACCTCGACCCAGACTTGCTCGATCGGTTTCTCAACGAACATCGATCGAAATGACAAGGCCCATCGGGCGCAACGCGCTCGCAACACGTGTGCGAACGCAGGCAGATATCGCGGGTATCGCGGATCAACGCATGCGTCTCTGGGTCGGCGCGACGGCGTTGTTGCAAGTCATGAGGACGGCCGTGCTCGAAGGCGCGTTACCGCCTTTTTACGTGAAAGGCGGATTCGCCCTCGAACTACGATTTCGCGAGCATGCCCGTGCCAGTCAAGATATCGACCTCGTCGTACCGATCGACATGCCATCAATCGTCGATACCTTTCGCGCGGCGCTCGCCGACCGCAGCTGGGACGGCTTCACATTCCGCGTCAAGGGCGACGTTCACGAACGCGAACATGTAATGCAGGTGTCCGTGCAGGCCGAGTATCTCGGCGGCCCCTGGTGCTCGCTGATTATCGAGCTCGGATCGGGCGAGATTGAAGATAGCGAGCTAGTTGAAGCTTTCTCCTTGCAACCGTTCGGGCTCCGGGATCCAGACCATGTTCCATGCTTAAATCGATTCGCACAGATCGCTCAAAAACTTCATGCAGTCAGCGACCCATCGCCACGAAATATGCGCTACCGTGATCTCGTCGATATCTACTTACTCGACTTCATGCTCGAGCGCGACGATGCAAGGTTGCGCGCACACATCGAGGGCACGTTCGCGCGCCGCGGACAACATCCGTGGCCGTCGCCAATTGAAATTCAGCCGGCATGGCGCGAGCCGCTGGCTCGAATGCTCGCCGACATGGGACTGGAAATAACAGTCGATCAAATGCACAACTACGTTGTTGAACTCATCGCTCGAATGTTGAGGATTGAAATGGCTACAAATTTCGAATACGTCTTTATGGTTCTTGAGGGGTTTCCACAAGTCCCTGACGTCAGGTCAACCGCAATCAAGTACGACAATCGGTACGACAACTTCGTGCGAATGACTTCACAAGAAGGCTACAGACTGGCGCATCTACTTCAATATCCCTCGGTAAATCAAACATCGGCAATGCTTGCAGTGCTCGAACGCCCAAAACCCGATTCTACGTAAATTCAGATCTTATCGTTCGATACATATCGAGAAATAGTCCAACGGACCCATCGGTTGAGCGCACGCCAAACAGTCAACGACCCGATCTCGATACCTCAAAGCAATCTCACTTACCCCGCTTTGGCGCAACTCTGAGCACTTCGTTTATATCCGGATTTTGAAGTGTCTCCGACCAGCGGCGGTTGAAGATGCTCCATATCGGCATGAGGTTCTCTCTTTCGAAAAGCCGTCGCGCTTTATCGCGGTCGTATAGACGGTTCATATCGCCCGAAAACCAGAAATTAAACGCGTCCTCCCTTCGATGACGCCAAACCGCGACGATACCGCAACCCGCGCGGGAAGCGGCCAACACGACGAACGTCGCGAAGAGTAACCAGACCCAGCCGTTGGGCGAGTAGGCGCCGCCAACGAGCATACCGGCCGGCACCGCGGCGGCCAGCAATAGCGCTCCGCAATCGAAACATGTGCGCGCATTCATGCGCGAGCGAGCGCGCATTCCCGGTTGGCGCGCCTCCTCCGCTTGAAACATTGTGGGCTCCCACGGTACACCGCCGTAACCGTCCGGAGTCGCGCCGTCCTCCGCCCAAAGAAAGCTCCACCAGCTCAAGCCGATGGCGACGAGCGGGGTGGCGACGGCGACAACAATCGGGCTTGGATGCATAGCAGCGAGCTAGCGCCTACGCCGCGTCGCGGCACAGTAACTCCGCTTGTTCGAGCACTTGATCGGTAGCGTTCTCGGTCGCATCGGGCGGATACTTATACTTCCGCAAGAGTTTCTTGATGCGAAGCCGGACGGCCGCACGGACCCCCTCGCGGAGGTTCCAGTCGATCGTGGCGCTCTCGCGGACGCTTTGGAGCAGTTCGCGCGCAATCGTTCGCAGCGTCGCGTCGCCGAGCACCTCGACTGCGCTCTTGCTCTGTGCAAGCGCATCGTAGAACGCCAGCTCGTCGTCATTGAGGCCCATCGCTTCGGCGCGTTTCGGCTCGTCGCGTAGCTCCTTGGCAAACTCGATGAGGTGTTCGATCAGTTGTACCGTCGTCAACGATCGGCTCTCGTATCGGTTGATTGCCTCGGCCAGCATCTCCGAGAACTTGCGCGACTGGACCGCGTTCTGCCGCGAGCGCACCTTGATCTCGTCGCGCAGGAGGCGCTCGAGCATCTCACGTGCTAAGTTTCGCTGTTCGATTCCCGCAAGTTCGGCAAGAAATTCGTCGGAGAACACGGAGATATCCGCACGCTTGACGCCGGCTTGTTCGAGCACATCGACAACGCCGCGCGAGCCGACCGCCTCCGAGACGAGCTGCTGGAGCGCGAGGTCGATCTCCTCGAGGCTTTGCCCGCCTGCCGGCGAGATCTTGACGATCGTGGCGCGAACGCCCTTAAAAAACGCAACCTCGTCGCCGATTCCGCGGGCATAGGCGGAGGTCGAGGCAAGCGAGTACGCCTTCGCAAGGCTCGAACAGGCGCGCAGGTAGCGCTTCTTACCCTCGTCAAGCCCGAGAACGTGGTCGGCGCCGTTGGTCAGGCCAAGCATCTTCTGCGCGGTATCGCCGTCGAGATATGCCTGATACGGAAAGCCGTGGAACATACCGCGGACGATCTCGTAATCGCGCTGGAGCACGGCGACGGCATCTTTCTCATAGAGCACCGGATTGCCGGTGCCGCCGGACTCGATGTACGTTGCAAGCGCGCGCTTCAGGTCTTCAAAGATGCCGAAATAATCCACCACGAGCCCACCCGCCTTGGTCTTGAAGACGCGGTTGACGCGCGCGATCGCCTGAACCAGGCTGTGGCCCTTCATCGGCTTATCGACGTACATCGTGTGCAGCGAGGGAACGTCGAAGCCGGTCAACCACATATCGCGCACGATCGCGAGTTGTAGCGGGTCGTTCGGATCCTTGAAACGCTTCTCGATGGTGCGGCGGCGTGCTTTGTTGCGGATGTGCGGTTGCATCGGCGCGTCGTCCGAGGCGTTGCCGGTGATGACCACTTTGATCACCCCGTGTTCGTCGGCGTCGTCATGCCAATCGGGGCGTAACGCAACGATAGCCTCGTAGAGCCGCACGCAGATGCGCCGGCTCATGCAGACGATCATCGCCTTGCCTTCGAACTCGAAGCCCTTCTGCCGCTGCTCGAAATGCGCGACGAGATCGCGCGCGATCTCTTCGATGCGCGCCTCGGTTCCCACGAGCGCCTCGATCTGCGACCAGCGGCTCGCGCTACGGCGTTTGTCGTCCTCTTCTTGGCCCTCGGTAATCTCCTCGAAATCTTCATCGAGGTAGGAGACCTTCACCGGATCGAGCTCGACCTTCACGACGCGCGCCTCGTAGTAGATCGGCACCGTCGCGCCATCCTCGACGGCCCGGCGCACGTCGTAGACGTCGATGTAGTCGCCGAAGACGGTACGGGTGTTGCGGTCGCTCAGCTCGACCGGTGTTCCCGTAAAACCGATGAACGAAGCGTTCGGTAATGCGTCGCGCAGATGTCGCGCGAAGCCGTACGCGATCTCGCCGTTCTCGTCGTTGAGCTTGCCGCCGAAGCCATACTGGCTGCGATGCGCTTCGTCGGCGATGACGATGACGTTGCGCCGCTCGGTCACCGCAGGAGAGCGAGCACCGTTCTCTTCGGGCAAGAACTTCTGAAGGGTGGTAAAGACAATATGGCCGGAAGCAACCGCGAGCGCCCGGCGTAGATCCTCGCGACTCTCGGCCTGCTCGGGTGTTTGGCGTAGAAACTCCGTGCAGCGCATAAACTGCCCGAAGAGCTGATCGTCGAGATCGTTGCGATCCGTCAGGACGACGAGCGTCGGATTCGCGAGCTGCGGTTGCTGCGCGATCTTCGAAGCGTAGAACGCCATCGAGAGGCTCTTGCCGCTGCCCTGCGTGTGCCAGAAGACCCCGATGCGGCGATCGCCATCTGCCGCCGTTGCCGCGATCGTGCGCTCGATCGCCTTGTTCACGCCGTAGTACTGGTGGTACGCCGCGAGAATTTTGTTCGGCGGCATCGTTGCCTCGAACAAGATGAAGTGACGCAGAATATCGAGCAGCCAGCGCTTTTCGAAGACCTCGCTGACGAGCGGTTCGAGTTCGACCGGGACTTTCGCGCCGTCCTCGCGCTTCCAGGTGCTGAAGCGCTCCCAATCGGCGGTGAGTGAGCCCATCTTCGCCTGCGTTCCGTCCGCGACGATCAAGAGTTCGTTGTACGCAAGTAAGCCGGGCAGATCGCGCTTGTAGGTCTGCGTTTGGCGGAAGGCGCTGAGAATGGTCGCCTTCTCATCCATCGGGTTCTTAAATTCAAAGAGCACGATTGGCAGGCCATTGACGAACACGAGTAAGTCCGGGCGCCGTTCGCCGGCCTCTTCTTTGATGGTAAACTGATTGACGGCGAGCCAATCGTTTGCGTTGGGGTTCTCGAAGTCGATGATCCGCGCTTTGGCGTAACGAACTTTGCCGGCGCCCTCGCTGTACTCGACATCGACGCCTTCGATGAGGAATTTGTGGAAGCGCTGGTTGTTCAGAACGAGGTCAGTTGTTTCGTGGATCGCCACCTTGCGCAGCGCATCTTCGCGCGCCGAGAGCGGCAGCGCTGGGTTGAGGCGCGCAATCGCCGTTCGAAGCCGCTCGACGAGGACCGCATCCTTGAAGCTTGCGCGCTCTTCGCGAGCGCCGTCCGGTGCGATCTCTGCTCCGAGCAGGTACGCGTAACCGAGGCCCTTGAGCAGTTCGATCGCGTACTGCTCGACGGCATCTTCGTTGAGGTAGCCAGGCATCTAGGTGGACTGCTCCACAAACCGCTCCGCGTCGGCGACGCGGATTTCACCAGAAATAAGTTTCGGCAGCAGCGTATCACGAAGGCGTGCAAGAGTGCGTGATTCCAAACGCGCCGTTATAATGCGCTCGACCAGGGGCGAGAGGATGGAATCCGCACCTTTCAGGATTTCCGAAGTGGGAATGACTGCCTTTGCATCGCTCAAATGATGCCGTTGAATGTGGCCCATTGTGGTCGCCTTCCCTGCGGCGACGTGGCGGAAGTCGTTCAAGTGCCGATGTATCCATAGATAGAAAAACCACTTGGGAAATGAGGTGGAAGTGACTTTGAAAAGATGCTGGTTCAAGGCCCCCTTGCCGCCCGTCCAGAGCACACATTCGAGCGAGCCCGACCAGGAGAACAGGACGTCGCCGTCGCTAACAATGTAGTCGCGCTCAAGGTCAGCGCTCGCTTCATCTGCTCCGGCAGTGTTTCCGATCCTAAGCTGGGCGATCTTAATAACCGGAAGCGTTCGACCGGTCAATGCCGGGTATTTTTGGAGGGCAAGGCCATTCAAAAAGCGCGCAATTTCATCCAAACCGCGTAACTGCCACCCCTTCGGGATTTTGCCGAGTTCGGAATCTTCGAATGAATCGGGGAAGAGTGCAGCGATGTCGGGCGGGAGGCCGGGGTCACGGCCTTCGGCTTTTGCGCGGACGGGGTCGAAGTCGACGAACCACGATTTAAAGAGCGCCCGCGCGATTGCCTCAAGCGTCTCGCTCACCTTCCGATTCAACTCGATCTTGTCATCGAGCGCCCCGAGGACGGAAGCGATGTCTTTCCGTGAATCAACGCTCCGGTGCCAATATATCTGCTTCTTTGACAGGTGCGTGATGGTTATTTGTGGCTGCGCCGAGCCCGTTGTAACGTCGGCGAACGATTCGTTAAGAAGCGCATAGTACAGGAAACGTGTATCGGCTGCGCTCAGTGTGTTGGGCACAATGGACATCGCGTTATTCGAGATATAAGCGGGCGATCCGGTCCACTGGACCAAACCACAGCCATTTCCACGGCATGTCACCAATGGCACCGACTCCCGGAACGACTGTTTTCTTGTGTAACCTAAAATTCCGCGTGCGCCCCAGACCGGGATCGGTGCTTCAGGAGTACTCGCTGGCGCCATGTCCCCTGGAGGCAAGTATCGCCCCTGGCGTATGGCAGCTATGCTCTCGATCGAGACCTTTTCGATCATAGGCCAAGGCGTTGAAGAGACTCGTTAATCAGGTTATCCATCTCACGCGTCCTTGCTTGATGCACGCGCAGTAGTGACGTGAGCCGCGCCATCTTCTCGGCGAACGGCTCCCCGTCGTCCTCAACCTCTTCGGTGCCAACATAGCGGCCGGGCGTGAGCACGTGCCCGTGCTTGCGCACCTCGTCGAGCGGCGCCGCTTTGCAGAAGCCCGGGACGTCGGCGTAGCCGCCCTCCTTCCCGCGCCACGCATGATAGACGCCGGCGATTTTCGCTATATCCTCATCACCGAGCTTCTTGTGCGTGCGGTCGGTCATCTCGCCCATCTTGCGCGCATCGATGAACAGCACTTCGCTCGTACGATCGCGGAACTTATGATTGCGCCGATCGCGTGCAAGAATCCACACGCAGACTGGAATCTGCGTGGTGTAAAACAACTGCCCCGGCAACGCGATCACGCAATCGACGAGCCCACCGTGCTCGGCTTCAATCAGGTTCTTGCGAATCTCGCCTTCGCCGCTTTGATTCGAAGACATTGAACCGTTCGCCATGACGAACGCCGCGACGCCGGTCGGCGCGAGGTGATAGACGAAATGCTCGATCCACGCGTAGTTCGAATTTCCCGCAGGCGGAATGCCGTAGCGCCACCGCTTGTCGTCACGCAGTCCCTGCCCGCCCCATTCGCTGTCGTTAAAGGGCGGGTTGGCGAGAATAAAATCGGCCTTGAGATCCGGGTAGGCATCTTGAAGGAACGAGCCACCTTCGTTCCATGTGATGTCCGCTTCGATGCCGCGAATCGCGAGGTTCATCATCGCGAGGCGCCAGGTGGTGTGGTTCGATTCCTGTCCGTAGATCGACACATCGCCGATCTTTCCGCCGTGCGCGAGCACGAACTGCTCGGACTGCACGAACATACCGCCGGAGCCGCAGCACGGATCGAAAACACGCCCTTTATAGGGCTCGATCGCTTCGACGAGCAATCGCACGACCGAACGCGGCGTATAGAACTCGCCGCCCGCTTTCCCTTCGGCGTTGGCGAACCGTCCGAGAAAATATTCGTAGACGCGCCCGATCACGTCGTGTTTACGCGCCTCCGCGTTACCGAGCCCGATACCGTTGACGAGATCGACGATCGCACCGAGCCGTGTCGAGCCGAGCGACGGCTTTGCGTACTCCCTCGGCAACACACCCTGTAAGCGCGGGTTATCGCGTTCGATTGCGATCATCGCATTATCGACGATCTCGCCGATCTGCGGGGATTTTGCACTCGCGGCGATCTGCGACCAACGCGCTGCGGCCGGCACCCAGAAGATGTTGCGCGCCGTATACTCGTCGCGATCTTCGGCGTCGGATTCCGGATCGCTCGTAAGCTCCGCGTGCAGTTCTTCGAACGCGTCGGAGATATACTTGAGGAAGATCAGGCCGAGAACGGGGTGCTTGTACTCCGAGGCGTCCATCGCACCCCGTAGCTGGTCGGCCATTGACCAGAGCTGCGCTTCAAAGCCGAGGGCCTCGCCGCTTGCGGCGCCGGTTTGCGGCGCCTGTGTGCCCCGCCCTCTGCCCTCGACGACCCCACTCGCGGCGCCTCTTTGCGGCGTCTTGGCTACGGCCGAGGTTTTCGCTCGCTTGTCTCCTTCGTGTTTCTTGCGCGGCATACGGCGATGGAGCCCTTTCCCGGAAACCGGTAATGCTTTCCGTTAGCTCATACACCACGCGCCGCCGCCCGGCCTCCCGACGCTGAAATCCTTAACCAAGCGGGTCGCCCCGTGGGCGACCTCAGTGAATCGCGAGACTACGCGCGATGCAGCGCTCGACGTAATCGATGTACTCTTGTGGCGTCCCGATGACCCGGAGGCCGCTCGTGATGTGGTTGGCGTATTCCCGCGTCGTTTTTTTCTCGGCGTCATCAGACGATGCTAGATACGTCGTGGCTTCATACTCTTCACCGTCGCAACAGACAGTGATCGGCTTCCGGTGATAGCTGCTACCCTCACCTTCGATTTCATCGAGCGTCTTCCACCCGTTGATTTTTTTATCTCGGTAGACACGGTCGTCCGGAATGTCGTAAAGCGCACCGTAGATGATCCGCCCGTCCGGAATGAGGTTCGCCACGCCGCACTTTTGGCAGCGACTATAAACGTTAAACTGGAGATCAAATCTATCGACTGTGGTCGCTCGCCCCACGCACGTAGCCGCGCCACCGAGGCGCTCCGGGGCGTTTAAACGGTTGATGTCGACGTTCGAGCCGTATTGGAATATATACATCAGCACCACCCTGCGAGAAACCAGCGACCCTGAGGAATTCGGAAATCGGATAAGCCGTCCTCGCGGATGCTCCACCCTTGCCGCGGCAAGCCAAGCGAGCGTATACTCAGCGTATCGGCATCGCCGTCTCGGTGGATGCCTCTGCACTACTATCGGAGGGATTCGGAACCCATGAAACTGCTTCCACTACGCGCCGCCCTGCCGTTCCTCATCGCCGTTCTGATCGCGGCCCCCGCGGCCGCCGCCATCAAGAACGCGCCGCTCCACAAATATTTCCGCGCCGGCGTCGTGAATCTGCGGATCGATAAAATCGAGACCTATCCGTCCTCGGCGACCGCGAGCGTTCCCGTTCTCGAAGGGCAGGGCTTCAGCGGCCCCGGCTACGTCGTCATCACCGCGACCGAGCAGAACCCGAACGGGAACAACGATGTCGGCGTTCCGCACATGGAGGTCGGTTTCGAACTCAAAGACGGCTCGCAGATGAGCGAGAGCACGCCCGATGCTATCAACGTACCGGGAACGAAGATTCTCGCCGCCACATCGTTGCACCCAAAACAGCACATCGTCGTGAACTGGGTGCTCTCCGGCTGGACCGGCGCCGCGCCGACCAAACTCTTCCTCAAGGTCTGGAATCAATCGGGCTATCCGGGGCATTGGTTCCGCATTCAACTCACACCCAGCGACGTCACGGCGCACACCTAAAAGGGAGTCGACGCCGCAACCCACAACCGCCGCCGCATGACGCGTGCGGTGTTGGTTCTCGCTTTCGCACAGATCGCCGTCGGAGCGGCGGCGATCTTCGCGCGTTACGCGCTGCTCGACGGTACGCCGATCGGCGTCGCTGCGGCACGTTTGAGTATCGCCGCGCTGGTGATGCTGCTGCTCGCCGTGCTGCGCCCGCAGCCGCGCAGCGCGCGCCCGAATGCCGCCGCGAGCCGCACGCTCGCATTCGCCGGCTTCGCACTCGCCGCACATTTCGCGCTCTGGATCGCCTCGCTTGAATACACCTCCGTAGCGATCTCGACGCTGCTCGTCACGACGACGCCGATCTGGACCGCGCTCTACGATGCAATCGTCTGCAAGCGGCCGCTCTCGCGGCTTGCAACCGCTGCATTTATCGTCGGTGGAATCGGGCTGCTGCTCGTCGTCGGCATCGACCGTACGCCGGCGCCGATTCCGGGGCACGTATTGCTCGGCGATGCGCTCGCGTTACTGGGCAGCGTCGCCATCGGCGCGTACTTGCTGCTGGTGCGCGAAGTGCGCGCCGCGCTCACCACGCGCACGATCGTGACGCGCACCTTCAGTTGGGCCGCCCTCGCGCTCGTCGTCGCATCCCTCATCGCCCATCAACCCGCGCCGCCGCTCCAAGCCGGTAGCGCCTGGGCGGGCATCCTCGCGATGGCGTTCATCTCCCAACTGCTCGGGCACACCGCCATCAACGCCAGCTTGCGCCACTTCACCCCGAATGCGGTCTCGTTTGCAACTCTGCTCGAACCCGTCATCGCCGGCGCGCTCGCGCTCGCGATCTTCGGCGAACCGATTCCCGCCTTCGCGCTGCTCGGCGGCGCATTACTTCTCGGCGCGATCGGGGTCGTGCTCCGCGAGGAGCGCGTC
This sequence comes from bacterium, assembly GCA_021794175.1. Taxonomy (GTDB): domain Bacteria; phylum Vulcanimicrobiota; class Vulcanimicrobiia; order Vulcanimicrobiales; family Vulcanimicrobiaceae; genus JABEUX01. The sequence goes on from JAJYRI010000002.1 coordinate 47,379, forward strand.
GATCTGAGCGCGGTCGAAAATCTCTAGTATTGGCCCGTTCCTAGGCTAGAATTGGATCGATCCACAGGCAGGAGATGTGCGCTGTCAGGAGCGAGTTCGCGCGCATGGACGCTCTGCATGCCCCTCAACCCGATCCCCAAGAGACGCTGGAATGGCGCGAAGCGCTGCGCGGCGTCCTCGCCGCCGAAGGCCCCGAACGCGCTCGCGCGCTGCTCGAAACGCTCGTCGCCGAGGCGCAAGCCGGCGGCGCACATGTCTCGCTCGGCCTCGAAAGCCCCTACGTCAACAGCATTCCGCCGGAGCGCCAGCCGGCGATGCCGGGAGACCCCGCCATCGAAGCGCGCCTGCGCCATTACGTGCGCTGGAATGCGATGGCGATGGTCGTTCGCGCGAATAAAACCAGCAGCGAACTCGGCGGACATGTCGCGAGCTTCGCTTCGGCTGCGACGCTCTACGACGTCGGCTTCAACCATTTCTTTCGCGCTCCGTCGGATCGCTTCGGTGGCGATATGCTCTTCTTGCAGGGGCACTCCGCGCCCGGCTTCTACGCACGCGCGTTTCTCGAAGGACGCATCAGCGAAGAGCAACTGCTGAATTTTCGCCAGGAAGTCGACGGGCACGGACTCTCCTCGTATCCGCACCCGTGGTTGATGCCGGAGTTCTGGCAATATCCCACCGTCTCGATGGGCCTCGGCCCGATCATGTCGATCTACCAAGCGCGTTTCATGCGCTATCTCCACGATCGCGAACTGCAAGATAACGGCGACCGCAAGGTTTGGGCGTTCCTGGGCGATGGCGAAATGGACGAGCCGGAATCGCTCGGTGCGATCTCGCTTGCCGGGCGCGAAAAACTCGACAACCTGATCTGGGTGGTGAATTGCAATCTGCAACGCCTCGACGGACCGGTTCGGGGTAACGGCAAGATCATTCAAGAGCTCGAACGTTTCTTCAAAGGCGCCGGTTGGAATGTCCTGAAGGTCATTTGGGGAAGCAATTGGGATCCGCTGCTCGCCGCCGACAGCAACGGCCGCTTGCGCCAATTGATGATGGAGTGCGTCGACGGCGATTATCAAACGTTCAAATCGCGCGACGGGAAATACGTTCGCGAGCAATTCTTCGGCCGCTATCCCGAAACCGCCGCGATGGTCGCATCGTGGACCGACGAGCAAGTCTGGGCGCTCCAACGCGGCGGCCACGACCCGCTGAAAGTCTACGCAGCGTACGCCGCAGCCGCCGCACACAAAGGCGCGCCGACGGTGATCCTCGCCAAGACGATTAAGGGCTACGGCATGGGCGAGGCCGGCGAAGCGCGCAACATCGCGCATCAAGCGAAGAAAATGGATCTCGAAGAGATGCGCGCCTTCCGCGACCGCTTCTCCATCCCGATCCCCGACGACAAAATCGACGAAATCCCGTTCTTTAAACCCGATGAAAACTCGGCCGAGATGCGCTACCTGCGCGATCGGCTCGCCGAACAAGGACATCTGCCGCAGCGGCGCCGCAAATCGACCGCGCTCACCGTTCCCGAACTCAACGCCTTCGAAGCGCAGCTGCAGAGCACCGGTGATCGCGAGATCTCCACCACGATGGCGTTCGTTCGCATCTTAAGCTCGCTGCTGCGCGATGCCGAAGTCGGCCCGCGCGTCGTGCCGATCGTCGCCGACGAATCGCGCACCTTCGGTATGGAGGGCATGTTCCGCCAACTCGGCATCTACTCGTCGGTCGGACAGCTCTATCATCCGCAAGATGCCGAGCAGCTGATGTGGTATCGCGAAGATAAGCACGGCCAGATTCTGCAGGAAGGAATCTGCGAAGCCGGTGCGTTCTCTTCGTGGATCGCCGCCGGTACGGCGTACAGCAACCACAATTTGCCGATGATTCCGTTCTACATCTACTACTCGATGTTCGGTTTTCAACGCATCGGCGATCTCGCGTGGGCGGCCGGCGATTCGCGCACGCGCGGCTTCCTGCTCGGCGGCACCTCGGGGCGCACGACGCTGAACGGCGAGGGTCTGCAGCATGAGGACGGGCACAGCCACGTTCACGCCGCCTTCATCCCGAATTGCGTCGCCTACGATCCGACCTATGGGTATGAAGTCGCGGTGATCATTCAGGACGGCCTGCGGCGCATGCTCGCAGAACAGGAGGACGTCTACTACTACATCACCCTCCTCAACGAGAATTACGCGCATCCGGCGATGCCCGAAGGCGCGCGTGAAGGCATCTTGCGCGGTATGTATCTCTTACGTTCGGGTCAAGGCGGCAAGAAAACGCCGCGCGTACAACTCTTCGGCTCCGGAGCGATTTTGCGCGAGGTCATCGCCGGGGCGGATCTGCTCGAAAAAGATTTCGAGATCGCCGCCGACGTGTGGAGCGTCACCTCGTTTTCGCAGTTACAACGCGACGGCGTCGATGCCCATCGCTGGAATATGCTCCACCCCGAAGCGACACCGCGACGGAGTTTCGTCGAAGAACGGCTCGAAGGGCACGCAGGGCCGGCCGTTGCGGCGACCGATTATATCCGCAGTTTCCCGGAGATGATTCGCCCGTTCGTGGGACGCTCGTATACGACGCTGGGCACCGATGGGTTCGGACGCAGCGACTATCGCGCAAAACTACGCGCCCACTTCGAAGTCGATCGCCGCTACGTCGCACTCGCAGCGCTCAACGCCCTCGCAGCCGAAGGGACGATTCCACGCAAGCGTGCGAGCGAAGCGATCGCGAAATACTCCATCGCCGCCGACAAACCCAATCCGTTACTCGCCTAACTCGATTCAAGAGAGAGGAACACGCACACCGTGGCTATCGCAGAACTCCGGGTCCCCGATATCGGTGATTTCAAAGACGTACCGGTCATCGAGGTTCTGGTCAAACCCGGCGACCGCATCGCGCGCGACGCGTCGGTGGTGGTGCTTGAGAGCGAGAAGGCGTCGATGGAGGTTCCCGCAACTGCGGCCGGCGTCGTCCAAGAAGTGCGTGTGAAACCCGGCGACCGCGTCTCACAGGGAAGCGTCGTGCTGACGCTGGAGAGCGACGCTGCTCCGGCGGCTGCGCCTGCTCCGGCTGCTATGCCCGCGACACCGGTAGCGCCGACGCCCGCGCCGCAGCCTATCGCGGCCGCGCCGGAGCCCGCCGTCGCAGAAGCAGCGCCCGCGCCGCTTCCGATGCCGGCTGCGGCAACGGCGCCGAGCGATACGCCGCTCCACGCCAGCCCGGCGATCCGTCGCTTCGCGCGCGAACTCGGCGTCGCTCTGCAGAACGTTCGCGGCAGCGGCCCGAACGGGCGCATAACGCGCGAGGACGTGCAGGGGCACGTCAAGGCGGCACTCGCCGGCGGCGCGGGCACGGGTGCATCGTCGCTCGCCGGGTTGCCGCCGTGGCCGACCCCGAATTTTGCATCGTTCGGCGAGATCGAACGCATCGATTTACCGCGCATCAAACGCCTCTCCGGGCCGAACCTCCACCGCAATTGGGTGCAGATTCCGCATATCACCAACTACGACGAGGCCGACGTTACCGAACTCGAGGAGTTCCGCGAACGGGTCAATGCCGAGCAAAGCAAACGCGGTGGTGCGAAACTGACGATGCTCGCGTTTCTCATAAAGGCGTGCGTGGCCGCACTCAAGCAGTTTCCCGAGTTTAATTCCTCGCTCGTCGGCGACGGCTTAGTACTGAAGCGCTACTACAACATCGGTTTCGCTGCCGACACCCCCGGTGGGCTCGTCGTGCCGGTGCTCAAAGGCGCCGACAAACTCGGCCTGCTCGAGATCGCGCAGCGGAGTGCGGATTTGGCGGCGAAAGCGCGCGACGGAAAGTTACCGCTCGCCGATATGCAGGGCGGGAGCTTTACGATCAGTTCGATCGGCAGCATCGGCGGGACGCAATTCACGCAGATCGTCAACGCGCCCGAAGTCGCGATTCTCGGTGCGACGCGGGCCGCGATGAAACCGGTTTGGGACGGCGCGGAATTCGTGCCGCGACTCATCCAACCGATTAGCGTCAGCTACGATCACCGCGTCATCGACGGCGCCGGAGCGGCACGTTTCTTACGCTTCGTCGCCGAGCTCCTCGGCGATTTCAAGCGGATCGCGTTGTAGCGACCGGCGATTGCGCGTGCGTGGCGGACGATTTCGGCACGCACGCTCGGCGGATCGAGCAATTCAACCGAGTCTCCCCACGCGATGGCATTGCGTACCGCCGATCGTTCGCTTGAAAAATAAACGCGTACGACGCGTTCATCTTCGGGTTCGACGCTCTCCGTTCGATAGTAACCACAGATCATCCCACGAACGTCTTCGTCGTTAATCCGCACGATCGCCGCAAATGATGGGCGATCCGAGAGCATGCGTGCGGCTGTTTCGCGCCAGAAAGTCTCCAGCGTGAAAGCGACGTCTCTTTCGAAATGCCGCTCCTCGACACGGACCTCAACGATACGATCGACGCGGAAACTTCGGTATCCGGCATCGGTACGCGCGATGACATACCAGACCCCAGCCTTCGAGACGAGGCCGTAGGGTTCGGCTGAGCGATCGCTCTGCTTTCCCTCGCGGTCCTTATAGCGCAGCCGGATGACGCGATCGTCCCATACGGCACGGCGTAGTAACGATAAGCGCTCGACGGAAGGATCGTTTTGGAACCAGCGCCGCTGATCGATGTAGATTCGGCCGCGAACGCTTTCGGCAGCGCGGCGCTGTATATCGGAGAGGCCGCCGCGCAATTTCTCGAGCGCGCGTTCCCCTTTACCGCCGAGCCCGAGATCGGCAACTAATGACGACCCGGTGATGAAGAGCGCTTGAATTTCCTCGTCGCCGAATTGCACGAGCGCGCGGCGGTAGCCTTCGCTCAATGCAATGCCTCCGTTTGCACCGCGTTCCGCAAAGACCGGTATGCCTGCGGCGGCGAGTGAATCGACGTCGCGATAGACAGTACGCTCGGAGATTTCCAATTCCACGGCGAGTTCACGGGCCGTGCGCCGCGGCCGGGCTTGGAGGAGCAACAATAATTCGAGAAGGCGGTCGGCTTTCACTATGCTAGATTTGCAAATATGACAGTATATGTCAAGTATCAGCGGCTAGGATAACCGCAAACACCGCCTTTTAGGAGAAAAACCAATGGAGACGACTACTTCGACCGCTCGTGCATCCGGGATCGACTGCGTGTGCTATCTCGCAAAAGACTTCAATCGGGCGAAAGTCTTTTACACCGAGGTGCTGGGCTTGCGCGCCGTCCAAGAAAGCGATAACTGGACCGAATTCGAACTCGCCGACGGCTCTGCGTTCGCCGTCGCGCATATGCCCGATAAATGGTTTCCCTGTGGCGGAACGATGTTCGCCGTGCCCGATATCGAGGCGGCTCTCGCGCAGGTTCGCGCTACGGGCGTGACGATCTACAGCGAAATTCAGGACTATCCCCCGTGCCGCACGGTTTGGTGCTCCGATACTGAGGGCAATAATTTCGCCCTGCACCAGCGTCGTTAAGCACCCTCTTCCCGCTCGTGCTCTTTCGGCCGATTCCGGAGGCGATTCCAGAGAGCAACCAACAGGCGTCCGCCTCCGCCGTAACCCACGACCATCGCAAGCGGGACCAACGAGAGGTACGCGGGGCCCCTCGTTGCCGCCCAATACGTACCGATCGATAAGAGCGACGCGGAGAGCAGCGCGGAAGCGATGACCCTGACGAGCCGCGCTTTCCCGGCATCGTCGAGAAAGGCGCCGCGCCGACGATAGCTGCGCGCCGTCATCGCGGCGTTGAGCACAAAATTTATCGCCAGCGTTGCAAAATACAATTCCGTGCCGATGACGTTGTCACCTAACGTCGCCGCATGAGCGCTGATCTGCATGAAGTAGGTCAATAGCGCGACGGTGGCGAGCCAAGCGAAATTTATGAGGATGTTGAGCGTATCCGGATAGAAGACGACGCGAAAGAGCCGGTAATGCGACCACCACATGAGCGCGACGATCGAAAAGGTAAAGAGATAATAGAGAATCCAAGAGGGATCGCGTACGAGCGCAATCGCGTGGTTCGGTATTACCAGCCCGAAGGTGAGCTCGGCGAGGCTGAAGCCGATGACGATATCGCAGAAGGCTTCGAGCCGATGGACGAGCTGCTCGTCGCGTTCCATAACGCCTACAGTGCGGCGTCGCCCAACAGCGCGCGCGCTCGGTCGTTATTATCGGTGCTGATCGCTACCACGGCGAACCCTTCGTCGCGCCGAACGTGATGGAGCGAGCGGATATTGATCTCTGCATCACCGAGCCTGCGCGAGACCCCTGCGAGCGCACCGGGGCGGTCCTCGATCCGCGCGAGCAACACATCGTCGGTAACGGCGGGATGCCCCGCATCGGCGAGGGCGGCGAGCGCCTCATTCTCACGCTCGACTTCGAGCCGAACCAACGCCGCACTGCCATGCGATTCAACGACGATCGCGTGAATGTCGACACCGCGAGCGGCGAGAACCTCGGTGATCTCCGCCAGCAGCCCCGGCCGATTCGGAACGATCGCTCTTAGACTTTGCATGCATCCTCCTTAGCTGACGAGGCGAGTTCGGCGACGAATGCGTCGATCTGGTCGCGTCCCACATTCGGCAACACTACGACGTGCGAAATATCGCCCGCAGTGGCAAGTTGCCATCGTTGCTGAATCTCCGGAGAGACCCGTGGGAGCACCACCGTGATGGCGTTCGGATTACGCCACGCCGGCACGCCGATTCCCACCAACCGCTCGACCAGATATTCGGCATTCGCCAACGAACGCGCGAGTCGCTCGCGCAAACCCTTCTCGCCGAGTTGCTGCAGGCGATACCACAGCATCAACGGGGAAAAGCCGCTCCGCGAACCGGTGATCGTCGTGTCGAGGCTACCGATATAATCGATCGAACGCGCGATGCGCTGCACGTTGTGTTTGCGCGCGATGACGATGCCGCAGGGGATCGGCGCACCGAGAAATTTATGCCCGCTGATCGCGACCGAATCGGCGCCGTCGGCGAAATCCCATGCCGGCCGCGGTTCGAGATACGCCGCATATCCGCCGGCGAGCGCGGCATCGGAATGAATGTAACGCTCGCGAATCGCCATACGGTCCATCATCGCCGCGATGCGCCCGATATCGTCGCGCGCCTCGGTCATCGTGGTTCCGATATTTGCAAAAATAATCGGCGGGCGGTCGCGATGGATCTTGAGCGTTTCCAGAAGATCGTCGTAGTCGATCTCTCCGTTACTTTGCGAGCGAATCGTGATATGCCGCATTCCCAAGAAATGCAGGTTCTTCGAAACGCTGTAATGGGTCGCTTCGGAATAGTAGACGATCCCATCGGGGTGCAGCTCGCGCGCGAGATAGAGGCCGTAGAGGTTTCCCTCCGTGCCGCCGTTGGTTACGTATCCCCACCAGTCGTCTTGCGGCGCCCGCGTCGCCTCGGCGAAAAAGGCGACGACTTCACGCTCGCATTCGCGGGTATGTACCCGATAGGTGCTCTGCGCGAACGGATCGCCGATGTTGTTGATCGGGAACTCCAGAAAGCGCTCGATCGCGGAGTAATCGAAATCCTTAGCAGCCGGGTAGCCGAGCGAATCTTCATTCGCCGACTTCAGCTCCTCAAATAAACGATCGAGGCGTTCCATTCACCGATTCCTCGCCTGCGAAGCGCTGCGCTTTGCCGCGCTTAGCGTTTCGAGGCCGCGCGTAGCTGGCGGAGGACGTACTGGAGAATTCCGCCATGCCGATAGTATTCAGCCTCGTCGGGAGTGTCGATACGCACGCGAGCCTTGAAGTGTACCGACTTCCCGCTCTGCGGATCGGTCGCCTTTACTTGGACCTCCATGCGTGGCTTCACCCCGCCGGAGATGCCGAGAATCTCAACGATCTCTTCACCGCTTAAGGCGTAGCTGCCGGCGTTTTCGCCGTTGACGAACTCCAACGGCAGCACGCCCATGCCGATGAGGTTGCTGCGATGGATGCGCTCGAACGACTCGGCGATAACGGCGCGTACGCCGAGCAGTGCCGGGCCCTTCGCTGCCCAGTCGCGCGACGAACCCGACCCGTATTCTTTCCCGGCGATAATCACCAGCGGCGTGCCGTCTTTTTTGTAGCGCATCGCGGCATCGAAGATCGACATCTGCTCGCCGGTCGGCAGGTAGCGCGTCACGCCGCCTTCCACTCCGGGAACCAGAGCATTGCGCAGACGGATGTTTGCAAACGTACCGCGCATCATCACCTCGTGATTGCCGCGGCGCGCGCCGTAGGAGTTAAAGTCCGCAGGCTCGATACCACGTTCGACGAGATATTTCGCGGCGGGCGAGTTCTTCGCAATCGATCCTGCCGGCGAGATATGGTCGGTCGTCACCGAATCGCCGAGGACGGCGAGAACGCGAGCGCCGACGATATCGGTCGTGGCGCCCGGCTCGGCGGGCATGCCCTCGAAATATGGCGGATTTTTGACGTACTCGGATTTCGGATCCCACGCATACCGCTCGCTTGCGGCAACCGCCAGGTTCGCCCAGTTCGCGTCGCCGCGGAAGACGTCGGCGTAGCGCGACTTAAACATTTCGTCGGTGACGCATTGCGTGACCACGCGCGCGACTTCTTCGTTCGAGGGCCAAATATCGCGCAGATAGACGGGCTTCCCGTCGCTGCCGACGCCCAGTGGGTCGACATTGAGATCGATATCGAGGCGACCCGCCAACGCATAGGCGACGACGAGCGGCGGTGAGGCGAGATAGTTCGCCCGCACCTGTGCGTGAATGCGTCCTTCGAAGTTACGGTTGCCGGAGAGCACCGCGCCGACGAAGAGATTGCGTTCGGAAATCGCTTCGCTTACTTCGCTCGGCAGCGGGCCCGAGTTGCCGATGCAGGTCGTGCAGCCGTAACCGACGAGATTGAAACCGAGCGCGTCGAGCGAACGCTGTAAATCGGCCTTCGCCAAATAATCGGTGACGACTTTACTGCCCGGCGCGAGCGATGTTTTCACCCACGGTTTCTGTTTGAGGCCGCGCTCGACGGCGCGCTTTGCAAGCAACCCTGCCGCGACGAGCACCGATGGATTGCTGGTATTGGTGCAGCTGGTAATCGCTGCGATGACGACCGATCCGTCGGTGAGTTCGGCCGGCCCGTCGGCAAGCGCGACGCCGCCGTTTCCGCCTTCGTTTTGCATGCGCTCCGCACCGCGGGTCGCCGGCGTACGCGTCTTTGCATATTCGGCAAAGGCGCCGTTGAACGACGATTTGACGTCGCTCAGGCGAACGCGATCTTGCGGACGGCGCGGGCCTGCGAGGCTCGGTTCGACGGTTCCGAGATCGAGCACGAGCGTGTCGCTATACTGCGGCTCGGGTGCGTCGTCGGTGCGGAAGATCCCCTGCGCGCGCGCGTAGGCCTCGACCAATGCGATATGTTCGGGCGCGCGACCGGTAAGGCGCAGATATTCCAGCGTCCGATCGTCGATCGGAAACATCGCCACCGTCGAGCCGAACTCCGGCGACATGTTGCCGATGGTGGTGCGGTCGGCGACCGGCAAGCGGCTTAACCCCGTCCCGTAGAACTCGACGAACTTTCCGACGACGCCCTTTTTACGCAGCATCTGCGTTACGGTGAGCACCAAATCGGTCGCCGTGACGCCTTCGCGAAGCGCACCTTCGAGTTTGAAGCCGATGACTTCGGGGATCAACATCGTGACCGGCTGGCCTAACATCGCCGCCTCGGCTTCGATGCCGCCGACGCCGAAAGCGAGCACGCCTAAGCCGTCGACCATCGTCGTGTGGGAATCGGTGCCGACCGCACTATCGGGATACGCCACGGCAGTCGCCGGATCGTAAGCAACCCCGGCACCGCCGGCTCCGAAGATAACGCGCGCGAGATATTCGATGTTGACTTGATGGACGATGCCGGTATCGGGCGGAACGGCGCGGAAATTCGCGAGCGCGGACTGCCCCCATTTTAAGAACGCATACCGCTCGCGGTTGCGCTTGAATTCAATCTCGGCGTTTTGGTCGGCCGCATCGGCGGTGCCGAAGCGATCGACCTGCACCGAATGATCGATCACGAGCTCGACCGGCTGCAACGGGTTGATCGCGTTCGGATCTCCGCCCATCGACGCCATAGCGTCGCGCATCGCGGCGAGATCGACGACGCACGGAACGCCGGTAAAATCTTGTAACAGCACGCGCGCCGGACGGAACGCAATCTCCTTTTCGGAGTGCGTTCGTGGGCTCCATCGTGCGAGCGCCTCGATATCGGCTTTTGTTACCGAGCGCCCATCCTCAAAGCGAAGAAGATTCTCTAAAAGAATCTTGATCGAGTAAGGTAGCGTCGTGAGATCGGCGAGCCCGGCCTCATGCAGTGCGGCGAGGCGATAATAGGTGTAGGATCGGTCGCCGACGCGAAGCGTGTCGACGGCATTAAAGCTTGATGTTTTTGCGCTCATGATACGAGCGTTACTTTCGGCTCCCCTTTCGCATAGCCCTCGACGACAATTCGCGTTTCACCCGACAAAAGTCTCCACAATGGTTCGACGACGAGCGAGGTTCGCCACGCCGAAAGCCCGAGAAGCTCGGCGAGCTCTTCGGCACTGCCGGGCGCTTCACGCGCGGCGCGCTCGAGAGCGGCACGCGTGACCAGGAGCCCCTGCGGAAGGCCCGCCTCGCGGGCTGCCTCGCCGACGGCAACCCCGAGCAGCGTCGCCAGCGTCTCGCGATCGGCGCCGAGCGGCCGATGCGGGCGCTCGGGGAGTTCGTCGTCGGGGATCGCCTCGCCGCGCTCGACCGCTGCCAAAAAGCGCGCGCCGAAATTTCGCCGGGCATTGCTCTCCAAGCGCCGCAGTTGCGCGAGATCTTCGAGATGTTTCGGCCGCAACTGCGCGATGCCGCCGACGACATCGTCGGGGACGACGAACTTCGGCGGAATATCGCGTTCTTTCGCTATTGCGTCGCGCTCGGCAACGACCTGCGCGAGAACGCCGAGTTCGCGACGATTCATGCGAACGGCACCCGGGATCTTCATGTAGGCGCGTCGCAGATCGAAACGATATTTTTCCGGCTGCGCCAGCGCGATGCACTCTTGCTCGCACCAGGAAACGCGCCCTCGTTCGGCGAGCCGCTGCTGCAACAGATCGTGCATCGGGAGTAGATGCACGACGTCGTCGACGAGATACTCCAACTGCTTTTCGCTGAGCGGCCGCGTCGACCAATCGCTGACGGTCTGCGTTTTTGCAAGCCGAATGCGGACGAGATCGCGAACGAGATCGGCAAGCGATATCTGCATGCCGTATCCGAGAAACGACGCCGCCACCTGCGTATCGAAAAGTTTCGGCGGCACGCATCCGAAGCGTTCGGCGAAGATCTTGAGGTCGCTCTGCAACGCGTGGCCGACGACGGTAACGCGTTCGAGCGCCGCGACGAGCGGCTGCAAATCGATTTCCGGCGCGAGCGGGTCGACGATCGCCGTATATTCCGGCAGCGCGAGCTGCAATACCATCAAGCGCGGCGCGTAACTGCGTTCGGCATGAAATTCGGTGTCGAGCCCCACGCGCTCGCTCGCCTCAAGGCGCGCGCAGAGAGCGGCGATGCCCTCGGCGTCGTTGATAAGGTCGTGGGTCACGGGGTCGCGATCGGGGAGGGCGAGGGTAGCGACGGGCGCGGCGTCGGCCGAACGCGCCGGAAATGAATGTGGAACGGATGGGCGTGCTTATCGATATACACTTTGGCCCGTCGTTCGTAACGTCGCATCGCATTCCCCGCGCGGCGTTCGTACCCGTGAACCCAGACCGTCACGCGGTCCCCGCCGATGGCGAGGAGCGTGCAGATGGGGATCGCTACGACGCACATCGTGTAGACCTGTCTGATCAGCGGTACCCGCATGACCGCCGCCGTCGCGGTAGCAACGGTTCCGCCGAAACCGGGAATCACGCGAACGCAGATGAGGAACATCGGGGAGCCGGGCTTAAAGCGGCGTGTCCAGGCCGGCAGACGCTTGAGATAGGCGTCGAGATCGAGTAAGTGCGTGGCGTGCCGATTTACCCAATATCCCAGCATCGCAGCGAGCACGAGCCCGACCGCGTTGATCACCGAGCCCCAGAGCGGCCCGAAGATCGCACCGTTCATCACGGCGAGGGCATCGGTCACCGAGAACGGCGCCGAAGCGACGAGAGCAAAGACGATCGTCGCCATCGGGTAGGCCCAACCGCCGATCGAGCGGATGAATCGATCGACCTCGGGCTGGAAGCGAATGACGAGGGCTGCCAGGGTGAACGAGAGCAGCAGCAGGGCGATGCCGCCGAGCTTGCGCAAAATGGGCGGACGAACGCTCGGGGTAGGCGCCGCGCTCAATGGAGGAAGGAAGTTCCGGAAGTCGCGCTCATCTTGCTCTAATGCGCGCTCGGAGCCGCTCTCTCCCTGTCGCCTAGCGCCGATTGCCCTCGTCCGGAAGGCTCGCGCACGGAAATCGGATAACCGAAGGCACGTGAGAGGTCGCATCTTCCGTTTCGTCGCGCTCGCCCTCGTCTTCGCGAGCCCTCGCACGCTCTCGGCGGCGCCGAGAACCCTGCGCGTCGCCTATGCGGGTTCGATGGGCGCGGTCATGGATCGTGCTCTTGGGCCGCAGTTCGCACGGAGCGCACATGTCGGTTATCAAGGAATCGGCGCCGGCGCATACGGCTTAGCGCACCTGATCGCTTCCGGGCGATTGCAGGCCGATCTGTTCATTTCGATCACGCCCGGCCCAATCCGCATTTTGCAGCGGGCCGGCCTTGCATCGCAGGCGCTTCCCATCGCGCGCACGCGCATGGTGATCGCGTACAGCCCGAAGAGTCGCTTCGCCGCACAACTCGCCGCCGCCGCTCGCGGCGGCACGGCGTGGTGGCGGGTCCTCGAAACGCCCGGCCTGCGCTTCGGGCGAACCGATCCGGCGACCGATCCGCAAGGGCAGAGCATCCTCTTCACGATGCAACTCGCAGCGAGGTATTACCACCAACCGGATCTCGCAAAACGCATTCTCGGATCGACGCGTAATCCCGCGCAAATATTCACCGAAGCATCGCTGCTGAGTCGGCTCGAAAGCGGCGAGCTCGATGCATCGTCGGGCTACGAGAGCGCCGTGCGTTCGCTCCATCTACCGTTCGTCGCGCTCCCGCCGCAGATCGATCTTGGGGAGCCGGCATACGCGCATCGCTATGCGCGCGCTACGATTCATGTCGAGCTGCACGGAAAGGCAGAGACCGTCCATCCGCAACCGCTGGTGTTCTATGCCGCGATCCTAAAAAATGCTGCCGATCCGATAGCCGCGCGTGCGTTCCTCGCTTTCGTGCGTTCGCCGCGCGGCCAAGCGATTCTCCGCTCGTTCGGGTACCGGCGGCCGCTCGGTCCGCCGATCTAGTGTCTCGCCGACCGAAGGAAGCGTGGCTGCTCGCGATTCCCGCGCTGCTGTTTTTGATCGCGCCGTTTGTCGCGTTGGTCTTCGCAACGCCGTGGATGCATTTCTCGCTCGACGCCGGCGACTGGTCGGCAATCGGCGTCTCGCTCGGCTACGGTGCGTGCGCGATGCTGCTGGTCGTCGCGCTCGGCACGCCGTTTGCCTGGTGGCTCGCGCGCACGCATTTTCCCGCACGATGGATCGCCGACGCAATCGTGCTCTTGCCGCTGCTCTCTCCACCGCTGGCATTGGGTATCGTATTGGAGACGCTGTACGGCCCGTACGGCGCGGCCGGCGCGCCGCTCGCGCGGCTCGGGCTTCTCCTCACGAACTCCGCCCCCGCGTTCGTTCTCGCACTGACCTACGGAGCGTTGCCGTTCTTTATCGTGCTCGCACGCGCGGCCTTTGAGGGTGTCTCACCGGAGTACGAAGCGCTCGCAAGGACGCTCGGAAAATCACAACCGGCGATCTTCTTCACGGTAACGCTTCCGCTCGCACGCGTCGGTCTCGGCGCGGCGCTCGCAATCGCGTGGGTGCGCGCACTCGGCGAGTTCGGTATCTGCCTCATCGTGGCGTATTTCCCGATGGGCATACCGGTGCGGCTCTGGGTGAATCTGCAAGATGTTGGGCTCGGCGCGGTTTTTCCGTTGCTCTGGATTTTCTATCTCGTCGCACTTCCGTTGCCGCTCTGGCTCGGTTTACGCGCCCAACGTAGAGGCCTTGCATGACGGCGCTTCACGTCGCATACCGCATCTTCGAGCCGATCGAACTTGAGGTGGAGTTCGATATCACCGGTGTGACGGTGCTTCTCGGCGCGAACGGCGAAGGGAAGAGTACGATTTTGCGCGCGCTCGCCGGCCTCTTGCCGGCGGAGGGCACGCCGTTCTCCGGGCTTCCTCCACAGCGACGCCCGATCGCTTATCTGCCGCAGGAGCATCTGCTCTTTCCGCATCTCCGTGCCTGGGAAAACGTTGCGTTTGCTTTCGACGATCGCATTCGTCGGCGCGAACGAGCGCTCGCATTACTCGCGCGCTTCGATATTGAAGATCTCGCCGGACGCTTTCCGCACCAACTCTCCGGCGGCGAACGCCAACGCGTCGCCATCGCACGCGCCTTCGCCCGTCAGCCGGAGCTCGTGCTCTTCGACGAACCGACCTCGGCGCTCGATAAAAGCGCGCGCGAGGCCTTTCTCACCAGCGCGCTTCCCGCACTGCGCGATGCGGGCGTCCCCACCCTCGCGGCAACGCACGACCCGGCGCTGGTCGAGGTCGCCGATCGCACCGTCCTGCTCCGCGATCGTCGCATCGCAATACCGTAGAGGATCGCGCACGCCTCGATACGCGCTTCGCGCTACTCGGCGTGACAATTCTCACCTACTCGGCGTGACAATTCTCACCTACTCGGCGTGACAATTCTCGCCTACTCGGCGTGACAATTCTCGCTGTCACGCCGAGTAGCAGCGCTGCGTTGTCATCCCGAGTAGCCGCCCCGCGGGGCGGCGTATCGAGGGAGTTTTCCAGCGCCTCGATACGCGCTTCGCGCTACTCGGCGTGACATTTCTCGCCTACTCGGCGTGACATTTCTCGCCTACTCGGCGTGACAATTCTCGCCTACTCGGCGTGACACTTCGCGGCTACTTGATAACGTGCCAGTCGTTCATCACGTATTGAGCACCGCTCTGCGTGACCGTGAGGGTGCCGTCCCCGAAGGCATCGACGGCAAAGGTCGAGACCTGCGAGCCGGAGCTATTGGTGAGAACACCGCTGATGAAGTTGCTGCTGGTCGGCGGCTGCGACGTGTTGGTGGTAACGTTGAGCGTATCGCCGTCGACGAGTTGTGCGTTGGTGACGCTGAGATTCTCGAGCAACCCGGCCTTATAGGTGGCGGTCACGGGGATCGAATAGGTTCCCTTGCTCGTTCCACCGGTCAACGTAAAATCGGGGGTCGAGATCGGGCACGCAGTGTTCTGCGTTCCGGTTGCGATATTCAGCGCGCCGATACCACCGACATAGCTCGTGCCCGATTGCGTTCCGCTATAGGTGACGGAGCCGTCGCTGTTGACGGTGCGCGTCCCACCGGGAAGGTCGCCGCCGGCCCAGCCGAAGGTTTCATTCAGCGAGGAGATTCCCGTTGCGTTAAAGCCGGCGCTATCGCCGCAGTAGGTGCTCGCCCCCGCATTGGCCGCGCCGATGCTGTATTCGGCGCTCGATTCGATGCTTTTTACGCCGGTAAGATTCAGCGTGCTGGTTTCGATCCGGTCGAAGCCGTCGGCGACGATCGGAAAGCCGTTGTTGCCGAAGGTGGCGTTCGAGATCGTTACGTTATCGGAACGGACCGAGGTTGCGGTGTTGTTCCCCTGCGGATACTGCGAGACGGTGCGCGAGACACTCTCGGCATTCGTGCCGATGACGGTGTATTTGCGCACGGTATCGCGCGCGATCTGCGTGCACGCCTGATCGTAGAACACGATTCGCTCGCTGGAGTTCGCGTCGCCGTTTTTATCGGGCACGAAATATTCGACGCCGTTATTGCACTGCCCGTTCGTGACGGCTTGCGCCCCGCGGCCGACCGTTGCGAGCGGGCTGCCGACGCCGCTCTCGACGCTGTTGAGCGACTTCACCGGGGAACCGACGGCATTCGCCGACGAAATCGCATCCTCCGATTGCGTTTGTGCGCTTTGCGGCGCGGAACCCGTGTTTCCCGATGGGCTTCCGGGGATGGTCGGAGCGCTGCCCGAGGCTCCGCCACCACATCCGGCGAGCAAGAGTGCAGCGAGAGTTGCATAGACTACGTGATTGCGCATGATCTTCTCCTCGATTCGTTTTAGAAAGTTACGGCTACGAAAAGAAGTCTAGGTGAAATGAAATACGCAATCTTTAGAACGGCATGAGAACGCCCGCTCGAAGCGGGCGTTCTCATCTGATTCTCACGTTCGCGAGCGAACGCTTCCTCAACTACATCGCGTCGGAGCGCCCCATGGCGTTGAAATGATAGACCGCCGCGAGATCGTGCATCGCTTGCGTCAGCACGGCATGATAATCCGCGTCGGCGGCGATGCCGTACTTTGCGTCGATATCCTTCATGACTTGGACGTGAATCGGGTGTGAGACGGCGCTGTCGAGCAAAACCTCGACGTTGAAGCCGCGCCCGGTCTGTCCGGCGGCCCAGAGTGCCCCGGCGAGTGCTTTCCCATCGTTGGGATTCGGGCTCGGGCTCTTCGGCAGCGCGATATGCTTCGCCGTGACGATTTTTAACGAGTCGGCGACGACGAAGTTGAAGACCTTGAGGAACGTCGCGACTTTGTTTGCGCCGAACTTCTTATCGAGCGACGCAACCTCCGCACCGGTCTTCGCGCCGGCAAGGCGTTTCACCAGAGCGAGCGCGCTGAAATGCGCCGGGCCGCCGCCGGCAACGATCATCGAAAGCGTGACGGGAAGCGCGGGAGCGCCGGTATAGACGCCGGGGCCGGAGAAACGCGAGGGAGACATCGTGACGTGGGGCAGCAATTTGCCGTGCGACATCATGTCGCCGCTCATGCTGCTCGCCGACGCGATGCCGGTGAGTGTGGCGACGCTGATGGCGATCGCCGCGAGGGTACGTTGGAGTTTCATCGGTAAAATTTCATCCTTTCGCAGGGGTGGAGGCGTAGTCGAAGCTCGCCGTCTGCACCCCGTAACGGTGGGACTTACCGTTTGGATTGGATGCGTTCGAGATCGCCGACGGCGGCACGATCCTCCGGCTCCTCGCTCGGGGCAGTAGCAAACCACGCATCGAATATCTCCCCCAGCATGGCTGCGCTCGTCGCGCGCAAGCTCGCGCAGAGGACGTTCGCATCGTTCCAGCGGCGGGCGCCGGCCGCGGTCGGCGCATCCCAGCAGAGCGCGGCGCGAATGCCGCGCACCTTATTCGCCGCGATGCTCACCCCGGTGCCGGTCCAACAGAATAGGACGCCGCTCGCGCAGAGCCCCGACGCGACCGCCTCGCCGACTGCTTCACCGACCTCGCTCCAACGCGCCGACTGCCCCTCGGCGAGCGCCCCGAACAGATGCAGCTCGTGCCCCCGGCGTCGCAATTCTTCGCAGGCAAAAAGGGCGGTTTCGTGCCGTTCATCGCTTCCTACCGCAACGATCATCGTTTCCTCCTCGGTACCGGGCATAGGACGGATGCGCTACGGCAGAAAAGGAAGCCTGCGATGAACAAAATCCCCCGAGCCGCAACCGTGATGCTCCTTCGCGATATCGAAGGCGAACCGCAGCTTTTCCTGGTGCGCCGTACCGCGGAAAGCGCATTTGCACCCGATGCCTACGTCTTTCCCGGTGGTACGGTCGATCTCGCCGACACGCTTCCCGCGCTCCACGCGCGCATCGACGGCGCCGAGGCGCGCGAGACGGGCGCGCTTTTTCGCGAAGCGCGCGACGCAGCGCTCCCGACGGAGGTCGAACACCCCGGTCCGTTAGAGCGCGCCTCGATTCTCGCCGCCGCATTGCGCGAGCTCTTCGAGGAGTCCGGTCTCCTCATGGCTTTCCCACGCGATGATGCCGCAATGCCGCCGAGCGCCGAGCAGCGCGCGGCATGGCGCGCCGCGCTGCGCTCGGGAAGCATGAGTTTCCTCGATATTCTGGAGAAGGGCGATCTCGTCGCTGCAGGGAGTTCGCTGGCATTGTTTTCGCACTGGGTAACGCCGCCGAACGAGCCTCGACGCTACGACACCTACTTCTTTATGGCGATCGCACCGCCGGGGCAGGAAGCGAGCGCAGATCGTAGCGAGACCCATGACGGGCGCTGGATCTCGCCGAGAGCGGCGCTTGCGGCCCACCGAGCCGGCGAACTCAACCTCGTCTATCCGACGATCAAGCATCTCGAACGACTGATCGATTGCGAAGATAACTCGATTGCGATGCGCTTGGCGCTCGCGAAACCGATCGTAACGATTCAACCGACGATGCATCCCGATCGCGGATTCGTTATGCCGGCGCATCTCGAGAACGTGTGGTAGAGCGCGTCGCGCTCTTGCGCGCGCCGAACCCTTCGGCGATGACGCTTGACGGAACCAATACCTGGTTGCTCGCATCGCGCAGCGGTGAAGCGATCTGCATCGATCCGGGCCCGGCGATTCCCGCCCACGTCGACCGCATCGTCGCCTATTTGCACGAGAACGATCTCGTTCTGCGTGCGATCGCGCTCACGCACGGTCACCCCGATCACGCTCCTGCAGCGCCGAGCCTCGCCGCGGCGACCGGTGCGCGCACGTACGCACATCGCTTCTCGGCCGCTCCGCACGACGCGGTACTCGAGGACAACGAGGAACTCCGCATCGGCGATCTACAACTCGTCGCAATCGATGCGCCGGGGCATACGCTCGAACACCTCGTCTTCTACGAACGCGAGAGCGCGACGCTCTTTACCGGCGATACGATCTTAGGCACCGGCACCGTCGTGATCGCTCCACCCGGCGGTGCGATGCGCCCCTATCAAGCAACGCTACGCCGGCTGCTCGCCGAATTCGGCGACGCGCGCGCGATCTGTTGCGGGCATGGACCGATCGTGACGGAAGCGCGAGCGAAAATCGAAGAGTATATCGCGCATCGCGAACGACGCGAAGCCGAACTCCTCGCGGCACTTGCGGCGGGAACGCAAACGATCCCCGACCTCGTCGAACGCATCTATCGCGATGCCGATATGCGGCTCTGGGCGGCGGCGGCACGGCAGATGCTCGCCTATCTTCTCGCTCTCGAAGAAGAGTACCGCGTGCGAGCGGTGCGGCTCGACCGGCCGCTCACGCAACGCGAACACGCGATTCTTAACCCCGATTGGGTCAACGTCGTCGGCGCGGAGCACGCACCGTTGGTCGAAGCCGAACTCGGCGCGCAACTGCGCCTCGACGCGATCTACGAGTATTCTCTCAGTCGACCGTAACGACGACTTTCCCGAAATTCGCGCCCGACTCGAGGCGCTCGACAGCCGCAACGATATCGGCGAGCGGAAAGACCGCGCCGACGACCGGTTCGATGCGTTTTTCGGAGACCAGCGCGAGCATGTCGCGAAAATCTTCGGGGCTTCCCATCGAGGAACCCAAAACGTCGAGCTGCTTCCAGAAAATCGAGAACGGACGAATTTTCGCATCGCCGCCGGTACCGCCGTAGATCGCAACGCGTCCGCCCGGACGCACGAGATCGAGAATCCGCGCCAACGTTTCGCCGCCCGAGCCGTCGATCGCCGCGTCGATCGGTCCGACACTTTTCAGCGATTTGAACCACTGCGGATCGGCCGCGTAATTGACGGTGAAATCGGCACCGAGCGCGCGTGCGCGTTCGAGTTTTTCATCGCTGCTCGATGTCACCACCACGCGAGCGCCGATCGCTTTGGCGAACAGCAGCGCAAAGCTCTGCACGCCGCTACCGATGCCGGGAATCAACACCGTCTCGCCGGCCTGCAGACGCGCGCGCGTTACGAGCGCTCGATACGCGGTAAGCCCCGCAAGCGGTAACGCTGCGGCGTGCACGGTATCGAGATGCGCGGGCTTCGCATGCACGTTCTCCGCCGGAACGCAGACGTATTCCGCGATCGTTCCCGGGTGCGGCATACCGAGAATCCCGCTGCCTTCCGCCCAGATGCGGCGGTTCGGGCCCCAACCAAGCATGGGATCGAGAACGACGTCATCACCGCGACGATGCCCCGAGACGCCGTCTCCGAGCGCATCGATCGCCCCACAGCCGTCGGAACCCGGGGTGCAGGGGAGCGCGATTCCGGGGTAGAGGCCGCGCGTAATGAACGCATCGCGTCGGTTCAGCGCGGCGGCATGGATCCGCACGCGGATCTCCCCGGCGCCGGGCTCGGGCGCGGAGATCTCCTCGACGCGCAGGTGTGAGGGTTCTCCGATGCTGTGTAATCGAGCGGCTTTCATGACGAGCGCCCTACGCGCTCGCCCTCGCTCTCACCTATCGCAGGTCGCCCCGGGAGGCGGCGCAAACCTGGCAGGGCTATGAAAATCGGCTCCGCACTCAAAGGGCTCGCCAAGCTGCAGCGCTCCTTCGATCTTCGCATCGGCCCGATCCGGGCAACCGGCGTCCCGGCGATTCTGCTTGGAACCGCCGCGGTCGTGCTCGCGGCCGGGGCCGCGCGGGCGCTCGTGCGTGCAGGGGAGGCCCTTCCCGAAACGCTTCGCGAAGCCAAGGGGTTAGCACAGTCGCTGCGCGATGCACGCCCCACTCACCTCAACCCATAAGAGATTTCATGATCGATAATGCCTCCCTGACCGCGCTCGTGCGGGCAGCCATGCCCGATGCGCGCGTCGCGATTCACGACCGTACCGGCACGATGGATCACTTCAATGTCGAAGTAATCTCCGCGGCCTTTGCGGGCCTCAACTCACTCGACCGCCATCGGTTAGTCTATCGCGCGCTCGACGCGGCGCTCAAAGACGGCCGCATTCACGCACTCGAAATCACCACGAAACTTCCGGAGAACGAACATGCCTGACGCACTGCAAAGCGAGATCGCCGAAGAGATCGCCGCCCACAAAATTCTCGTCTACGGAAAAGGGACGAAAACGATGCCGCGCTGCGGCTTCACGCTCGAGACGATTGAATTCTTCAACTCCTTCGGCTACCCGTTCGAAGTCATCGACGTGCTCGAGAACATGCCCAAACGCGAGGCGTTGGCGAAAATGACCGATTGGCCGACGTTGCCGAAGGTCTTTATCGACGGGAAGTTTTACGGCGA
This sequence comes from bacterium, assembly GCA_021794175.1. Classification (GTDB taxonomy): domain Bacteria; phylum Vulcanimicrobiota; class Vulcanimicrobiia; order Vulcanimicrobiales; family Vulcanimicrobiaceae; genus JABEUX01. The sequence goes on from JAJYRI010000002.1 coordinate 68,493, forward strand.
CACCGATATTCTCGCGCCGATGGCCGAGAACGGCGAACTCGCGACGTTGCTGGAAAACGCGTTCGGATATCGCGCCGAGAGCAAGCCCGTCATCAATCTCCGCTAACGCACGCGCGTGGAGTACGAAACCCTCGTCGATATCGAAACGCTTCGATCGCACTTGCACGACCCCGCCTGGGTGATTGTCGATTGCCGCCATTCGCTGGCGAATTTCGCCGCCGGGCGTGCCGCCTACGAAGAAGCGCACGTTCCCGGCGCGGCTTTCGCCGACGTCGAACGCGATCTTAGCGGCGAGAAAACCGGAAGCAACGGGCGTCATCCGCTTCCCGAGCGGCGTGCTTTCGCCGCCTTTCTCGGGAGGATCGGCGCCGACGAGCGCAGTCAGATCGTCGCGTACGATGAAGGCGCCGGCATGTTCGCCGCGCGTTGCTGGATGCTGGTGCGCTATCTCGGGCACGCGCGGGTCGCTATTCTCGACGGCGGTTTCGCGGCATGGGAGCGTTCGGGGGCGCCGTTCGAACGCGGCCCCGACCGTCGCGCCCGCATGGCCCGTCATTTCCCGCTCGGCACGCCACTCGATCCCGTTGTCAGCGCGAACGAGCTGCTCGCCGACCTGGGGAGCAAGAGCCTCCAACCGGTCGACGCGCGCGCGCCGGAGCGCTATCGCGGCGAGATCGAACCGATCGACCCGGTCGCCGGCCACATTCCCGGAGCGAAAAACCGTCCCTACGGGGCGAATTATCGCAGCGACGGGCACCTCCGCTCGGCGCAGGAGCTTCGCTCGGAGTTCGCGGCGCTCGGAGAGCCCGAACGCCTGGTGCATTACTGCGGCTCCGGCATATCGGCGGCCGCGAACCTCTTCGCTGCCACTGCAGCGGGCCTCCCCGGAGGGCGTATCTACGCGGGCTCGTGGAGCGAATGGTGCGCCGACCCGAGTCGCCCGGTCGAGCGCGGTTAAGCGCCGCGGCGTAGCGGTGGCGGCACCGCATCGGGACGAATAAACGGACCGACCGGCGAGGCGAGAAGCCGTTCGATCTCCTCCGGCTCGGGGATGCGCGCACCGTCGCGCGCAGCGGTGACGATGCAATAGAATCCGAACCGTTCGGCGCCGCGATTGATGAATTGGTGGAGCTCGAGCGGTGCTACGTAGACGACATCGCCCACAGCGACCTCCTCAACCCGTTCGCCGACGACCGCATGGCCGAGCCCTTGCCCGACGATCACGTAATGCTCGTGTTCGTGGCGCTCGAGGCGCGATGCCGCGCCGGGCTCGAGTTCGAAAAAGCGCAATTCGAGTTGCGGGCCCGGCGCTCCGGGCTCGGCCTTCCAACCGCCGACGATGGTGTGGCGCGCGATGCCGACGGCGGCCCCGGGGCGGTAGCCCTCGGGCTCAACGCCCTCCCAACCCGCTCCCTGCTTGTGAATGACCCGTCGTTGCATGGCCGCTATCCTATCACGTCGTCGGAGCACACTCCTAGAACGCTTCCCCCGAACTGCCGATATTGTTGGCATGCGCCCGTTCGCTTTCTCGACCCTCATTGCAAGCCTCGCCTTGCTTTGCCTCACGCTGCCGCCGCTACCGAGCGCCGCGCGAACCACCGCCGACGCGTCGGCCGCTGCGTCGGCCGCCGCATCGGCTCCTCTCGACGAATATTTCGGGCGCATGAAACTCAGCCCGATCGGCATCGGGAATGAATTGCATCTCATCGCATCGCGCTCGCAAAACGCAGACGACGCAAAGGATTCGCTGCCGCTCCTCACGCTCATCGAAGATTCCATGCACGACTGGGAGCACAAATACCCGCACGACGATTGGATTCCCAAAAATCTCGTTCGCCTCGAGCACGACTATCTGCTCGTTCCTACCTTGGGCGGACGCATCCACGCGATGCATGTCATCGAGTGGCTCCGTTCCGACTATCCCGGCACGTACGCACTCGATCGCGCGCAACGCGAAGCGGAGCAAGCGATGGGGTTGCCGACGCCGGCTCCGAGCCCGCAACCGGTGTCGACTCCGGAGGCCGTACCGACGCCGACGCCGTAGTCGGTTTGCATGTCGAAGTACTGGCTTTTCAAGAGCGAGCCGCAAAGCTATTCCATCGAAGATCTGCGACGCGACGGCACGACGCCGTGGAGCGGCGTTCGCAATTATCAAGCGCGCAACTTCATGCAGATGATGTCCGTCGGCGACGAGGGATTTTTCTACCACTCGTCATGCGCCGTACCGGGGATCGTCGGAATCTGTCGCGTCGCGCGCGCCGCCTATCCCGATGCCACCGCCTTCGATCTGCGCAGCGAGTATTACGATCCCAAAAGTTCGCCCGAGCATCCCCGTTGGATGAACGTCGACGTGTCGTTCGTTCGCGCCTTCCGCGAGGTTATTCCATTAACGCTTCTACGCGAGATCGCCGCACTCGCAAAAATGCCGCTATTGCAGCGCGGCCAGCGCCTCTCGGTGCAGCCCGTGCAAACGGCGGAGTGGCGTACGATTCTCAAACTCGGCGGAGCGTAGGCGGCCGATCCGAGAAAAAGGGCCGGGCCTGCAGATGCAAACCCAGCCCTTTACGATCGGCGCAGCGCGCCGATGCCGCTTCGATTTAGAACTTGGTCGAGAGGATGAAGCGATAGGTTGCCGGCCCGAGCACGTTGCCGACGGTCGCCGCTTGCGAACCGTTGACGAGCGGCACGGGAACGCCGCCTCCATAGACCGGGAAGAGACCGTTGTAGGCGTTGAAGATGTTGTCTCCCGAGATCTGGAAGTCGAAGCGTTTGTTAATCGGCACGCGCACGGTCACGTAGCCGATTCCGAACGGCGGGCGGTTCAACGAGTTGTTATTCCCGTAGAGCGTATCGCCGAGGGCAGCATAGAGACCGCCTTTAGAACGGTAGTTGAGTTCGAGATTCGCCTGCGCGTACGGCAAGCGCGTGTTCATCGAACCGATCGTGCTGCCGTACCCGATGCCGCCGCCATTGAAGTTCTGATTGGCGATGACGTTCAGGTTTTGGTTCTGCGTGCAATTCGGCCCCGGCTTGGCGCAATAGAAGTACTGCGGCAGATTGTATACGTAGCCACGCGAAAGATCCCCCTCGACCCTGTAACCCAGGCCTATGTGAGGGAGGCTGCTGAGCCCAAGCTCGAGTCCCTGGAATCGTGCGTTACTCAGGTTGATATTTGTTTCGTAAATCACCGGATTGCCATTTACAACCTGCGATCCCTGATTGTAGCAATGCACTTGGGGGCTCGCGCAGGTGTATGGGCTGGGCGAACCTTGGCTAAAGTACTTGTTGAAGAGATTCGTTTGATAGAGATCGGCCGTTAATACCGAATCTACTTTTGGGAACCGAATGGTCGCGCCGAGGTCGTATCCGAATGAGGTTTCGGGTTTTAACGAACCGTTATTTTGCGTGAGCGTCGCATACCCGCCGCTGCTGTTGTAATTTGCAACCGGTCCCGAGATTTGGCTTAAGAGCAGCAGATAGGGAGGCGCTATCGCAGACCCCGCCGCGAATCGAAATACGGTATTGATATTCGATCTATATGTTAACGCGAATCGATCGTCGAAATGCGTATTCGTCGTCGATGCGAACGTTTCATTCGAACCATCGATAGCACAATTGGAGTATTGGCCGGAGAACGGACAAGAAATCGGATAAGTGCTATTGTAGAGGTTCTCATAGAGCGTCGCGTAGCCGCTCAGTTTCGGATTGATGCGGAAGTGGCCACGCAACGTAAACGTCGTGAACTTCTGCGCCGATCCGGTCGGGAGATTGACGCTCGTATACGAGCTCTTCGAGTACGACGTCGTCGTCGAAACGGTCTGGTCGACCCCGAAGCTCAGCGTGTTGCTGCCGATCGGGTGGAGGTAGAGGAACGAAATACCCGACAGAGCGTCTTGCTCGGTCTGCAGATAGGTACTCTTCATCCCGAGCATCACCGGCGTGCCGTTGTAGAACACCGGCGTTGCCGAGCAGACGTTGCTGGTAATTTTTCCGGGGCACGAAGAACCATAGAGCGTCTGCATGACCAACGTCGGCGTCCCGTTGGGGTTGCCTTCGGTAACCTGACGCAGGATCGAAGCGTGATAGTAGCGCGCGAGCACGGTGTCGCGGCCGAGCGTCGAGCGAACCTCGCCTTGGAAAATCGGCTCGTTGTTGATTTCCTGGTCGGTGCCGCCGGTATGAAGATAATTCACGCCGAGACCGCCTGCTGCGAGGCTTCCGGTGTAACCGGCAAGCGGCGAGAACGTTCCGAGCGTGAGATTTCCGGTGTTGCCGTTTTGATCGGCAAAGGTCTGCGAGCCGAGGTAGCTCACCGTAGCCGTCGTTGCGTCGGAGAGTTTATAGCGAAACTTCACGAGCTCGGCGGTCTGCGTGTACTGTCCCTGAACGTTATAACAGCAAGCGACGAGCGGATAGATCGTCTGAATGCTCGACGACGTCCCGGGGATCGTCGTATAGGTGCCCGCACCGTTGAATCCGTTGAGCGATTTTCCAAGCCCGGTGTCTACCGCGCCGGAGGGATCGTAATAGACTTGCTGGTTGTTGAGCGCGGATGGATCGTCGAGCGTTGCAACGTCGAAGACCAAGCCGAAACGATCGACGGTATCGGAGAAGCCGAAATTCGAGAACGTACCGCCGTGGTTGGTAACGCCGAGGGCGATATCCGGCGTCGGTTTGTAGGTCGGGTCTTTCGTGCGGAAGTTCAACGTACCGCCGATCGCGTAGTTGACCGGAACGGTAGCGCCGGGCCCCTTCACGACTTCGGTGTTCGAGAACATATACGGATTGAGAAACGTGGTGACGTAGTCGCCGTAGGTTCCTACCGAGAGCGGGTGCCCGTCGATAAGCGTCGCGGTCTCGAACGATCCGGCGCCGCGAATATCGGGCACCGTGATCGAGCCGGGAACGGCAGCATTCGCACTGCTCGAGGGGAAGGATATCTGCACGCCCGGCACTTGGCTGAGCACGCGCGTCACCTGAACCGCTCCTTGATTTTCGTAGGTCGCCGCGGAAACCACGTTGACCGCAGCCGGCGTCGTGTTAAACGTCCCACGGCCGACGGCGCGCACCGTGGCGATCGTCCGCAGCGATGAAAACGTCGCCGCATGCATCGTCACGACGACGCTCTGGCTCTGCCCGGCAACGATGGTGTAGTCGGTGTCGGTCGCGGTCTGATAACCGGGTTTCGTGACGATAATTTCGTACACGCCCGGCGCGATACCGGAGACGGTGAAATTGCCCTTCGCGTCGGAGAGGGCGTAATAACTCTTCGGGCCGCGGACGGCGATCGTCGCCCCCGCAACCGGAGCACCGGAGACATCGTGGAGCGAGCCGCTCACCGATCCGGTGCTTTGAGATTCAGCCTGTGCGACGAGGCGATGCGACGCGCTCCGAACCGTTGCCGCGCTGACGGGTCCAACGGCGAGCGCGGCGATTGCCGCGGCGAGCAGGAGTCGAGTGAATGTACTCAGAGCAAACCTCCTGTGAGAAACGAGAAATCCAAGGTCGTGCCGCCATGCGGCACACGCCCTCGAACTCTGCTGAGTTTACCCTGAAAAGATTAGGGGGAGATTAAGAAAGCGAGCGCTCGCGCCGCCGGAGCAGCTCGCCTTGAGCGTCGATCCCGCTGCCGGGGCGCAGCGCCAGCCGCCGATAGCTTCCGTCGGGGAGTAGCTCTCGTGATTGCTGCGTATCGGCGAAGAGAACGGTGGCCAGCAGGCGATCGAGATCCTCGGCCATCTCGCGGTCCTCGATCGGGACGGCGAGTTCGACCCGGCGGTCGAGGTTGCGCCCCATCCAGTCCGCGCTACCGATGAAGAGCTTCCGGTCGCCACCGTCGGTGAACGAGAAAAGGCGCGAATGTTCCAGAAAACGCCCGACGATCGAGCGCACGCGAATGCTCTCGCTTAAGCCCGGGACGCCCGGCCGCAACGTGCACATTCCGCGCACGAGGAGATCGATCGGCACCCCCACCTGCGACGCGCGATAGAGGGCGCGCACCACCTCTTTGTCGGTGAGCGCATTGAGTTTGGCGCGTATCCCGCACGGCCGCCCCGCCTCCGCGTGCTCGGTCTCGCGATCGATCGCCGCGAGGATCTCCCGTCGCAGGGTAACCGGAGCGACGAGCAATTCGTCGTAGTCGGTAACCTTTGCAAAGCCCGTGAGCGCGTTAAACATTTGGGCGAGGTCGGCTCCCAGCCGCGCCCGCGCCGTGAAGAGACTGAAATCCGTATAGAGTCGCGCGCTTTTTTCGTTGTAATTGCCGGTTCCGAAATGCATGTAGCGCCGTATGCCGTCCTCATCCTCGCGCACGACCAACAATGCCTTCGCATGCACTTTCAAACCGGGAAAACCATACACGACGTGAACGCCGGCGCGCTCCAGCCGACGCGCCCATTCGATATTGTTTTCTTCGTCGAAACGTGCCTTTAGTTCGATGACGACGGCGACCTGCTTTTCGTTCTCCGCCGCTTCCAACAGTGCGCGCACGATCGGCGAATCGCTTCCCGAGGTTCGATAGAGCGTCGCTTTAATCGCCAACACGCGATCGTCGTTCGCCGCGGCCTGCACGAACTGCACGACCGGATCGAACGAATCGTACGGATGGTGTAACAAAATGTCGCCTTCGCGGATTGCAGCGAAGATATCGCTTACTCCGCGCAGCCGTACCGGAATCGCCGGCGTGAAGGGCCGATCCCGCAATTCCTCGTGTCCGGCCTGGCGATAGAGCGACATCAAATCGCTCAGGCCCATCAGACCGTCGATATCGTAGCAATCTTCTTCGCGAAGATCGAGCGCATCGAGCAGAAAGGCACGCAGGTTCTCGGGGATCCCTCGTTCGACTTCCAAACGAACGGGTTCACCGAATCGCCGTTTTTGCAATTCCGATTCGATCGCTTGCAGCAAGTCGTCGGCTTCATCTTCCTGCAAATCGAGGTCTGCGTCGCGCGTTACGCGGAACAGATACGAAGCGCGGACGGCCATGCCGGGGAAAAGCGCGTCGAGATGGTGGGCGATTGCGTCTTCGATGAGCACGAAACTCCGCGCTCCCGGAGCGCTTTCCGGAATCTCGATAAACCGAGGTAACGTCGGGGGGATCTTCACGCGAGCGAAATGCACGTCGATCCCTTCGGGAGTAACCTCTTCGAGTTCGACCGCCAACGAGAGCGATAGGTTTGAAATATACGGGAATGGATGCCCACTATCGACGGCCAGCGGCGTAAGGACGGGAAAGACGCGCTCGTCGAAGACGTGCTCGACGGTGCGCGCGCGCTCTTCGTCGAGATCGGTGACGCTGAGGATTCGCACGCCTTTTTCCGCGATCGCGGGCAGAATATCGTCTCGCAAGACCTTCATCTGTCGCGGCAACGTCTCGCGAATATATTCCGCGATCGCGGCAAAATGCTCGGCCGGAAGACGCCCGTCGTCGGAACGGGTGGTAACGCCGGCGGCGATCTGTTGTTTGATTGCAGCGACGCGGATCATAAAAAATTCATCGAGGTTCGTACCGAAGATCGAAACGAACTTCAGCCGTTCCAGTAGCGGAATCTTCGAATCGAGCGCCTCTTCGAGGACGCGATCGTTAAAGGCCAGCCACGAAAGCTCGCGGCTGAAAAAAAGCTCGGCATCGCCCCGTTCCGCGTTTTGCGGCGGAATCGCGGCTTCGAATCGCTGGAGCATCGTTCTCGCGGGATTCGCCGAGCGCGAGCGAAACTCTAGCCGCAATGCTCACCGATTTGCTCGCAGAGACCGGCACGCATCTCGAGATCGCCGGAGCGGCGCTTGCATTGGCAACCGCGGTGGGGGTGCCGCTCGCGCTCCTGACGGCAAAAACACGCTTCGTGCGCTCGGCAACGCTCGGCGGGGTCGGCATCGCGCGCAGCCTGCCGACGATCGCCGTGCTTGCTCTGCTGCTTCCCTGGCTCGGCGTCGGGCGTCTGCCCGCAATCGTCGCACTGGCGTTGCTCGCCCTACCCCCCATCGCCATCTCGGTCGATGCCGGGATGCGCTCGCTCTCCGCAGCACAGCGCGAGGTCGTCGATGCGCTCGGCCTCGGCAGCCGTACCCGTTTTTTCCGCATCGAGGTACCGGCGACGGCGCCGCTTGCACTCGCCGGGCTGCGCACCGCGGCGGTCGAATGTATCGCCAGCGCAACCCTGGCAACGTTTATCGGGGGCGGCGGGCTTGGGGACGGGATCGTGCGCGGGCTGCAGACCGGGAACGAGACGCTGTTGCTGCTCGCTGCCGCAACCGTCGCCGCGCTCGCCATCGCCGTCGACGCCCTGCTCGCGCTGCTCGTGCGCGGCGCGGAGGTATGGACGTAATGCGACGCAGCACTGCACTGGCAACGATCGGTGGAGCCTTCGCACTCGTGCGCTGCGCGCCATCACGAGCGATTCGCATCGGTTCGAAAAATTTCGCAGAGTCGATTCTCCTCGCCGAACTCTACGCGCAAACGCTCGAAACGCTCGGCATCGCCGTCGAACGGCGCTTCGATCTCGGCTCCACGCAGATCGCGCTTGCGGCGCTGACACGCGGCGACATCGATTGTTATCCCGAATATACCGGCACCGCACTCATCGACGTCCTTCACCACGCGCCGATGCGCGACGGCGAGGCGATTCTCAAACTTCTGCGAGCGACATTCGAAGCGCGCTTTCATGCGACGTGGCTCGCCCCGGCACCGATGAACGATTCGCAGGCGCTCGCAACGACGCGGGAGATCTCGCGACGCCTCAACCTCACGACGCTCACCGAATGTTCGCGCCTTGCGCCGCAGCTTCGCCTCGCCACCATTCAAGAGTTTCTCGCCCGCCCCGATGGTTTACCGGGGTTACAGCGCTATTATGGGGGCTTCCATTTTCAATCCATTCGAACGTACGATATCGCACTAAAATACGAAGCGTTGCTTACCGGTAAGGCCGACGTAGCGACGGCATTTACTACCGACGGGACGATCGCCGCCCGGGGGCTCGTCGTACTGCGCGACGACCGTCATTTTTGGCCGGCATATCATGCCGCGCCGGTCGTTCGAACGGCAACGCTCGTTCGCTTCCCACGCATGCGCGCGGCACTCGACGCACTCTCCGCGCGTCTCTCGACATCGGCGGTTGCCTCCATGAACGAGCGCATCGAGTCCGCGCAGATGAGCCCCGCTGCCGTAGCGCACGGTTTCTTGCAATCGTCGTGACGGTTGAAGCGCCCTACGCTCTTCGCTACGACCGGGCTTCGGTGCGTTTTCCCGGGTCGCCGGTGCTCGCACTCGACGGGATCGCCTTAGATATCGCAGCGGGAGAGCTTCTTACCATCGTCGGCGCCTCCGGCTCGGGTAAGAGTACGCTTTTGCGCTGCGTCAATCGCCTCGTCGAACTCTGCGATGGACGCATCGAGATCGACGGGCGCGATCTGGCCACGTTCGCGCTCGATCCGTTCCGCCGAACGATCGGCTACGCGATCCAGGGCGTCGGTCTCTTCGCACACCTCACCGTCGCCGACAATCTCGCCCTCGTTCCGGAGACGTTAGGTTGGCCGCGCGCGCGTATCGATGCGCGCATCGATGAGATGCTCGCGACGGTACGCCTCGACCCTGTAATTTATCGGACACGGCGCCCGCGCGCGCTCTCGGGCGGACAGGCACAGCGCGTTGGAATCGCTCGTGCGCTGATGGCTTATCCCCGCTTGCTGTTGCTCGACGAGCCTTTTGGTGCGGTCGATCCGATTCTCCGTCCGCAACTCCAAGCCGAATTGCTCGACGTCCTCCGCAACGCGCGCACGACGACGTTATTCGTTACGCACGACGTCGACGAGGCGCTCTTTCTGGGAGATCGCATCGCCGTCATCGACGACGGCCGCTTACGAGCGGTCGGAAGCCCGCGCGCGATGCTCGAGCGGCCGCCCGACGACTTTACCGCCGCTCTTCTTTGCGGCGACCGACTCTTGCACGAGTATCGCCTGGCCCGGCTGACCACGCGCGAGCAGCAGACGTGATTGCGGCGATCTCCGCCCATATTGCGCTGTGTGCGTTCGCGGTCGCCGTTGCGGCTGCCGTCGCCGTTCCCGCCGCACTCGCGCTCGCCGATCGCCCGAACGTCGAGCGGCCGCTCTCCGCACTTCTCGGAGCGCTCTACACGATTCCGTCGCTCGCGCTGCTGGCCGTACTCGTGCAATTCGTGGGGCTCGGAAATGCGAGCGTCGAGATCGCGTTGGTCGCCTATGCGCTCTATGCGATCTTCCGCAGCACCGTCGCCGGGGTTCGCGCGATTCCCGCGGAGCAACGAGAAGTCGCCACGGCGCTCGGGCTTCCATCCTGGAAGCGTCGACTGCGCGTCGAACTCCCGCTTGCGATTCCGGCGATCCTTTCCGGGCTTCGCATCGCCACCCTCGGCAGCATCGCACTCGCAACCCTCGGCGGGTATGTCGGCGGTAGTGGGCTGGGCGCGATACTCTTTACCGGCTTCGCGCTACAGAACCGCGCGATGCTCGTGCAAGGAGCGCTCGGCGTCGTCGCGATCGCCCTGTTCGCCGAGTTGGCGTTTCGCGCTCTCGAGCACCTGGCGCGACGACGAGCGAGCGCGTAATACTCGAGAGACTCTGCGGTTAGCAGCCTTCGCGGTGCTCCAACAGCACCAAAGCAAAGCCGGCGTCGTCGTCGGGCAGATACATCCGTTCGTCAAAACCGGTCGCGCCGGCAAGGCCGCGTATCTCATCGCGCGTGAACTTATGCGACGACTCGATATGCACGCGCTCGTCCTCGGAAAAGCGCACCGTGCCCCGCCCCTCGCCAAGCGGGTAGGTCGCGCTCCGTTTCGCGATCAGGTACGATTCGATGCTTCCCGTGTCTTCGTCGAAGCGCGACATGTGGCGAAAGTTTCCGACCTCGATCTCGGCGCCGAGCTCGCGATTCACGCGTGCGAGAACGTTTTTTGAAAACGCCGCCGTCACGCCGATCGGATCGTTGTAGGCACGTTCCATCGCCGCGCGATCTTTCCGAAGGTCGATGCCGAGCAGAAGGAAATCGTGCGGCGCGAGTGCGCCGCCGATCGCGCGCAGGAGATCGTGGCCGCGACGGCCGGGATAATTCCCGAGGTTCGAGCCCAAGAACAGCGCGAGCGTTGCCGGCCGTCGCGGCACTTCGGCAAGAACTTGGAAATAGTCGCCCGCGAATGCATCGACAACAAGCGATGGGTATCTCTCGAGTAATTGCGCGGCAGCGGCGCGCAGCGCTTCGAGTGAAATGTCGATCGCCGTATAAACGGCGCTACCGTAATTTGCGATCGCGGCTTCGATGAGCATCCGCGTTTTCTCGGAGCTCCCGCTCCCGAGTTCGAGCAGGTGCGGCGACGGCCCGAGATTCGCAACGATCGTCGACGCATGACGCTCCAAGAGCAGGCGCTCGCGCCGAGGCAGGTCGTACTCGGGGAGCAACACGATCGCCTCGAAGAGCACGGAGCCCAGCGCGTCGTAAAGGTATTTCGAGGGAATCGATTTTTGCGTCGCACGCAGACCGTGAAGAACGTCGCGCTCGAAATCTTCGGCCGTATGATTCTCCCAAATGCGCTCGCTATAGCGGTCGCCGAACTCCGCGGAGATCATGGTTTCGGCTCCGGCCGCAGCAACGAACGGTGAAAACCGTAGAGGAAATAGACCACGAGGCCGACGACGAACCACGCTGCAAAACGCAACCAGGTGGGCAACGACAGCCCCGTGATGAGATAGATGCAGCCGAGAGCCCCCAAAACCGTAAAGAGCGGTGCGAGCGGGGCACGGAACGGGCGCGGCGCGTCAGGTTCGACGATGCGTAAAACCAAGACGCCGGCACAGACGATGGCGAAGGCCGAGAGCGTGCCGATATTCACGAAATCCAGCAGCGTCGAGAGCGGCAACACCGCTGCCAAGACGGCGACGATGACGCCGGTGATGACGGTCATGCGAGCCGGCGTTCGAAAGACCGGGTGGATACGCGCGACGCCCGGCGGCAGCATGCGATCTCGCGCCATCACGTAGAAAATACGGATCTGCCCCAGCAGCGACGTGAGCATCACCGTCGTATTGCCGGCGACGCCGCCGAGGGCAACGACGGCATAAATGACGTTATCGTGCGAGACGTTTCCCAGAGCGTCGAGCATCGCGGCGCCCTCGGAGAGGCGCCCGTACGGCATCGCCCCCACCGTAGCGTACGCAATCGCCACGTAGAGTAGCCCGCCGATCGCAAGTGCGAGGAGAATGCCGATCGGCACGTGTCGTTTCGGTTCGTGCGCTTCTTCGGAGGCAACCGTTACGGTATCGAAGCCGATATAGGCGTAAAAGACCAGCGCCGTGCTGGCAACGATGCCATGCCAGCCATGCGGTGCGAACGGCGTGAGGTTTGCTGCATGGACGCCCGGCAGAACCACCGCAAGGAAGATCAGCATCGAAAGCACCTGAAAGATCACCAGTGCCCCGTTGATGCGGGCGGATTCGCGAATACCGATCGCCACCAGGGCGGCAATCGCAAGCGTGATGAGCGCCGCGATGAGATCGAACTGCGGATGCGCCGTAAAGACATTCGCTTCGCGCGCCCACGGCGGCAGAACGATGCCGGCTTTCGCCAATAAATGGCCGGCATATTGGGACCACGACGAAGCGGTCGGCGCAACCGATAGCCCGTACTCGAGAATGAGATCCCAGCCGATCACCCACGCCACGAACTCGCCGAGCGTTGCGTAGGCGTAGGTGTAAGCACTTCCCGCGATCGGAACCATCGATGCGAATTCGGCGTAACAGAGCGCGACGCAGAGACTGACGAGTCCGGAGAAGAGGTAGGCGAGTATGACCGCCGGCCCGGCGACGTGCGCGCCCGCGCCGATCGTCGGAAAAATTCCGCCGAGCATCGTGCCGAGGCCGATTGCGGTGAGTGCGGGCCATCCGAGCGCGCGACGAAGCTTCGGCCCATCGCTCTGCACGGAATCGCGCGCGATCGGTTGTCGCGCGAGCAATTGTCGGAAGCGACTCATCGTCGGCGCGCTTCGCTAGGAGTTCGTCTGACTTTGGCCATTGTCGGATCCAGCATCGAATTTTGTTCGCAAACGAGGCGCGAAGAGGGGGCGAAGCCGTAGCTTCGTGACCGATGAGCAACGAAGTATTCGGTCAAAAGGCGATCTGGAAGCGGAAATGCGCCGAAGTCGGACAAACTCCTACAATCGCAAAAGAATCCGCCCGCGTCGCTCGTACGCGCGCATCTTATCCCATCGATAGCGAATCAATGCGATATATTGTACGGTCTCGGCATACGGTGGAATGCCGCGATATGCAAGCACCGCACCGGGCCCGGCGTTATATGCAGCCAAGGCAAGCGCGTAGGGCGAGCCGACCGGTGCTCCGACACCCTTCATCCGATATCGATCGACGTAACCGCCGAGTAGCTGCGCCGATGCGCGGATCGATGCATACGGATCGAACGGGTCGAGCCCGACCTCCGCAGCGGTTCCCGGCATGAATTGACCGATGCCGATTGCACCCGACGAGGAAAGCGCGTAAGGATCGTAAGCAGATTCTTGCAGCAGCGTCGCAGCGAGAAAGAGCGGCGGCAACGCGTTTTCACGCGCGGCGCGTTGCGTACTTATCGCAAGATAGAGGGCCGCAACTGCATCGATGCGCGGATTATCGGCGAGGATCGCGCGTGCGATTGCGAGCGAATCGTGACGAACGGTGCCGCCGTTTCGCACGAGATCTCCGCCTGCGAGCCCATGCAGCAGACGATGGCGCGGCCAACTTAAGATCGCATTAACTAACGGCACGTCGAATCGATGCATTCGAGCACGGGGTTGCGCCCGGTGCCAGGAGAACGCGCTACATGCGCACAAGAGCGTCAACGCTATCGGCGTCGCGCGAGCGAGAAGGGAACGCAACCATGAATATCGTCGGCGCATTACTGATCGTCCTCGTTATCGGCGATCTCGCTTCGACCTTCTTCTACCACGTTCCGCAGCATCTGTGGTTCACGTTACACTTGCGCACCCATCACGACCGCCGTCGTTCCTATTGGGATCACGCCGTTCTTTCCCGCGATCCGGCGATTCTACTCGACGGGTTCCTAGGAGCGCTGCCCTACCTCATCGTCGCCGCCTTTGCCGCGCGGCTCTCCTGGGAAGGAGCCCTCCTTGGACTCCTCCTCGGCCAGCTCCACGTTTGGTGGCGGCATACCACCGAACTCGGCTGGAAGAGCCCTCGCTGGGTGCAAGCGATCCTCCGCCCTCTTCAGGTCGTCCTTCCCGAGGATCATGACGGCCACCACCGAAACCCCGAGATCGAGTTCGGCGACATCTTCCGCTTTTACGATGCTCCGGCTCGAGCGCTCATCAGCCTTCTCGCCCCGACCAGCCGCCGCACCCGCAACGCGTCGACGCGACGTCGGCGAGCGAAAAGGATACCGGTGCGCGCCTAACGGGGAGATAATGGCAAAGCGCGCACTCTTTCTTATTTCGGATACCGGCGGTGGCCACCGCAGCGCCAGCAACGCAATTTGCGCGGCGCTCGACGAACGCACCGACCCTTCGTTCGAACACCGCATCGACGACGTTGCGGCGCACTGCGCGTTTCCGCTGACCCAACTGGGGCTCGGATACAGCATGGCGCTGCGCTACGCCCCGCCCGTTTACGGCGCGCTCTATTATGCGACCAACGGCCGACGCCGCTATCGCGCCCTGGTGCGTTTTTGCGAGCCGCTCTATCGCGAACGGCTCCGCAATCTTTTCCTCGAATATCGTCCCGACGTCATCGTCTCGGTTCACCCGTTACTCAATCATGCCGCGCTCCGCGCGCGCGCCGACGCCGGCCTCAACCACATTCCCATCGTGACGGTGATCACCGACCTCGGGAAAGTCCACGAGTCCTGGCTGACCCCCGATGCCGATGCGATCGTCGTTCCCGCCCGCGAAGTCTACCTCCGCGCGCTCTCGCGCGGCGTCTCACCGGCGCGCCTTCGTTGGCTCGGTCACCCGATCCATCCGAAATTCGACGATGTCGTCGGGACCAAATCGGAACTGCGTCGCGAACTCGGGCTCCCGCAACAGGCATCGATCGTCATGCTGATGGCAGGCGGCGAAGGCGGCGGCAAATTGATGACCACGGCGATCGCCCTGGCGAAAGCGCACCTTCCGGTCGAACTCGTCGTCGTCTGCGGGCGCAACGAGGCGCTCCGCGAACGCCTCGCAGAACTCGCACCGAGCCTTCCGACACCGATGCATCTGCTCGGATTCACCGACCAGATCCCCGAATATTTCCGCGCCGTCGATCTGCTCGTCACCAAAGCCGGCCCGGGATCACTCGCCGAAGCGAACGCCGCACAATTGCCGGTCGTCGTTTACGATTACGTTCCGGGACAAGAGCGCGGGAACGTCGATTTCGTGCGAAAGAACGGCCTCGGTGAAGTCGCGCTTCACGGAGCGGCCCAGGTGGTCGCCGCAGTCGAGCGCATGATCTCCGACCCGGCGCGCCTGGTGCAGATTCGCATCCGTCAGGAAGAGGTTGCACCGAAGGCATCCTCGCGCCGCATCGCCGCGCTCATCTCGCAGATCGCCGTCGACGGAACGATTCCCGCCGACGATTCACCGTTCGCGCCGCAACTCCAACTCGCCGCGCTCTAAGCGCCTCGCATCGATGTGAGGACGCAGGAAATCTATCGTTCGACCAACCGGCGCGAGATACGCAGCAACATCGCGCGCGGCGTAACTTTCGGCGAGAAGGCGAGCGCGGCGTTCATTACTCCGGGAATCACGACGCGCTTTCCGCGTTTCCATCCCTCGTAACCGGCGCGCGCAACCATCGTCGCATCGGCGAGCGGCTGCATCGAGAGGAGCGGCGTTCCCTCCATTTTTGCGCGCGTAAAGAACGCGGTCTTCGTCGCACCCGGGCAGAGACAACTCACCGTGACGCCGCTGCCGCGAGCCTCCTCCCAGAGCGCTTCGGAGAGCGAGAGAACGAAGGCTTTGCTCGCGTAATAGGTCGCCATCAGCGGCCCGGGCAGAAACGCCGCCGTCGATGCCACGTTGATGATGCCGCCGCTCCGGGCGGCGAGCATCGCCGGAAGGTAGCGACGGGTTAAGCGCGCGAGCGCCAGCACGTCGAGCCGAATCTCACCGACGATGTCGTCCTCCGGGAGCTCGGCATAACGCCCGTTGTTGGCGAAGCCGGCATTGTTGACCAAGAGATCGCAGCGTGGGATCGCGGCGGTGAGCTCGGCGATGCTTTCATCGAGGGTGAGATCGACGGCGACGCACGTTACCGCAACGCCGTGCTTTTCCCGTATATCGGCGGCGATGAACTCGAGCCGTTCGCGCGATCGCGCAACGAGCACGCAATCATAGCCCTCTGCGGCCAGAATGCGGGCGAATTCCAACCCGATGCCGCCGGAAGCACCGGTAATCAGCGCGAGCGGACGACCGCTCACGGCAACGTCGCGCGCAGAAACTCCAGCGATAAGTCCCAAGCCTCTTCGGCGACCGCGCCGCGATACGATTCACGATCGCGCGAGGCAAATCCATGTCCGGCATCGGGGTAGAGATGCATCGAGAACTTCTTCTTCGCTTCCGAGAGTGCCTGAGCGAGACGCCCGTGCTCCACCGGCGTGATGCCGGAATCGTCGGCCCCGTAATGCAGCATCACCGGAGCGCGCAATTCGCCGACGCGCCCGACCAAGATCGGACGCCCGAGGCTCGGTTCGTCGGGGGCGATGCCGCCGCCGTAGAACGCGACCGCCGCACCGATCCGGTCGGGAAATTCCAGCGCGCTGAGAAATGCGAGCCGACCGCCCATGCAGAAGCCGAGCGCGCCGAGCGGCGCCTTCACGACGTCGTGGCGCGCGTCGAGCCACGCGATCGCTGCGCGAATATGCGCGAGCCAATCCGCATCGCTGCGCCCCTGCAACATCGGGCGAATGTTTTCAAAGTCGTCGTATGCGAACGTCCGCCCGTCGAAAAAGTCGGGGGCGATGGCGAGAAAACCGGCCCGCGCGAGACGGTCGCACTCGGTGGAAATATAGTTGTTCACGCCGAACGCTTCCATGTAGAGCAGCACCGCGCGATGCGGCCCGGGTGATTCGGGGAGCGCGACGTACGCACGACGCTCGCCATAGGTAATAAACGCGCCGTGTAGGTTATCCATGTTTATCGAGTCCTCCCTGAAGAGCCATCATCGCCGCGCCGACCTGCCCGGCATCGTTTCCAAGTCGTGCGATTTCGATTCGCGTCGTTCCTTTCGGCGCCATCGTCGTCAGGTCGTCGACGCGCGAACGAACCGCATCGAGCATGTAATCGCCGGCACTCGAAACGCCGCCTCCCAGCGCGATCAACTCGGGATTCGTGAACGCGATCACGTTTGCCAATCCAAGCGCAAGGTCGCTTGTATAATTTTTCCATGCCGCTAACGCGTGGAGATCGCCGGCTTGCGCTGCCTTGCGGATTTTTTTCGAGCCGAGCTTCCCCTTATCGGGATCGAGCAGAAAGCTCCGCGGAAAAGAGGGCGCTACCGCCATTGCGTGCCGTATCAACCCGGTTCCCGACGCCTGCGCCTCCATACACCCGATCTTCCCGCAACCGCAAATGAACCCGGTCTCGGGGCGAATTTGATGGTGCCCGATCTCCCCGGCTGCAAAGCCGTGCCCGAGCACCAACTCCCCGTCGGCAACGATCCCGCCGCCGATCCCGGTGCCCAGCGTCAGCATAACGAAGTCGCTTGCGCCCTTTCCGGTACCGAAATGATATTCACCCAGCGTCGCGCAGCGCGCGTCGTTCCCGACGAAGACTTGCATTCCGAGCGCCTCGCGAAGGCGTTTTCCCAACGGAACGCCGTTCCAGCCGAAATTCGGACTGTAGCGCACCGAGCCGTCGTGCAAATCGATGTTTCCGGGCGAGCCGATGCCGATCGCCTCGACCTTGGAAGGCGCCGCGCTCCTCGCCGCGTTGGTCACCTCGACAACCACCGCGACCACTCGCTCGAACGTAAGATCGCTCAGGTCGCGTTCGTGCTGGCTTTGAATCGCGCCGTCGTCGGTGACGACGCCGGCGGTGACGTGCGACCCACCCAGATCGATTCCGATTGCAGTTCTCATAGCTTCGGCCCAGTATTCCTCAGCGGCAAAGGCCAGCCCCGCCGGGCTGGTCGAATCACCACCGGATGGAAACGATCGATCTCACGCGACTGCGTGCATATACCAAAGAGACCGGGCAGCCCACGCACCCGGAGATGCTCGACACCCGTCCCATGGAGCACGTAACGAAAATCGAGATCGACGAGGAGCATATTACCGTCGAATTCGACGAACGCACGACGCGCTACTATAACGCGAACGAAATCGTCAAGCGCGAATGGGTCTATAAATATAACGACGATGCCGCATTCGTCCGCGCGATCGCCGGCGTTATCGATCTCGCGCGCAAGCACCTCAAGGACATGCCGGAGAATATCGCCTGCCCTCCGGGCTGTGCCGAGTGCTGCAGCGGCTACGAACCTTTCGTTACCCGCGCCGATGTCGAGCGGCTCGCCGAGCATCTCGACATGAGCGTCGCCGACGTGCTGCGCGAATACATCGTCGAGCGGCGCTCCGCCGACGGCTACCATCTCGGATGGGTTCGCAAAGTCACCGAAGAGGTGAGCGACCGCTGCGTTTTCCTCAAGGGAACCAAGAGCGGCCGTTATTACTGCGGCGTCTACGAAGGGCGGCCGGGCGATTGCCGCGAGTTCTCGCCGATCGGCTGCGAAGATGTCGACGACACGATCTCGCGTCGGTCGAAGTTCGAACCCGGAACGCCGTTCCAACCGAAAAAACGCAGCGCGCGCCGCACGCGCCGCTAACCCACTCCACCGCACGTCACCAACAGGAGGCCGATCTATGCGCCGCTATCTCTCGCTCCTCTCGCCGCTCTTTGCATTTGCGTTGATCGCGGCAGCGCCGCTGCCGCTACCGGCGCTCCATTGGCGATTTATCGGCCCCTTGCGCGGTGGACGCACCGTCGCGGTCAGCGGTGTGCGACAGCAACCCAATACGTTCTATATGGCCTCGGTCAACGGCGGCGTGTGGGAAAGCACGAACGCCGCACGCACATGGAGCCCGATCTTCGATGCCGAATCGAGCGGATCGGTCGGCGCACTCGCCGTCGCTCCAAGCGATCTGAATATTCTCTACGTCGGCAGCGGTGAAGGCCTGCGCCGCCCCGATCTCGCCGTCGGCAACGGCGTCTACCGCTCCGACAACGCCGGCAAGACGTGGCAGCACCTCGGCTTACGCTCCGGGCAACAGATCCAACATATCGCCGTCGATCCGCAAAACCCCGATCGGTTGTTCGTCGCCGTACTCGGGCATCCGTACGGTCCCAACGCGCAACGCGGGCTCTATCGCAGCGTCGATGGCGGCAAACACTTTACTCGCGTGCTCGGCGGAGGCCCCGATCTCGGCGCCGTCGACGTGCGCATCGACCCGACGAATCCGCAGGTCGTCTATGCCGCGCTCTGGGCATCGCGCAACGGTCCGTGGATGCTGCAAGCGGTCTACGAACACCCGCATCAAGACGGGCTCTTCAAATCGACCGACGGTGGAACGACGTGGACGAAACTCACCGCCGGCCTCCCGAAACGCGTAGGAAGAATCGGCATCGCGATCGCGCCGTCGAACCCCAATCGCGTCTATGCCGTCGTCGCCCGCGGTTTTGCATGCGGGATCTATCGCTCCGATAACGCCGGGGCGAGTTGGGCGCTCACCGATTCCGAGAATCGCGTCTGCGGACGCACCGAAGATTTCGCCGAGATGGCAGTCGATCCACGGAACGAGAATATCGTTTACTCGGTCAATACCTCGACCTGGCGCTCGCGCGACGGCGGCAAAAGTTGGACGGCGATGAAGGGCGCTCCGGGCGGCGACGATTATCACACGGTCTGGATCGACCCGCTCGACCCGACGCACATTATTCTCGGCGCCGACCAAGGCGCGACCGTTTCGGTCGACGGCGGCAAAACCTGGAGTTCGTGGTACAACCAACCGACCGCGGAGATGTATCACGTCAACGTCAGTTCAGGGTATCCGTACTGGGTCTGCGGAGGCCAGCAAGAATCGGGCTCGGCCTGCGTGCGCAGTTACGGGCCGTGGGGCGAGATCACCATGCGCGACTGGATGACGGCGGGCGCCCAAGAATACGGATACGTCGTGCCCGATCCCCTACACGCGCATCGCTTTTTCGGGGGAAAACTCGAGCGTTTCGATTCGCGTACCGGACAAGTGCTCGAAGTCTCCCCCGACGTACTGCCGTACGGCCCCAATCTCCATCCACGCGATCGTTTCGATCGCACTGCGCCGATCGCGTTCAATCATTTCAACAAACACATACTCTATTACGGCAGCGATTTCGTCTATCGCAGCGAGAACGAGGGGCGCACGTGGGCACGCATCTCGCCCGATCTTGCCTATCGGCACCTCGTCGTACCCGCGACGCTCGGATCGTTTCGCAGCCAAGTCAACGCGCGGAACGCTCAGCGCGGCGTCGTCTATGCCCTCGCTCCGTCGTATCGCCGCATCGGAACGCTTTGGGCCGGAACCGATGACGGGCGCGTGTGGCTGACGCGCGACGGCGGCGCGCATTGGACGAACGTCACGCCGAAGGGAATGACGCCATGGAGCAAAGTCTCGCAGATCGATGCCGGCCGTTTCAGCGATGCGACCGCCTATCTTGCGGTGACGCGTTTCCGTCTCAACGATATGCACCCGTACGTGTACGTCACGCACGATTACGGCAAGCACTGGAAGCTCGCAGTCGCGGGCTTACCGATGCAGCCCGTCGATGCCGTTCGTGAAGATAACAAACGCCCCGGCCTGCTCTACGCCGGCACCGAAAACGGCGTTGCCGTCTCGTTCGACGACGGCGCGCACTGGCAGAGCCTCCAACTCAATCTTCCGCATACCTCGGTACGCGATCTCGTCGTGCACCTCAACGATCTCGTCGTCGCGACGCACGGCCGCGGCTTCTGGATTCTCGACGATATCGCGCCGTTGCGTACGCTCTCACGGCAGGTGCTCGCGCAACGCGCGCACCTCTTCGCACCGGCAAGCGCCTATCGCATGCGACGCAGCGTCAATACCGATACGCCGCTCCCGCCGGAGACGCCGACCGGCATGAACCCGCCCTACGGCGCGGCGATCGACTACGCGTTGGCTCGACCGGCAAAAAATGTCGTCGTCGCAATATACGACGCTCGCGGTAAACTCGTCCGGCGCTATGCAACCGACGAACCGCAGCGCCCCGCAATGCCTGGGCTCGATAAGCCGGCGTGGTGGGAGCGCCCGCAGACGCGGCCCTCGGCGAGCGCCGGCATGCACCGCATCTACTGGGATCTGCATGGGGCGCCGCCGGCGAGCATCGGTTACGACCTGCCGATCTCCGCGGTACCGCACAAGACGCCGCAGGTACCCCAGGGCCCGCTCGCACCGCCCGGTCACTATACCGTCAAACTCGTCGTCGACGGGCACGTGCAACAGACAACGCTGTTGCTGCGCCCCGATCCGCAAATTCACCTGAGCGCAGCGACCTACGCTTCGCAGTATGCACTCGCCGGGCGCTTGGTTCGTGCGATGAACGCGAGCTACGCTGCGTTTACAGCGGCACGTACCCGGAACGATCGCAAGGCCGCGGGACGCTGGGCAAACCTCAACGGAGAGCTCGGCGAGCTGCTGCCGGTCATCGATGGGGTCGATGCCGCCCCCACCCCGGCGATGCGGGCCTTTGCATCCAAACTCATCGACGAAGCGTTGAAGCGAACTGGAAAGGGGTAATCTATGAAACGCAGTTTTACTTTTGTAGCCGCCGCGCTTCTCGCACTCTCGCTTGCGGGAGCCGCACTCGCCGCGCCGACGCACCTGAACGTTACCATCGCTTCGCTCAACCATAGCGGAGAGCATGGCTCCGCGACACTCGTGCAAACGAAGGGCGGGGTCGTCGTCACCGTGCACCTGATCGGCAATAAGGCCGCTCAACCGACGCACATTCACGCCGGGACCTGCGGCAATATCAATGCCGCACCGGAGTGGCCGCTGCATAACACCGTCAACGGGGTTAGCAAGACGCTCGTGAGTGGGGTCACGATCTCACAGATGCTCGCCTCGCATTATGCGATCAATATCCACAAGAGTCTCCTGGATCTGAAGGATTACGTCGCCTGCGGGAACATCAAGGGCTAGTCGCGCTCGCCGTGGAGCGAAAGAAACGGTCGGTGCAAAGGCGCACCGGCCGTTTCTCTTTTGCGCTATACTCGATGGCACCGTGAAAGAACGCGCCTCGACCGTACCGCCGCCGCAGATTCCGCTTTCCTTCGTCGCAACGGCGCTGCTCTGGCTCGGAGCGCTGCTGCTGTGGAACCTCCTCGGGTCGCCGCCGCCGCTCGCTGCGCTTCACGCGCTGATCCTCGGCTTCTTCCTCACCACGGCGATGGGGCTGATCTACCAATTTATCCCGGTCGTCGCCATGACGCCGTTGCGTTTGCAGCCGCTCTGCTACGTGCACCTCGCGCTCGCGATCCTTGGAACGGCGACACTCGTCCTCGGCTTTGCAAACGGCAACTTCTCTGCCGTACGCGACGGCGGCACGATCGTTCTTCTCGGCGTATTGGTCCAAACGGTTGTCGTTGCAACGACCCTGCGCGGGCAACGCCCGCCTGCACCCGCCGCAGCGGCGGCGTTCTCGCTCCTTTGGCTGCTCGCGACCATCGTCATCGGGCTATGGACGGCACAGCGCATCCTGGATGGCGATTCGACCGGTAGGGACGTGTTTTCGCATGCCGTGGTCGGGCTCGCGGGCTTTTTCGGAACGCTCATCGTCGGCGTCACGCTACGCTTGCTGCGCATGTTCGAGCGCTTCGATATCGAACCGCAGGCGCCGTATCTCGCCGGCGCGACCGGCTTCGCCGCCGTTCTCGCATTGCTCGCCGTCTTTTTCGCACCGGAGCTCGTCTTCATACCGCTCGCGGTTGCGGCCGCAGCCTTCCTCTTCACGCTCGTGCGCGTCCTGCGCGATCGAAACCCGGCCTACCAACGCGAAACGCTCGTCTATGCGCTGCTCTCCGGTCTCGGCGCGCTCGGTGCGCCCCTTGCGCTTGCATATGGAGATGGGCGGCTGGCGATTCTACTCGCGCTCTGGTTTTTCGTCGGTTGTGCGGTGGTCGGCTATCTACAGCGCATCGTTCCATTTTTGTGGTGGATCGCGCGGTCGCGGCGCGAAGGCACGCGCAATATCCCCACGCTCGGCGAGATGAATCACTCGCCGCTCGGGTATGCGATTCTCGCACTCTGGGTACTCGGCGGCATACTCTACGCCGCCGCGTTGCAGCAGCTCGCTGCCGGATTCGCGCTGGTTGCGTGGGCGGGCCTACTCGTGCAGCTCGCGCGGCCGTTTGTGTTGCAAAAAAGGACGACGCCGATTCCGGAGAACGATGCGGCATGAACGACCCTATACGGCCCTCGCGGTTCGGCGAACCCGACGAGGCGACGCTCCCCGACGATATCGCGGCGATTTACGCGAAGAACCGCGAACGCATCGGCTTCGTTCCGAACGTCTTTCGCGCGTACGCGCAACGCCCGGAGCATTTCCGCGCGTTTATGGCCTATCACGACATACTCATGCGCGGCGAGAGCGGGCTTTCGCGTTTCGAACGCGAGGCGATCGTCGTCGCGGTCTCCAGCGAAAATCGCTGTCAGTACTGTATGACCGCGCATGGAGCGGCGCTGCGCGTTATCGGCAAGAATCCCCAACTCGCCGAACAGATCGCGAATAATTGGCGAACCGCCGACATATCCGAGCGCCTGCACGCGATGCTCTCTTTTGCGTCGCGCGTCAACGAACCGGGATTTGCGGCGACCGATGCGGAGATCGACGCGCTGCGCGCAGCCGGCTTCACCGACAACGATATCTGGGATATCGCTGCGGTCGCGGCATTCTTCAGCTTCTCGAACCGCATGGCCGGCATGATGGACATGCGCCCGAATGCTGAGTTCTATTCGATGGGACGATGACCCGACCCGATCGCGACGATCGCCGCGCACCATCCGAGTCCGCCAAACGCCGCCGCTAGTGCCACCGGCGTAGCCAGGCCCGCAAGCAAACCCACCACACCGTAGAGAACGGCGCTCTGGAACGCGACGAAGGCGAGCCAGCCCGGAAGCGGTCGAGCGAGGCTTGCTACATGCGCGTCGAGCATCTGCCCGATCCATCCAACGAGCACGACGTAGCCGAATGCATCGCTCCAATCGTGGCCGAGCAACGTGCCGATACCGAGGGCAATTGCTACAAGCGACCACAGCAAGCTCGCTACCACAAAGGCTCGCGGCAGCATCGCGCCCTGGGCACGCGCGACGATATCGAAGGTGTCGATCGCGTAGGCGATCGCAGCGATCGCCATTGCAACGGCGCCAATCCACATCGTCGTGGGCGACCCGGTTCCAGCGCCTGCGGCGAGGACGATCGCTCCGGCCATTCCCAGCGTTCCGACCACGATATGCGCGAAGAGAAGGCGCGAGCGCACCACAAAGAGCAGGCGTAGCGTTCGCGCCGAGACGCCGTAAATGAGTAGCGTCAACCATCCCAGCAGCGCGAGCGCGCCATGTGCGCGCGCGAGATGTCCGAACCACGTGGGAATCTCCGGGGTCGCAATCGCACCGGCGAGCGTCGCACCGATGATGGCAACGACGGCGAAAATCAACAACGAGAGCGAGAAGGCCCGCGCGACGGCGCGTTCGACGCGTTCCCCTCGCGCGGCACCCGCGAGCGTCCACAATGCGAGCGCGACGTAGAAGATCGCAGCGATCGCGAGAATGCCGCCGAGTGCCGGGATAGCGCGTTCGAATGCAAGCCACGCCGCCGGGAAGCAGATCGCCCCGACCGCGAAACCGGCGACTGCGACGTGCTGCAGCCGCGGCGCCCGCCATGAAACGCCGGTAGCCGAGGGAATCAGCGGAGTCAATATCGCTAGTGCCGTGAGCGTCATCCAACCTAAAGCGACGAGGTGGATCCAAGCGATCGCCGCAGGCGTGAGCCCCGCGACACCCACCGCGGTTGCAACCCAGAACAAAAGCACCCACGATGCGCCATGCGCGAATTGCGCGAGCGCGAGCGCCCAGCGCGGTGCGCGTAGAAGAATATCGCGCATCGTTACGTAATCGCCGCGGCGAAGCGCGCCGCGTCGATATTCCCACCGGTAAGAATGACGCCGACTTTCCCTCCGATGGATTCGATGCGTCCGGATAGCAATGCCGCAAGCGCCGCCGCGCCGCTGGGTTCGAGGACGATCTTCAGCCGCTCGCAGGCGAAACGCATCGCGTCGCGCAGCTCGTCATCGTCGACCGTAGCAATTTGCACGCCGTGCGCGCGCGCAATTTCAAAGGTCAGCCTCCCGGGCGAAGTCGTCTGTAAGCCGTCGGCAATCGTCTGCGGAACCGGGATACTCACGCGCTCTCCTGCGGCGAGGGAGCGCTGAAAATCGTTCCCGGCCTCGGGCTCCACGCCCCAAATCGCGCAATCCGGCGAGCTTTCGTGAACGGCGATCGCACTGCCCGAGAGTAATCCCCCGCCGCCGACCGGCAGTGCGAGAACGTCCAGATTCCCGATCTCCTCACAGAGCTCGAGCGCGGCGGTCCCGGCGCCGGCAACGATGCGCGGGTCGTCGTACGGGGCGATCGTGACCGCTCCGGTTTGCACGACGATCTCGGCGGCGATCGCCTCGCGATCCTCCTCGCCGCGCCGATACTCGACGACGCGCGCACCGTATCCGCGCGTCGCATCGCGCTTACTCGTCGGAGCGTCGTGCGGCATCACGATGGTCGCCTCGATCCCCAACAGGGCTGCGGCGAGCGCGACTCCCTGTGCGTGATTGCCGCTCGAGTACGCGACGACGCCGCGCGCGCGTTCCTCTTCGGAAAGCGAGGCGAGCGCGTTATACGCACCGCGAAATTTGAAGGCACCGACACGCTGAAAGCTCTCGCATTTAAGAAACACTTGTGCGCCGACGCGCGCGTCGAGCGTTCGCGACCGTAAGACCGGCGTACGATGTGCGACCCCTCGCAGACGTTCGGCAGCCGCGCGAATATCCGCTATTCCGGGGAATAGCGCCACGCCACGATCTTTCCATTTTCATCGAGACGCAATTTTTCGCGATAGGTTGCTTTCTGGAACTTCACGATAAAGCAGTGGACGCCGGGCTCGCAGGGCTTCACTTCCTTCACCGATTCGATCTTCCCGAGCGGCGCGAGTGCGTCGGCCGCCTCGGCGACGCGAACGCGGTCGATGTTGATGCCTTTCGCAAGTTCGCTCTGCACCGGAGCGATGGAGTTGTTCTGCATCGCTCGTGTAATGCGATCGGCGAGGCGTTCGTAACGGTTCTCTCCGCCGCAACCGGCGAGCGAGAGTGCCGCGAGAGCAGCGAGAACGAGTGCGATCCGCTTCATGTTAAGCCGTAGCCTCCTGTTGCAAACGTGTAGTGAACGGCACCAGTCGATGCTTGGGATTCCATTCCTCGATCAATCGCAAGCTCCACTCGCGCTCGGCGAGCAAGACCGGGCGACCTTCCCAATCTTCCAACAGCATCGAACCGCTGCCCAGCTGTAACGGCGTCGCTCCGACGAGCTCGCCTTCCACGCGGCGAATCGTATCGTGGGGGAGCCGCGAGAAATGCGTGCGGACGTTGTACTCCGCCTCGAGGCGATATTTCGCAACCTCGAATTGCAGCTCGCCGACCGCCCCTAAAATCGGTTCCGAGCGCATCGATCCGTATGGATAGAAGACCTGAACCGCTCCCTCTTCTCGCAACTGCGCGATCCCCTTCGCAAACGACTTGTAGCCCGCGCTATCGATACTCCGAACGCTCGCAAAATGTTCCGGGGCGAACGCCGGAATCGGCGCGAAGGTCAGCTCGCTGCCGACGAATACGGCGTCGCCGATGGCGAACACGCCGGGGTTAGCAAGCCCGACGACATCCCCGGCATAGGCGGTCTCGAGCGATTCTCGCTCATCGGCGAAGAGTCGCATCGCGCGTGCGAGTCGAACTTCTTTTCCGCTCCGCCCGTTGCGCACGACCATATCGCGCGCGAACTCACCGCTGCAAACGCGGAGAAAGGCGACGCGATCGCGATGGCGCGGATCCATATTGGCTTGAATCTTGAAAACAAACCCTGAAAATTGCGGCGATTCCGGCGGTACCGGAACACCGTCGCGGAAGGCGCGCGGCCCGGGCGGCGGCGCGAGCTCGAGAAAGCGATCGAGAAAGAGCTGCACGCCGAAATTCGTCGCCGCACTCCCGAAAAAGACGGGCGTCGCCGCACCGCTTGCAAAGGCATCGCGGTCGAAACGAGCACCCGCACCTTCGAGTAACTCGATGCCGTCGATAAACTCACGGTAACTCACGTCGTCGACGAGTTCGCGCAATCCCGGGTCGCCGAGCCCCGCCATCTGCACCGCGGCGCGCGTGGCGCCATGCGCAGTGCGTTCGAAGACGTGCACCTCATGCGTGGTCCGATCGTAGACCCCCCGAAAGCGCTCGCCGTTGCCGAGCGGCCAGTTCATGGGGAATGCGGCGATACCGAGCACCGACTCGAGTTCGTCGAGCAGCTCGAGGGGATCGCGGCTCGGGCGATCCATCTTGTTGATGAACGTAAAGAGCGGAATACCACGCTCGCGACAGATGGCAAAGAGCTTTTTCGTCTGCGGTTCGACGCCGCGCGCGGCATCGATGAGCATCACTGCACTATCGGCAGCCATCAACGTCCGATAGGTATCTTCGCCGAAATCTTGATGCCCCGGCGTATCGAGCAGGTTGATCGTATGGCCGCGATAGGGGAATTGCAACACGGTCGAAGTGATCGAGATGCCGCGTTCGCGTTCCAACTCCATCCAGTCGCTCGTTGCGGAACGACGCGCGCGACGCGCGGCGACCTGCCCCGCAACGTGAATTGCGCCTCCGTACAGCAAGAGCTTTTCAGTCAACGTCGTTTTCCCGGCGTCGGGATGCGAAATAATGGCGAAGGTGCGCCGCTCGCCGACACGGGTTTCGAGTTCGTTCACGATTGAGGTACCACTTTATAGGCGCGCAACTCCGGCCCCCCTGCGGCACCCCTTGCCAACAGATAGAGCCGCGATGCGGTTTGGTAGAGTTCGGCGGGCGGCGGAACGGTGATACGTTCGTCGCCGCGCACGACGATAATGCTTCCGCCGTCGATGGTGATGCGACAACTGCCGAAGACGAGCGTGCGTCCCGAGGATATTCGGCGCGCTTGCGGCGGCAGATGTGCCTTTACGTACGCTTGCGAACCGGTACTCTTTTCGACCTCTTCGAAGCATCGTGGCTGCGCGGCAAGCGCCCACACGCCACGCGCATCGACCGCCCCGTGCGCGGAATGCGAGATACGCCGGTCGCGATAGGGCTTCGGCGGTGCCGGCACCGTGGTCGCGGCGACGTGTATCTGCAGCCGATGCAGTCGCGCGATCGAGGTAACGACGATGAGCGTTCCCATGACGATGACGATCGCTAAGAAGAGCGATATCGTCATGCGCGCAGCGATAGGCGGACGCGCGCGACTGCGACAACGAAATCGGCGGCTCCATAGTAAATATCGAATACGCGCTCGCCGAGATGCGGCAGCGGCTCGATGCCGGTGGGGAAAACGACATTATCGACGACGCCGTGACATTCGTATGGTTCGGTCGCCGTGAGAAACGGTACCGGCGAACGGTAAAGCACGCGGTCGGGGCGTTCGTAATCGTGCACGACGATGCCGGCGTTATAGGAAAAACGCGGATGGATGCCGTCGATGCGGCGCAAATCAACGCCGTGAAAAACCGATAGCCAACCTTCGGGAACGCGAATCGGCGGGGTCCCCGCGCCGACCTTCATACGCCCCCATGCCGCTTCCGGCGAAAGCACGAGCGCCGACTCACGAACCTGGAGTAATGCATGCCGATCGCGCTTCACGTTTTCGAGCGGAATGTACGCGATACGAATCGACTCGCGTTGATCGTAGGGCATCGCACGAATGACCGGAATTGCAGCAACACCATTTACCGCCGAAAGATGGAGCATCGGCCGATGATAGAGCGCAAGCGAGAGGTGCCCTTCGGGCGAAAGCACCGGCTCGGGAAAGAACGCGGCATCTTTATCATCGTGATCGGGCAAACCCGCAGCACTAAAATCGACGAGGCCGAGACGTTCGTATTCGATTCCGCTCTGCGAATAGGCGAGAGCGATGCGCGCTCCACGCGGCCCGTAGGCCGTGTAGGCCATGATGTAGGCATCGAGCGCGGGGACGAACGTTACCCGTGGATCTTCGCAGCCCCAGCCGTGCGCTGCACGTAATTCGTACGGTAACGTCGGTTCCAGCGCATAGCCTTCATCGATCGCTGTCGCGTCGCCCGCGAGGCGGAAGCGACCGATGCGCGAGACGTTCCCAGCGGCGACCATACGTGGGAAGAGCATACGCTCGCCGTTTCGCGCCTGAACGAATGCCGGATTCAGCATGCCCTCGGCGGCATCGGCGCGGCCGTTCGGCACAAGCAGAAGTCCGCGGCGCTCGACCCGGACATCGTAGAAGAAATTCGTGACGGCAACCATTAGGGCAGCACCGTCTCGGCGACCTGGCGGTCCTCCGGGGTAACCACGACCACTTGAATTCCGCGCCGATATGCCGCATTCGGAATCACCCAGAGCGTATAGGTGCGGTAGGGGCGTGTCGGCTCGCCGCCGTCGGCCGGCGGTTGTTCGAAGGCAACCACGCGGACGTGCCGCAGCCCGGCGTCGATCGATTCGACGATCTGCCGGAAGCCGCTGCGATGGTGCGGACCCATCAAGAGTGCCACGCAAAATTCCGTTCGGAATCGCACGTCGGAAGCGGAGAGGCCGTAACGCCGAAGCTGCGCTCGGCTGCGGATGATCGCAATGCGGTCGCCGTGGCCGGCAGCATAGGTGAGCCCCTCGCCATAGGTGCGAACGCGTACGTCGCGGCAGCCGACTAAGACGAGCAAGAGTAGCAGGGCCGAGAGACGCTTCACGGGGCCATGAGTTCGGCTGAAACGACTCCGGCCCCCTTGCAGAAAGCGCTTTTCAGGCGCATGCTATATCTCTGATTCCGTCAAATGTCGCGTTAGGATGGTGTCTCGATGATCGCAAAAGGAATCGTCGCCCTCGCGCTCGCTGCATCGACCGGGGCAGCCTCCCCGGCGCCCTCCCCGGCTCCGCATGCCGCGCCGGTCCTCCCGCCGCTCAAAGTCATCGTTCGGGTGAAGGCAACGACGCCGTGCACGCGGATGGCCGTGCACGCAAATGCCGCAATCCTGCTCGCGCTGCGCAATGACGCGACGCTGCAGCAGACGATCACACGTCTGCGCACCGTCAACCTCAGCGACGGAAATCGCATCGACAGGCGAAACGGCCTCAGCGATCTCTCCAATCTCGCCGGTCGCCTTTTACGAAATGCGCGCGATGCCGATCGCGAAACCGGAAAAATCCTTAATTTCGCCAAAAGCGTCAAAGATCCGAAGGAAAAAGCCGCGCTCGTCGCCTTTGTGAATGCGCTCGGGGGCGCGGTCGGACGTCAGCGAAAAACCGCTCGCGATCTCGACGGCTTCGTCGTAACGCTCGAAGCCTACGATTCGATGCGTATCAACGACACGCAAGCGAGCATGCAACACTTTACTACGGGTTACTATGCCGTTCCGACGGTCTCCGACCCCACCCAGATCGATGTGGCGCCGCCGATGGATCGCGATTGGATCGCAATTTACTCGGGTCACTATCCCGTCTACTGGAACGGCGGGGAATCGCCGTCGGAAAAGACGGGTTATAGCGATACGCAACTCGCCCGGCTCGCCGCGCGCGATTTCCAGAAACGCCTGCCTGCTATAGCCGGCGACGAGAGCAGCGCCGCCCAGCCGATCCTCGCGGCGGCCGAGCACTGCTAGTGTCCTGAGCCGCAAGTCGCGCAACATGCCCGCCGGGTCTTTTCCGCCGGGTGCAGCGTTGCTCATCGGTCACAATGCTACGGCATTGCTCCCTCTTCGCGCCTCGCCCCGCCGAAAAATCCCTCGTCGGATCATGTTGCGCGACTTGCG